>DVLD01000104.1 GCA_018715725.1 Candidatus Aveggerthella excrementigallinarum
GCGGATGGTGGACAGGCGGTGCGCGATGACGAACGACGTGCGCCCCTCCATGAGGTTGTCCATAGCACGCTGGATGCGCTCCTCGGTGCGCGTGTCGACCGACGACGTGGCCTCGTCAAGGATGAGCATGCGGCGGTTCGCCAAGATGGCGCGCGCGATGGTGAGCAGCTGGCGCTGGCCTTGGCTCACGTTGCTCGCGTCCTCGTTGATCTCGGTGTCGTAGCCGTGCGGCAGCGTCATGATGAAGTGGTGCGCGAACGCCGCCTTCGCCGCCGTCTCGACCTCCTCGTCGGTGGCGTCGAGCTTGCCGTAGCGGATGTTCTCGCGGATGGTGCCCTTGAACAGCCAGGTGTCCTGCAGCACCATGCCGAAGAGCGAGCGCAGATCGGCGCGGTCGTAATCCCGCACGTCATGACCGCCCACGCGGATGGCGCCGTCGTCCACGTCGTAGAAGCGCATGAGCAGCTTCACCATGGTGGTCTTGCCGGCGCCGGTGGGCCCGACCAGCGCCACGGTCTGGCCTTCGCGCACGCGCGCGGAGAAGTCGTGGATGACCGGCTTGTCGGCGGCGTAGCCGAAGCGCACATGGTCGAACTCCACGTCGCACGCGATGCCCGCGGTCGTTGCGGTTGCCGCGCGGTCGTGCACCTCGGGCTCGTCCAAGAACGCGAAAATGCGCTCCGCGGCGGCGGCCATCATCTGGAGCACGTTCGAGACCTGCGCAAGCTGCGTGATCGGCTGCGTGAAGTTCTTCACGTACTGAATGAAGGCCTGGATGTCGCCGACGGTGATGACGCCCTGCACGGCAAAGAAGCTGCCGAGCACGGCGACCGCCACGTAGCCCAGGTTGCCCACGAAGTTCATGGCAGGCTGCATGAGGCCCGAGAGGAACTGCGACTTCCACGCGCTCTCGTAGAGGCGCTCGTTGTCGCGCTCGAAGCTTTTGATAGCGCGCTTCTCCTGGTTGAAGGCGCGCACCACGGCGTGTCCCGAGAACGTCTCCTCCACCTGGCCGTTGATCAGGCCGAGCGTCTCCTGCTGCTGGAAGAAGTACTTCTGCGAGCGCTTGACGATGACCTTCACGAGCAGGGCGGCGATCGGCAGGACCACGAGCGTCACGAGCGTCATCACCACGTTGATGGACAGCATCATGGCGAGCACGCCCACGATGGTCGTGATGCTCGTGACGAGCTGCGTCAGGCCCTGGTTCAGGCTCATGCCGAGCGTGTCGACGTCGTTGGTGATGCGCGAGAGCACATCACCGGTGGACGTGCGCTCGAAATAGCCCATGGGCATGCGGTCGATCTTCTCGGCGATGTCACGGCGCAGCTGGTAGCAGGCGCGCTGCGAGACCGAGGTCATCGTCCAGCCCTGGACGAACGTGCACGCGGCAGAGGCGAGGTACAGGCACAGCGTCGTGGCCAGGATGCGCGCGATGGCCTCGAAGTCGATGCCGCCCGTGCCCGAGACCTTGGCGGTCAGGCCGTTGAACAGCTCGGTCGTCGCCTGGGAGAGCACCTTCGGCCCCACGATGTTGAAGACGGTGGAGCCCACGGCGAACAGGAACACGATCAGGACGGCGCCCTTGAAGCGCCCCATGAAGGCCACCAACCGCTTGACGGTGCCTTTGAAGTCCTTCGCCTTCTCGCCGGGCATCATGGCGCCGGGACCGTGCGGCGGGCGCGGGCGCCGTTTCGGTTGCGTCGAGGCAGCGGTCTCGCTCATGCGGCCTCACCTCCCTTCAGCTCTTCTTCCGACAACTGCGAGAGCGCGATCTCGCGATAGGCGTCGCACGTCTCCAGCAGCTCGCGGTGCGTGCCCTTGCCCACCATGCGGCCGTCCTCCAAGACGACGATCTGGTCGGCGTCCATGATGGTGGAGACGCGCTGCGCCACGATGAGCAGCGTGCGGTCCCCGAGCGACGCGGCGAGCTCGGCGCGCAAGCGCGCGTCGGTGCGGTAGTCGAGCGCCGAGAAGCTGTCGTCGAAGAGCAGCGCACGGGCGTTGGAGGCCACGGCGCGCGCGATGGCAAGGCGCTGGCGCTGACCGCCCGAAACGTTCGTGCCGCCTTGCGAGATGGGCGCGTCGTACCCTTCATCCTTCGCCTCGACGAAATCCGCGGCCTGCGCGATGCGCGCGGCCTCGCGCACGCGGTCTTCGGGAAGGCCCTCGTCGGCGTAGGCGATGTTGGAGGCCACGGTGCCCGAGAACAGGAACGCCTTCTGGGGCACGTAGCCTACCGTGCGGCGGACCGCCGCCTGCGAAAGCTCGCGCACGTCGACGCCGTCGATGGCGACCGAGCCGTCCGTGACGTCGTAGAAGCGCATGACGAGCTTGGCGACGGTGGACTTGCCCGAGCCGGTGGAGCCGATGAACGCGCACGTGGTGCCGGACGGCACCGTGAAATCAAGGTGCGAGAGCACCGGCTCGCCGCCTTCGGCGTCGGAATAGGAGAACGTGACGTCGTGGAACGCGATCTCGGCGCCGCCGGATGTCGGCAGCTCGCCGTCGCGCGGATGCGCCGGGTCCTCGATGGACGAGCGCGCCGCGAGCACCTCGTCCACGCGCTCGGCGGCGACGTTGGCGCGCGGCAGCATGATGGACACCATGCCGATGATGAGGAACGACATGATGATGACCATGGAGTACGTGATGAACGCGATCATGTCGCCGGTCTGGATGGTGCCGTTGTCGATGTAGCTGCCGCCGACCCACACGATGAGCACGGACACGCCGTTCATGATGAGCATCATCGCCGGCATCATGAACGTCATGACGCGGTTCGTGAACAGCTGCGTGCGCATGAGGTCCGTGTTCGCCCCGTCGAAGCGCTCCTCCTCGAAGCGCTGGCGGTCGAACGCGCGGATGACCGGCAGGCCGGTGAGCATCTCGCGCGCCACGAGGTTCACGCGGTCGATGAGCTTCTGCATGATCTTGAAGCGCGGCATGGCGAGCGCCATGAGGATGCCGATGACCACGAACAGGCACACCACGGCAAGCACGATGATCCACGCCATGGACACGTTCGTGGACGACACCATGACAATGCCGCCGATGGCCAGGATGGGCGCGTAGACGACCATGCGCAGCAGCATGACCGACACCATCTGGATCTGCTGCACGTCGTTCGTGGCGCGCGTGATGAGCGACGCCGCCGAGAACGACTGCACCTCCGCGTCGGAGAACGTGACGACGCGGCGGAACAGGCGCCCGCGCAGCGTGCGGCCGATGCGCGCCGCCGTGCGCGCCGCCAAGAAGCCGACGCCGATGGACGCCGCCATGCCGAGCGCCGCGAGACCGAGCATGATGCCGCCCGTGCGCAGGAGGTAGCCCATTTGCACGGCGCTCACGTCCACGCCGGCGGCCTCCAGCTCGTCGCGCGCGGCGGCGACGGCCTGCTGCGCCACGATGGAGTCTCCCAAGTCGCCCATCTGGGCGCGCATCTCGTCGAGCGCCTCGCTGATCTGCCCCTTCGTCACGAGGCCGGCATCGTAGGCCTGTTGCACCTGGGCAAGGTCGAAATCCGGCACCTGGTCGGCGTAGTGGACGGCGACCAGCGGCATCTCCACGATCTTGTCGAGCGCCTCCCGGTCGGACGCTCCCTCCGCCGTCAGGTGGTAGGCGCCGTCGTCGCCCTGTTCGTAGGCGGCGCGCAGCGTGGCCTCGTCGTCCTCCGAGGCCATCATACAGACGGCCTCGAACGTCTCCGCCGTCATCTCGTCGACGGCGGCGTGCTCGATGCCCGACTGCTGGATGCCCACGTCCACGATGTCGGACGTGTAACGCGGCAGCGACAGGTCCGTGAACGCCTGCACCACGAGCAGGCACAGGATAAGCAGCACCGCCACCGGCGCCATCTTCAGGTAACGGACTATGCGCACGGCTTCCCCCTTTCCTCCCGTTCTTTTCGTTCCTTCCACGCGGCAGAGCAGAACGGCGCTGCCGCGGCCACGTCCGCCGCGCGCTCAATCGCGGGCGACGCCGCGTCGTCTTGGGGCAACGCCTCGCCCGGCTCCAGGGCCGCGCCGCAAGCAGGAGCCACCCCACGCGCCGACGGGGCATCCGATGCGAGGACGTCCGCGCTAGCGCGGTAGAACTCCTGCATCTTGCGCGCAATGCGCATGAACTCGGCGACGTCCTCCGCTCCGAGGTGGTCGAAGAGCGCCCGCAAGCGCGCATCGCGGCCGCCCAGGCCGCAGCGCGCCAGGCCGCGCCCCGCCTCCGTCAGCGCAAGCGCCACGCCACGCGAGTCGCCCGCCAGACGCCGGCGCTCGAGCAAGCCTTTCTCTTCGAGCGACTTGAGCGCCTGGGACAGCGAGCTCGGCGTGGTGCCGACGCGCTTCGCCACCACGCTTGGGCGCGCGACCTCCCCCGCCCGCTCGAGGGCGCCGATGGCGATCAGCACCTCTGTCCCGAGCGGGGATATGCCCGCTCGGGCGTACGGGCTCTCGTGCCCCATGCGCGCGAACCGGCGCATGAGCGCGCGCCACTCGTCACGCAACCGCTCGAACGTGGCATCGTCCATCGTTCGCACGTCATCGCCTCCCTTCGCGATGCTCCGCAGCCAAGCGCGGGGTTTCGTACCGCACGCCGCGACCGTTTGCATACTGGGCTCGGTTCGCGTCCTGGCTGGGCGCGGCTCGCGTCCTGGCGCTCGGAGCTCACCCCGCACACCGCGACCGCTTCCGTGCTTTCGTGCTGAAGCCCTCTCTTCGCATCGTCCACCACAGCAGCGTGGCTTTCAATCCGAAGTTCGTTGCTTCTTTAGTTGCTAAATAATATTGCTTCTACAGCACTGATGGCCTGCTCGAGCGAACGCTCCTCGTTTTCTTGACAACGCCCCCACATCACCGCGCAAGGACGCGCGTGCTGCGCCGGGCTGCGCGCCAAACGTTCCGGATGGCGCATTCCGGGCGGCAAAAACGCACCGATGTAAGCTATGCAAGTCGTCCAATCCGGGGTGATTCCACCGCATTCATGCCGTATGCGCCGCATTCGTTCCAAATCGTTCCAAATACGAGCTGCGCGCGAGCTAACATCGGTGCGTTTTTGCCATGCGAGCCTTCCGTTGCGCTGCGCCGGGCGTCTAGCGCCCACCGGAATCCTTGCACGCCCGCCAACCTGGCACTCCTGGCGCCTCTTTGCTGAAACCCCACCAACGCAGAGGCTCCATCAGGACTTAGGCCCCATTAGGGCTTAGGCACCATTAGGCTTAGGCCCCATCAAAACTTTGCCCACCAGGAGGACGGGGCTCCGCCAAGACGAATCAAACACGAAAAAAAGCCCCGCGTTCGCGAGGCTTTGGTTTCGAATGGCGGGATGTACGAGACTTGAACTCGCGACCTCCGACGTGACAGGCCGGCGCTCTAACCAACTGAGCTAACACCCCGCTTCTTCAGCGGCTGCGTTGAGCAGCGACGGTTATATTACGTGAGCGAGGGCGTTCGCGCAAGGGCTTTTTTGAAAAAATTTCCCCGGCAGCCAACTTCCTCCCCTTCCGCTACCGCGCCCGCTGCGCCGTGCGCGTGATCGTCTGCAACTCTGCGCCTGGGTTCGCGCGCAGCAGCTCCTGCGCCACGAGGTCGGGGCGCAAGCTGCCGGTGTCGCGCGAGCGCAGGGTGAACACCACGCGCGCGCCTTCGCCCGCAGGCAGCGGCTCCTGCGCAGGGGCGCTCACCACATAGTCCGCCACCGTGAGCACCTTCTCCTTCTTCTTGCGCACCACGGTCACGGTCTCGGGCAGCTCCAGCACGCCGAGCGGGCGCGAGAACACCGCCGCGTAATCCGCCACGGGGAACGCGACCGACGCCGCCGGCTCCTTCGGCCCGATGTAGGCGCACGCGCTCGGCATAAGGTCCGCCACGCTGGCGCGCGCAAGGGCCGCGAGCGCCTCGTCCGGATCGACCCAGCGCGTAAGCTGCACGTCAAAGCGCTCCTCCGTGCCGCCGACGCCCACGGGCAGCGCCGAGCCGAACGCGATCTTCATGTGCGGCGAGAAACCCTGGCTGATAGCGTACGGCAGGCCCGCACGGCGCACCGCGCGCTCGAGCGCGCGGG
>DVLD01000105.1 GCA_018715725.1 Candidatus Aveggerthella excrementigallinarum
ACGCTCGACGAGGACGAGCGTGTGCTGCGCGCGTCGCTCATCCCGCGCGTGCTCGAGGGCACGTACGCGCATCCGCGGCAGGTCATGGACGCGCTGCTCGAATGCCCGGGCGCGGTGGAACACCCGCTTGCGTGCGGCGCGCTCGAGCCGGCGCTGTGGGACCTGTACGGCAAGATCGTGGGCAAGCCGCTGTGGCAGCTCATTGGCGGCGAGCCTTACGGCGGCCGCGTGGTGGAGGCGGACGCGCGCGATGCCGCTGGCGCCGGCAGCGCGCTGCCGGCGAGCGCCGCGTGCGCCGGTCCCGTTCGCGAGGCGGAGGCCGACGAGTGTCCGGCGGAGGACGGCGCGCTCCGGACCGCCGAGGCGCCTGCGCGCACCCTCGTGCCGGGCGGCGCGGTGTTCGGGCTCATGCCGGAAGACGAGCTCGTCGCCGCGGTGGGCGCGGCGGTGGAGGCCGGTATCCCGCGCGCGAAGCTCAAGATCGCGCCAGGCCAGGACGTGGAGCCGGTGCGCGCCGTGCGCTTCGCGTTCCCGCGCTTGGAGCTCATGGTCGACGCGAACCAGGGCTACGACGACGCCCGCGAGGCCGAGCGTGTCATCGACGAGCTGGGGGCGTTCGGCGTGCGCTGTATCGAGGAGCCGCTCAAGCCGCGCGAAGGGGAAGGCTCGCGCGAGCTGTTCGAGCGCCTTTCCCGCCTGCAAGAGCTTGTGCGCGTGCCCATCTGCCTGGACGAGAGCTTTGCGAGTTACGACGACCTGCGCCTGGCGCTCGCGTTCCCGCAGCTGCGGTGGTACGCCGTGAAGATTGCGAAGTTCGGCGGCGTGGGGCCGGCGCTCTCGTTCTGCGAGTGGGCGCAGCGCCATGGCGTGAGCGTGTGGATGGGCGGCATGTACGACACGGGCGTCTCAAAGCGCCTGCACGCCGCGTTCGAGACGCTGCCGTGCTGCGCGGTGCCGGGCGACTTGAGCGATTCCGCTCGCTATTTCCCGCGGGATGTGGCGCGGCCTGCTTTCGTGCTGCAGCGCGGTCACGTGGAGCTCAACGGCGACGGCTTCGAGCACGGTCTGGGGTGCGTGCTCGACGAAGCGGCGCTTGCGCGCATTACGGTGGAAAAGTTCGCGCTCGAGCGCTGATTTTCGATACACTGTAAGGAAATCGTCAACAAGGCGCAGGAGCGCCGGGCGAATCCGGTCGGGTCGCTCGTCGCGCGCGGTGGCCATGCCGTCGCAGCGCCAGGGAAGCGTGCGAGAGCACGGGCAGGAAGGTCGCCATGAAGCTTTTGGAGGATCGCATCCGCACGGACGGCACCGTGAAAAGCGAGAGCGTGCTGAAGGTGGACGCGTTCTTGAACCACCAGATGGACGTCAAGTTGTTCATGGCCATGGCCGAGGAATGGCAGCGCCTGTTCGCGGGCAAACAGATCGACAAGATCCTGACCATTGAGGCATCGGGCATCGGCATCGCCGCCATCGCCGCGTCGGTTTTCGACGTGCCGGTCGTCTTCGCCAAGAAGAGCCAGAGCATCAATCTGGACGGTACCGTGTACTGCACGCGCATCCAGAGCTTCACGCACGGCAAGGTCTTCGACGTCATCGTGTCGAAGAAGTTCGTCGGCGAAGGCGAGCACGTGCTGCTCATCGACGACTTCATGGCCAATGGGTGCGCCATGAACGGCCTCATCGAGGTGTGCGAGCATGCCGGCGCCGTGGTCGAGGGCATCGGCATCGCCATCGAGAAGGGCTTCCAGCACGGCGGTGACAGCCTGCGCGAGCGCGGCTACGACCTGCAGTCGCTCGCCATCGTGGAGTCCATGAACCCGGAGACCGGCGAGATCGTCTTCCGATAAGCGAACGTTCGAAAGCGCCCGGCGGCAGCGTGCCGCGGGCGCTTTTTTGATGCAAGGGATGATGCGGCCGCCGTTCGGGCGGGCGCGGGAGATGCGCGCGGAAGGGCGCAGCGAGCAAGAAGGGGATAGGCAGAACAGCATGGCAAAGAACATCTCGGCAGCGTCGGTGTTGGACGAGCTGCACGAACTGCGGTCGTTCGACGGCAAGATTTCTCTGGCGCGGGCGTTCCCGTACGGCATCCAACACGTGCTGGCCATGTTCGTGGCGAACCTGGCGCCCATCGCCATTGTGGCGGCGGCCGCGGGGCTCGACGCCGCGCAGACCTCCATGGTCATCCAGGCGGCCATGGTCATCGCCGGCATCGGCACGTTCATCCAGCTGTTCCCGGTGTGGCGCGTGGGCTCACGCCTGCCCATCGTCATGGGCGTGAGCTTCACGTTCGTCACGGTGCTCTGCACCATCGCCGCGCAGTACGGCTACGGCGCCGCCGTGGGCGCCATCATCGCGGGCGGCGTGTGCGAGGGCGTGCTCGGCCTGTTCGCGAAATACTGGCGCCGCTTCATCACGCCCATCGTCTCGGCGGTGGTCGTCACGTCCATCGGCTTCTCGCTTTTGTCCGTGGGCGCCGAGTCGTTCGGCGGCGGCAGCGGCGCCGAGGACTTCGGCTCGTGGGAGAACCTGCTGCTCGGCACCATCTCGCTCGTGGCGTGCCTGGCGTTCCAAGGCCTGGCGAAGGGCAGCCTCAAGCAGCTGGCCGTCCTGTTCGGCCTGGTCGTGGGCTATGTGGTGGCGTTGTTCATGGGCAAGGTTGACTTCAGCGGCTTCCAGAACCTGAGCATCCTTTCGCTGCCGTCCATCATGCCGTTCGCGCCGGAGTTCCACGCGGGCCCCATCATCTCCATGGTGCTGCTGTACCTGGTGAGCGCGGCGGAGACCATCGGCGACACGGCGGCCCTCACGTCCATCGGCTTCAACCGCCAGCCCACCGAGCGCGAGTTCCAGGGCGCCATCGCGGCCGACGGCTTCGTGAGCGCGCTCTCCGGCGTGTTCGGCTGCACGCCGCTCACGTCCTTCGCGCAGAACATCGGCCTGATCGCCATGACGAAGGTCGTCAACCGCAAGGCCATCGCGTGCGGTGCGGGCGTCATGCTGCTGGCTGGCCTCGTGCCCGCGGTGAGCGCGCTGTTCGCCTCGCTGCCCGACGCGGTGCTGGGCGGCTGCACCATCATGATGTTCGGCAGCATCATCCTGTCCGGCTTCCAGATGATCGCAAGCGCCGGCTTCTCGCAGCGCAACATCACCATCGCGGCGCTGTCGCTGGCCATCGGCGTGGGCTTCACGCAGGTGAGCGACATCTTCGTGCACTTCCCGGCGCTGCTGCAGAGCGTGTTCGTGGGCAATAGCGTGGCGCTCGTCTTCCTGGTGGCGCTCGTGCTGTCGCTTGTCTTGCCGCACGACAAGACGGTCGAAGGCCCGCTTGTGGTGGAGCCCGCTCCGGAGGAGGGCGCGCCGAAGGAGGGTGTGCCGGAGGAGCAACCGCCGTCGGGAGGGGCGAAGTAGCGTCCCGGCATCGCCAAGAACGACTCCTGCCACGCGCGCAGGCGCCTAACGCCCCTCGCGGCATTGTCGCGAGGGGCGTTTTTGCATCGAGGGGAGGGTATGGCTGCCTGCGTTGTGCGGTATACTTGTTGTACGTACAACAAAAGGAGGAACACCATGGGCGATGCGATGGTGACGGCGCGCATGTCGCAGGAGAAAAAGGAAGCGGGAGGCAGCGTCCTCGAAGAGCTGGGCGTCACCGCCTCGCAGGCGATCAACGGGTTGTACGACCACCTAATCGCTCATCGTGAGCTGCCGTTCGCCCCGAAGCGGCGGCGGTATAGCCCCGCCGAATGGGAAGCCGCGGAGGCGTGGGTCGACGCGCTGCCGATCCTTGCGCCCGAAAGCCCGTTGGCGGGCATGACGGATCGCGGAATCAAGGAAGAGCGCTTGCGGGCACGCGGTCTGTTCGAAGGGCTCGAAGGCGGCAGAGCCGAAAGGCGGTCAGCTCAGACTTCGGACGAGCTGCTCTTCGCTGAATCGCGCGGTGTCGCTGTCCGTGCGGAAGAGGCCGCGGTATGAGGCTGCTTGTCGACTCCAACATCATCATCGATTTCGTCCTGAGGCGGGAGCCGTTCTACGCGTCCGCGCGGAAGCTTCTGGTGTTCACGGCGCTGGGGGAGCTCGAGGCGTGGGTGGGCGCTTCGCAGCTGACGGACGTGTTCTACGTGCTCACGTCGAAATCGGGCGGGATGGACCCTGCCCGGGCGAAGTCGCTGCTCCGCGCTTTGCGCGGGCACGTCCATGTGTGCTCGCTGACCCAGGCCGACGTCGAAGCCGCGCTCGCGTCCACCTGGGACGATTTCGAAGACGCGTGCGTCCACCAGTCGGCGCTCAAGCTCAAGGCGGATGCTATCGTCACGCGGAACAAGGAGGACTTCGAACGGTCGTTCGTCCCGGTGCTCGATTGCGAAGAACTGTTCGCCCTGATTGAGAAGGAACACGGTATCGTGTACGGCGAGGTCGAACTGTGCCGGTAGCGTCGTTCTTGCAGGAAAGGACCCGTCCATGATCAGCGCGTTTTGCAAGAAGTCGCTCTGGGAATGCGCACGGACGTTGGCGGACGGGGCGGCGGAGGAGTGCGCGTGATTTACTTGACCGGAGACATCCACGGGAACTACGACATCCGCAAGCTGGCAACGCGCGGGCTGACGGACCAGGCCATCGCGCCGAGCGAGGGCGACTGCCTCATCGTGTGCGGGGACTTCGGGCTCGTGTGGAACAAGCGCCAGAATTCCGAAGAGCGGTACTGGCTCCGCTGGCTGGCGAAGAAGCCGTGGACGACGCTGTTCGTGGACGGCAACCACGAGAACTTCGACCGCCTGGACGCGTACCCGGTAGAGGAATGGTGCGGCGGCCTGGTCCACCCCGTTCACGAGAAGGTCTACCATCTCATGCGCGCGCAGGTGTACGAGCTTGAAGGCGCGCGCCTGTTCACGCTGGGCGGCGCCCGCTCGCACGACATGCCCTGGCGCAAAGAGGGCGTGTCGTGGTGGCCGCGGGAGCTGCCGTCCGACGACGAGCTGCGCCAGGCAGAGGCGGCGCTCGACGCGTGCGGGCGCACGGTGGACGTGGTGGTGACGCACTGTGCGCCCACGCTCGTGCAAGGCCGCATCGACCCGACGTTCGACACCGACCGGCTGACGGACTACCTTGAGCACGTGCGCGAAACGGTGTCGTTCGAACGCTGGTTCTTCGGCCATTATCACGTTGACCGCGATTACGATGACGGCTTTAGCGCGCTGTACGAACGCGTTGTGCCGCTTACGCTGTGAGGCGCGGAGCTGCGAGGCGTTGCGAGCGGCATTCGCGATTGCGTGCGGTCGGGATTACTGGGTGAAGCGCCAGGGGCGCTGGCGCCGAATGGGCGAAGCGCAAGGGAGGCGCATCAGCGCCGGAGCGCATGGCTGCGGAGGACTGTGGAGGAGATTGCCGTGGAGTTGTACGGGAGCGCGCGAGGCCTATACGAGGATATCGCGGCATTTCGGCCGTTCAACGAGCAGGAGGCCGTCGACAAAGAGGTCATTCTGCGGGCGCTTGAGACTGATTCGCATGTTGCCGAACGGTCGGCGCAGGCGCATTTGGCGTGCTCGGTTTGGACGGTCGACCCGGCGTTCGAGCAGACGCTGCTCGTGTACCACAACATCTACGATTCGTGGAGCTGGATTGGCGGCCATGCGGACGGCGAGCTCGACCTGGCCGCCGTGGCATTGCGCGAGCTGGAAGAGGAAACGGGCGTGCACGGGCGCCTGGTGCCGTGCGATGGCGGGGCGGCGTTGCGTCGAGCGTGCGGGCAAGATGCCGAGAGCGCGCTCGCCTGCGAAGGGGTCGAAGGGCAGGGCGCCCTGAGAGCGGACGCTCCAGGGGCGAAGGCCGCCGCGCGGCCGGGGCTGGTGTTCTCGCTCGAGGTGCTCACGGTTGACGGACACGAGAAGCGCGGTGCGTACGTGAGCTCGCATGTGCACCTGAACGTCACGTACCTGGCGGTGGCGGACCCTGCAGAGCCGCTGCGCGTGAAGCCCGACGAGAACAGCGGCGTGCGCTGGGTGCCGCTGGAGGACGCCGTTCGCCTGTCCACGGAGCCGTGGATTCGCGACCGCATCTACCGCAAGCTCATCGACAAGCTCGCGGTAGTGCGTGGGTGAGCGATAGGGCGCTTGGCTGGTGAAGCGCGCACGGTGGGCGCCTCGCTCTTGAAAAGCGCGCTGCGTCCGCGCTCGGCGCGACAAGCGTCAAGCGCGCGAGGTGCGAGAAGCGCCGGATCTTCGTGGTGCGCGCGGGCTTAGCGGCACGTGATGTTGGGGCTGAGCTCCGTCGCCGTGGCGCGCGGCTGCAGGGGCTTGCGCTCACGCTCTTCGAGCATTGCCGCAAGCTCGTCGACGCTCTCGGGGAAACGGAAGCGCTCGATGTCCGTCGTGCTCAGGAAACCTTCGTCGCCCATGGTGAGCAGGAAGCGGCGCAACTCGTCGTAGAAGCCGTCGATGTTCAGCAGGTAGCATTCCGCCGGCTCGAACCCCAGGCGGATACGGGAGAAGATCTCGGAGATCTCCTCGAGCGTGCCCACGCCGCCCGGCAGCGCCACGAACGCGTCGCCCAGCTCGATCATCTTCGCCTTGCGTTCGCTCATGGTCTCCACCACGTAGAGCTCGGTCAGGTCGTGCTGCGCCACGCCCGCTTCGATGAAGAAGCGCGGCTCCACACCGTACACCGTCCCGCCGGCTTCCAGGACCGTGCGCGAGATCACTCCCATGAGCCCTACGGAGCTGCCACCGTAAACAAGCGCGTTCCCGGCGGATGCCAGCCATGCGCCCAGTTCGCGGGCTGCGAGCTCGAAGTGCGGGTTGCGACACGGGCTGGACCCGCAGTACACGGTGACGTTCATGCGCTCTCCTGACGGCTCGAAAAACGGTGTGCTCCAAGGATGGTGCGTCTCGAAACGGTACGTCTCAAGATGATGCATCTCAAGACGGCGTGTCTCAAGATAGACCGCTCCAAAACGGTGCGCTCCAAGTGCGTGTCTCAGAAAGGCGCGTTCCAAAACGGTGCGCTCCAAAACGGTGCGCTCCGTATGGTAGCCGTTTTATGCTCGCTGTGTGGCGTCGGCGGCGGGTTCGCCTTTGGCAAAACATGACCGATGTTCGCTATCGTGCGCGGATCAAGGGGGCGAAAAACCCGCACTCATTCTGTATCGCCTGCATTCATTCCTCACCCTATCGGCCAGAGGGCGATGGGAGGGCTTATATCGGTGATTTTGTGCCATTTCGGAGACGGCGCGGGCTGCGCAGAACGGAACGTGAGCGCTTGCTGGGCAAGGAGGGCGTCCCGGTGAGGGAAGCACCTCCGATGGGGCGCCTTTCTGGGCAAGAAGGGCGCGCTTCGGCTGTTTCGGGCGATGGCGGGGCGGGATATAATGGCGGCAATACAGCGCTTCGAGCCGGCGGGCCGGCGGTACGGGGCGTTCCGGGCGCTCGCCCGGGCAGGCCTCGCGTGCCGTCAGCGGCGCCAAGAGAGGATTGCCCATGCTCGTATCCACGAAGGACATGCTGGAGAAGGCGCACGCGGAAGGGTATGCCATCCCGTCGCCCGACTACGTCGATTCGAACTCCGTGCGAGCGTTTGCCCAGGTGGCGGAGGAACTTCATGCGCCGCTCATCCTCAGTTTCGCCGAGGTGCACCTCGAGCAGATGAGCGTTGAGGAGGCCGCGCTGCTCGGCACGTACTACGCGCGCGTATGCGATGCGCCCATTGCGCTCCATCTTGACCACGGCGTCCATTTCGACGTCATCGAAGCCTCCATCCGCCAGGGTTTCACCTCGGTCATGATCGATGCCTCGAGCGAAGAGCTCGACGAGAACATCCGCCGCACGAAAGAGGTGGTGGAGCTGGCGCACGCGCACGGGGTGACGGTCGAGGCAGAGATTGGCCATGTGGGCACCGAGGAAGAAGGCAACCCGCACGCGCTCTCTGAGAACGTCTACACCGAAGTCGTCGCGGCGAAGGCGCTCGTGGACGCCACGGGCGTTGACTCGCTTGCCGTTTCCATTGGCACGAAGCACGGCTCCTACAAGGGCGAACCGCACATCAACTTCGAGCGCTTGGCGGAGCTGAACGAAGCGCTCGGCATTCCGCTCGTCCTGCACGGCGGCTCGGGCTCGGGCGATGAGAACCTGGCCCGATGCGCCCAGGGCGGCGTGGCGAAGGTCAACCTGTACACGGACTTCATCGTGGCGGCGCGCGACGCCGTCTACGAGCAGCATCCCGACAACTGGGTCAAGCTGCTGAACGCGGGCGATGCCGCCATGAAGGACGTCCTGCGGCATTACTACCGCGTGTTGCGCTGCGCAGGCTAGCGTGGCGAAGGACGGCCGTGCGCAGAAGCAGGCCCCCAGGGGATTCGATGCGTCTCGCGCTTACGGGCGGGACGCTTGGCACGAAGGAGGCACGTTTTGATCACGAGAGACGAATTGGCGGCACGCTTGCAGCATGCGTGCGCCGAGGTGGTCGCCGCCGAGGCGGAGCTGACCGAAATCGACTCGCACTTCGGTGACGCCGACCATGGCCTCACCATGGTCAAGATCGCAAATGCCATCGAAGGCGCCGTGGCAGAGGCTGACGGCGGCATCCAGGAGATGCTCGACGACGCGGCCATGGCGGTCATGGTGCTGAACGGCGGCAGCGCGGTGCCGTTGTGGAACACGTGGCTCGACGCGCTGCAGGAAGCGGCGCCCGAGGGCGACACGGCGGACGCGGCCCAGCTCAAGGCCATGTTCGCGAACGCGCTCGAAGACCTTTCGGACATGTCGGGCGCAAAGGTGGGCGACAAGACCATGATGGACGCGTTCATCCCTGCGTGCGAGGCCATCGCGGCATGCGAGGGCGACGAAGCGGCGCTGTTTGATGCCGCCGCGCAGGCCGCCGAAGCCGGCGCCGAGAACACGAAGAACTTCGCCGCGAAGTTCGGCCGCGCGAAGAGCTACGGCGACAAGACCATCGGCACGCCGGACGCAGGCGCCGTGTCCATGGCGCGCTTCTTCAAGGGGCTTGCGCATGCGTAACGCCGCGCGGGCGGACCGCTCGGGTGCGGTCGCCCGGGCGGGCAGGCGCTTGCGTTGGCGGGGCGTCGCGGAAGGGCGTCGCGGGATCGCGCGGACGCTCCCGGCATACGCGGGCGTAGCGTTTTCTTTGGTCATGCCCCTGCGGTGCGCGCGGGGTGAATAGGCGGGCAGCGTGCGGCGTTCGGGCGCGCTGCCTTTCGAGCACGGGCTGCACGCCCGGGAAAGCGAGGAGCACATGGCGATGAAGAAGTTCATCAACAGCCAGGAGACCATCACCGACGAAGAGCTCGTCGGCTTTGGGTTGGCGTACGGCGACGTCCTCACGGTCGACGGGCACACGGTCGTCAGCCGCGCGCTCGCCGACGCCGACCGCGTGACGGTCGTCACGTACGGCGGCTCCGGCCACGAGCCGGCGCAGAAGGGCTTCGTCGGTCCCGGCATGCTCGACATCCAGGTTGACGGCGACATCTTCGCCGCGCCGAACGGCGCAGCCGTGTTCGAGGCCATGAAACTGGCTGACAAGGGCCACGGCGTGCTGCTTCTCACGCTGAACTACGCGGGCGACCAGCTGGCCGGCAAGCAGGCCATGAAACTCGCGAAGAAGGCGGGCATGGAGGTCCGCCAGGTGGTCACGGGCGAAGAGATCAAATACGACCCGGAGGGCGAGGACAACCAGCGCGGCCTGGCCGGCGCTGTCCCACTGTACCACATTGCCGCCGCGGCGGCGGCCGAGGGCAAGACGCTCGACGAGGTAGCCGAGATTGCGCAGCGCTACGCCGACAACATGGCGTCCATCACCGTCAAGAGCACCGACGCGACGCACCCGCAGAACGGCATGTCCTTCGGTGACCTGGGCGAGACCGACCAGATGGAGATCGGCGCCGGCCAGCATGGCGAAGGCGGCGGCGTGCGCGTACCCATGGCGTCCTCGAAGGAGACGGTGGGCCTCATCGCGCCGAAGCTCGTGGAGCATCTGGGCCTGACCGCCGGCGACAAGGCATTCGTCATGATCAACGGCTGCGGCGCCACCACCATGATGGAGCAGCTCATCCTGTTCAAGGACACGGTGGAGTACCTGCAGGGTCTGGGCGTCGAGGTCGTGGCCAACATGGTAGGCGAGATTCTCACCGTGCAGGAGGCCGGCGGCTTCCAGATGAACATCGCCAAGTGGGACGACGAGTTCGTGCGCCTGTGGAACACCCCGGCGCACACCCCGGTGTTCTTCAAGGAGTAGACGAGATCGCGGGATGCCGAACGCGTGGTGTGTCCGGCATCCCGAACCAGGCTTGGGGCGCCGGGCGAGCGGTTCCCGTTTGGCGTCCCGTGTCGCGCCCAGCACGTTTCGGGCGCTTGCGTCCATCGACAGAAAGGTGGTCGGGTATGTCCGCTGAGTACCTGCACATTGGCATTCCGGTGCTGAACAAGAAGCCCAACATGGTCTACAACGAGTGGGGCGGCTTCTGGGTGAACGAGAGCGTCGACGAGTACGACTACAAGATCGAGTACCTGAAGTTCGAAGAGGGCACTCGCTTCCCGGAGATCCTCTCGAAGCAGCCGCACGTGGCGTACAAGGTCGATGACCTGGACGCGTACGCGCAGGACGCTGACCGCGTCATCTTCGGCCCGGAAAGCCTGGGCGAAGGCGTGCGCCTGGCGTTCGTTGTGAAGGACGACGCCATCATCGAGCTCTACGAAGAGAAGTAGGGTGCGTTCGCGCTACGCGAGATACAAAACGACGTCAAACAAAGAAAACCCCAGGCAAGGGGGAGGAGGCCTGGGGTTTTAGATTGTGGCGGACAGCCAGACGAGAGGAGCTTCCACCACCCGGTTAAGCAGGGTTCCGTCCTTCGGAGGGGATGTCGTTCGTTCCTTGGGACGACTGTTATACTAGGTTAACTCTTTCAGCCTTGCAAGGGAGCATTCGAAAAAGTAAGCCATGGTTCACAAGTTCTTCACACCGAGCGCGAGCCCGATGTGAGCGCTTGGGCGCCTTTGGGCAGAGCCTTCGAAGGGCGAAAGGCGGGTGTCGCAATGGTATGGCCTGCTCGTAATGGGATACGGGATGGCGCGGTGCTGCATGGTGCGTGGCGTTTGCAGCGCGCCGCGTGCGCGTGAAGGGCACGAGTGCGCGCGATTAATTCCGCTCGGGCTTCGAGGTGAGGTGCCAGCCGTTGCAGTACGGGCATCGATAACTGTGAAGGCCGGCCGTGCCGTGATCGGCGCACGACCGGATGGCCTCTTCCGCCTCGGAGCGGCAAGAGTAGCGCTTCTTCAAGCGGCACGCCTTTTCGCGCAAGGCTTCTTCGTGCTCGGCAGCGCGCTGCGTGCGCCGATGCTCCTCGCGGGCGAAGATGTCGTCCATGCCGCCGAGCTTCGCCTTGAACGCTGCGACCTGTTTTGCCTTCGCCGAAGGCTTCCTGCTGCCCATGGCCTGTCCTTTCACGGCATCGTGCGGGCGACGCCGCCGTCTCCGCTGTCTGCGGAGCGCGCGTTTCGTGCGCCTCGTGTTCGTTCGGCAGTGTTCCTGCGTGCGCTCAGTCTAACGTGCGCTCGGGGCGCTCAGGGCGTTTTTCACGACGTTGCCACGAGGGCGTTATCGCCCGGGGTTTCGCGCTTGCTGCCGTTCCGGCTCCGTAACGGTTCGTTCAAGCGGTGGCGTTGCCCCTTGCCGTTCGGCGGGAACCTGCGGGAAGATACGGTTCGCGCCGCCGCGGAGCGGGCGGTGCAGGGCGCTCGGTCTCGCGCGGGCGCGGGTTCTTGAGGAGGTTTCGCATGCAGGATCGAAAGTTGGGTCTCCACGCGTTCGCGGAGGGCGTCGCGGAGGATTTCAGGCGCGCGCTCATGCAGCGCTTCGACAACGACCTGGCGCGCACTATCCTCAAAGAGTACTCGCTGCCCTTTCGCGAGCTCATGGTGTACTACCGCTGTGCGCTCATGGAGGTGGAGACGAAGTTCCGCGTGCTGAACGAAGAGCTGTCGCTTGATAGCGAGCAGAACCCCATTGAGGGTATTGAGTCGCGGCTGAAGTCCGTGGAGAGCATCCTGGAGAAGGCGGAGCGCAAGGGCATCGATCTCACGCCCGAGGCCATCGAGGCCGGCATGAGCGATATTGCGGGCATTCGTGTGCTGTGCTCGTTCGAATCCGACGTGTACATGCTGGCGAACGCGCTGCTACGCCAGGATGACGTGCGGCTGGTGGAGAAGAAAGATTACATCGCGCACCCGAAGGAGAACGGCTACCGCAGCCTGCATTTGATCGTGTCCGTCCCGATCTTCCTGCACGACCGTCGCAAAACCATGGAGGTGGAAGTCCAGCTGCGGACGCTCGCCATGGACGTGTGGGCGAGCTTGGAGCACAAGCTCCTGTACAAGAAGGACGAGGACCGCAAGACCGAGCATGTCCGCAACAACCTGCTCGAGTGCGCCGAGCTCGCGGCGCGCATCGACCAGCTCATGAGCGAGGCGGACCAAGAGGTCACCGGCAGGGAGGTGCCGCCGCTGCGGGCGGCGGGCCAGTAGCGAGCGTTTTCCTGGTGGATGGCGCGTTGGGGGTTCCTT
>DVLD01000106.1 GCA_018715725.1 Candidatus Aveggerthella excrementigallinarum
GGCCCATAGAGCCCTTCACCAAGCCGGACTTCTCCATGTCCTCGTCGGTCAGCGGCTGGAAGCCGGGCACCACGCGGCCGGCCTTGCACTCGTTGACCTCGTAGTTGCCGGGCACGAACAGCACCCAGACGTTGCCCTCGGCGTCCTTGCCGGAGAACGCCTTTGCCGTGGCGGCTTCCTCGCAGCCCAAGAACTCAGCCAGCTCGGCGATGGTGTGCACGCCGGGCGTGGCGACCTTCTCCATCTTTTCGGCCGGGAACGCCTGCGCCTGCGGGCTGCACTCGCCCACCTCGACGTCGGCGGCGTAGCCGCACTCGCAGTACACGAGCTCGGCCTCGCCGGTCTCGGCCAACGCCATGAACTCTTCCGTGCCGTGGCCGCCGATCTGGCCCGGATCGGCCTCGACGATGCGGTAGTTCATGCCCATGCGCTCGAACATGCGGCAGTAGGCGGCGCGCATGTCGTCATAGGTCTCGTCGACGCTCTCGGCGTTCGCGTTGAAGCTGTACGCGTCCTTCATCATGAACTCGCGGCTGCGGAGCAGGCCGAAGCGCGGGCGAATCTCGTCACGGAACTTGATCTGGATCTGGTAGAGGTTCTTCGGCAGGTCCTTGTAGCTGCGCAGCTCGTTCTTCACGAGGTCGGTGATGATCTCCTCGTGCGTGGGGCTCAGGCAGAACTCGTTGTCGTGGCGGTCGGTCACGCGCAGAAGCTCAGGGCCGTAGTCGTTCCAACGACCGGACTCCTTCCACAGCTCGGCGCGCTGGAGGAACGGCATGAGGACTTCCTGGGCGCCGGTGACGTCCATCTCCTCGCGCACGATGTTCTCGACCTTGTGCAACACGCGCAGGCCCAGCGGCAAGAACGAGTACAGGCCGCCCGCCTCCTTGCGGATCATGCCCGCGCGGACCAGCAGCTTCGCGCTCGTGATGTCGGCGTCGCTCGGGTCCTCCTTGAGCGTGGGCGCGTAGATATTCGTCATCCGAAGGACGTTCGGATTCACGGTCTTGTTCATTCGTCTGTCCTTTGTTGTTCGAACTTTTCGATTTCTTCCAGCAAGGCATCCACGATAGCGCTCTCGTCCACCTTGCGCAAGATTTCACCACGAGCGAACAGGACGCCCGAGCCCGCCCCGCACGCGACGCCCAGGTCCGCGTCGGCCGCCTCCCCCGGGCCGTTCACGACGCAGCCCATGACCGCCACTTTGAGAGGGGCCGTGACGTGCGCCAGGCGCTCTTCCACCTGCTTCGCCATGCCGATGAGGTCCACCTGGCAGCGTCCGCACGTGGGGCAGCTGATGATCTCGGGGCCGCGGCGGCGCAGGTCGAGCGCGCCGAGCAGCGTCCAGCACGCGCGCATCTCCTGCACGGGGTCGTCCGTGAGCGAAATGCGCATGGTGTCGCCAATGCCCTCTTCAAGAAGGATGCCCAAACCGCTCGCAGACTTGATCACGCCCTGGAAGAGCGTGCCCGCCTCCGTCACGCCGATGTGCAGCGGCACCTGCGGAATCTCCCGGGACAGCAGCCGGTATGTGCGCACGGTGGTCATGACGTCGTGCGCCTTGGCCGAGACCACCACGTCCTCGAAGCCGCACGACGCGCAGAAACGCACGTACTCGACCGCAGACGCCGCCAGCTTTTCGGGCAGCGAAAGGTCGGTGCGGGCCACCAGCCTGTCGTCGAGCGAGCCGGCGTTCACGCCGATGCGCACCGGGATGCCCGCCGCGCGCGCCGCGTCCAGCACGGGGCGCGTCTTGTCGAGCCCGCCAATGTTGCCGGGGTTGATGCGCAGCTTCGCCGCGCCGCGACGCGCCGCCTCAATGGCGATCTCGGCCGAGAAATGGATGTCCGCCACCACGGGCAGCGGCGAGCGCGCGCAGACCTCCTGAAAGGCGTCCAGGCATTTCTTGCTCGGAATGGCCATGCGCACAATCTCGCAGCCGGCGTCTGCCAGGCGGCGAATCTGCTCGAGGTTCGCCTCGACGTCCTGGGCGTCGGCGTTGAGCATGGACTGCACCGCGCACGGAGCTCCCCCGCCCACGGGCACCGACCCCACCATGACGCGGCGGGTCAACTCGTTCGGTTTCATGACAATCCTTTCTCGCGCACGCACCGACCTCCGTGCTGCAGCATGGCAAAGGCACCGCGAGGCGCGCAAGCCGCGTCCGCCAGCTTTCCCATGTCAGCTTTCACCGGCTAGTTTCCAGATGCCAGCTTCCACCAGCTAACTTCAAGCCGCCAGCTTCCGCCTACCAATTCCCAAAGACGAACCGTTGAACGTCCTGGTTCACCATGACCAGGAAGAAGCAGATGAACAGCGCCATGCCCGCCATGCTGATGTAGTTGAGCGTTTTGAGCGTGACCTCTTTCCGGCGAATGCGCTGGACAATCTCCACCAGGAAGCGCCCGCCGTCGAGCGGCGGAATGGGCAGCAGGTTCATGACGCCCAAGCTCACCGAGATCATGGCCGTGAAGTACAGCAGGTAGACCAAGCCCGCGTCCAGGTACGATTTCGAGATGACGGCCATGCCCACCACGGAGACGGAGCTTTCCACCACCTGCGACGCGGTGGCGGGGTTGAACAGCTGCGCCACGGACACGACGACCGCTCCAATATAGGAGAACCCGGCAACGACGGCCTCAAGAGGGCCGATGGACATGTGCGTGATCTCGCCCGTCTGGGTGTTCTGCACGTCCACGCCCATGACGGAGAAGATGAGCACGAACGCCACCACGGCGAACAGCAGGTTCACGAGCGGCCCCGCCAGCAAAATGAGCGAGCGCTTCCAAAACGGCAGGCTGCGGTATTGCTGACGCCGCTCGCTCTCGTAGAACGCATGCGGGTCGTCCAGGGGATCCGGCGCGCCCTCCGCGCGCACGCCCTTGATCGCGGGCGTACGGTAGATATTGTGCTTGTCCTTGCGGTGCGGCGGTGCGAGCGTGCCCCATTCCGTGAGCTCGTCGAGCGCGGCGTACGCCTCGTCGTCGGAAATGCCCAGGTGCGCCGCCACGTCCTCCAGGTAGACCGTGCCCCGCTCGTAGGCGAAAGCCATCGTCTGCTCCAGGTGGGGGCTCTCCGCGCCCGGCTCCATACCGCACACGCGCGCGTAACCGCCAAGCGGCACCGCAGTCACGCCGAACTTCGTGCCGTGCCAGGTAAAGCCCACGCGCGGTCCGGGCAGGCCGATCATGAACTCGGTCACGCGCACGCCGAACGCGCGCGCGGTCAGGTAGTGCCCGCCCTCGTGGATGAACACGAGCACCGAGAGCACCACCACCAGGCAGAGGATCATGACGATAACGTCCATGGGCACCTTTCAAAGTCGTACATCGCAGGTCGAAGGCAGCGGCGCATGCGCGCCGTGAGCGATGCGGGGTTCGCCGCCGCTCACGCCATTGTACGCGCGCAAGCGAGCGCGGCGGCGCGCTCCCCCGATGTTCCATGCGAATGTTGGGCGCTCGTCACCGAGACTCCACGAATTGCTGCCCTGGCATGCGGAAACACCCGCAACACGCAACGTGCAGCGCGCATCGCGCAACGAGCTACGAGCTACGAGCGCGCCGTGATGACGCGACGCGCCTCGGCGCGGGCCCACGCGTCCACGTCCTCAAGCTGCTCCAGGCTCTCGACGCGCTGCACGCCTTCGCGCTCGTGCGCGTCCATGACGGCCTCGACCGTCTCGGCGATGCCCAGGTACGGGCACTCCTCCGCCAAAAACGCCGCCACGGCCACCTCGTTCGCCGCGTTCATGGCGCACGGCAGCGTGCCGCCCACCGTGCCCGCATGGCGCGCGAGCGGCAGACAGCGGAACGTCTCCTCGTCAGGCGCCGCGAACTCAAGCGTGCCGAGCTTCGTGAAATCGAGCGGGTCGACCGGCGCGTCCCAGCGCAGCGGGTAGCTGAGCGCATACTGGATGGGAATGCGCATGTCGGTGGTGCCCAGGTGAGCCTTCACGCTGCCGTCCGAGAACTCCACCATGGAGTGGATGGCGCTCTGTGGCTGCACGACCACGCTGATCTTGTCATAGGGCATGGCGAACAAGTGGTGCGCCTCGATGACCTCGAGTCCCTTGTTCATGAGCGTGGACGAGTCGATGGTGATCTTCGCGCCCATGTTCCACGTGGGATGCGCGAGCGCCTGGGCGGGCGTGATAGCGCGCAGCTCATCCCGCGCGCGACCGCGGAAGGGTCCGCCGGACGCAGTCACCCACAGACGGCTCACCTCGCGCGCGCTCTCGCCAATGAGGCACTGGTAGATAGCGCCGTGCTCCGAGTCGATGGGCATGAGCGCCCCGGCTGGCCCGTGGGCAGGCGCGAGGCCGGCAGCGCGACGTT
>DVLD01000107.1 GCA_018715725.1 Candidatus Aveggerthella excrementigallinarum
TCCGACGCGGGAGCGCCTCCCTCATCTGCCGACATGCAGTTTTTTGCATAAAGCGGGGTTCCAAAACCCTCCCAATCGCGCTATGATGCTTCCGGTCCTTTAAGGGCGGTACAGAGAGACCGACAAGGCGACACTTCAGCATCAGCAGGAAAAGATGCACCCAGCCGAAGCCTTTGTCAGTCCGACGGGCTTTTTTTATGCCCGCGGACGGGACCGCGGGTAAGGCGCCCGCGAGCCCGGTTGTCTGTACGCACTCGGATGAAGAAAGGAGTGTGTATGAACGACACGAGCAAGGTCAAGTCCATCTGCATGGACGCAGAGGAGATCGAACGTTCGCTCACGCGCATCGCACATCAGATCCTCGAGAACAACAAGGGCGCTGCCAACATCGCCTTGGTCGGCATCGTCACGCGCGGCGATCTGCTCGCAAAGAAGCTCGTCGAGAAGATCGAGGCCATCGAGGGCACGAAGGTGCCGTACGGCCGCCTCGACATCAGCTTCTACCGCGACGACTACGCCACGCACTTCGCGCCGGAGGTCCTGGGCACCGACGTCCACTTCGGCGTCGACGGCAAGGACATCGTCCTCGTCGACGACGTCCTCTACACCGGCCGCACCATCCGCGCCGCGCTCGACGCGCTCATGGACCTTGGCCGCCCTGCCACCGTGCAGCTGGCGGTCCTCGTCGACCGCGGCCATCGCGAGCTGCCCATTCGCGCGGACTACGTGGGCAAGAACGTCCCCTCGTCCTCCGACGAGAACGTGCGCCTCTTCCTGGAAGAGGTCGACGGCATGTCCGCCGTGGAGATTCTGGAAGTCGCGCCGGGCTCCCGTGCGGGCTCGGCTCCGCTGGGAGGTGAATAACCGATGGCGTTCAACCACAAGCACCTGATCGACATCACCGAGTACTCGGCCGATGACATCATGCTCATCCTGGAGACGGCCACCAAGTTCAAGGAAGTCAACGAGCGCAAGATCAAGAAGCTCCCGACGCTCAAGGGCTTCACCGTCGTCAACATGTTCAACGAACCGTCCACCCGCACGCGCTCGTCCTTCGAGATCGCTGAGAAGCGCCTGTCCTGCGACAGCTTGAACTTCGGCGGCTCCTCCACGAGCTCGGTGAAGGGCGAGTCCCTCGACGACACGGTGGAGACGCTCTCCTCCTACAAGATCGACATGGTCATCGTGCGCGACAAGCGCGCAGGCGTGCCCTACAAGATCACCCAGAAGACGAACGCGCACGTCATCGACGCGGGCGACGGCAAGCATCAGCACCCGACGCAGGCGCTGCTCGACCTGTACTCCATCTGGCAGCACAAGGGGGACATCGACAAGCTGCACGTGGGCGTCGTCGGCGACATCGGCCACTCCCGCGTGTGCGGCTCGCTCATCCCAGCGCTGAAGATCATGGGCGCCGAGGTGACGGTCATCGCCCCGCCCACGCTCATGCCCGCCCGTCCGGACATCCTGGGCGCCGACCACGTGTGCCACAACATCGACGAATGCCTGGGCGACCTTGACGTGGTCTACATGCTCCGCATCCAGCGCGAGCGCCTTGAGGGCGCGCCGTACCCGTCCCTGCGCGAGTACAACCGCCTGTTCGGCCTCACGCAGGAGCGCGAGCGCCTCATGAAGCCCGACGCCATCGTGTGCCACCCCGGCCCGATCAACCGCGGCGTCGAGCTCGACGACTACATGGCCGACCACGCTGAGCGCTCGGTCATCCTTGACCAGGTCTACGCGGGCATCCTGACCCGCATGGCCGCCCTGTACCTGCTGCTTGGAGGGAGCGAAGATGGCTCTGTTGCTTAAGAACGCGCGCGTTGTCGACCCGCAGGTCGGCCTTGACGAGGTGGCCGACATCATCGTCCGCGACGGCAAGATCGCCGAGGTGGGCGCCGGCCTCTCCATCGAGAAAGGCGTCGAGCGCGACCTGACCGGCAAGATCGTCGTCCCGGGCCTCGTGGACATGCACGTGCACTTGCGCGAGCCTGGCCAGGAGCAGAAGGAGGACATCGCCTCCGGCACCCGCGCTGCCGCGAAGGGCGGCTTCACGGCCGTCTGCTGCATGCCGAACACCACACCGGTGATCGACAACGCGCTCGGCGTCGAGTACGTCCAGGCGCGCGCCACCGCGGTAGGCAAGTGCCGCGTGCACGTCTCCGGCGCCTGCAGCCAGGGCCTCAAGGGCGAGACGCTCTCCGAGATGGGCGACATGGTGGCCCACGGCGCCGTCGCCTTCACCGACGACGGGCGCGGCATCCAGGACGCCGGCATGATGCGCCGCGTCATGGACTACGCCTCCATGTTCGACAAGGCCGTCATGGTGCACTGCCAGGACGACGCGCTCGTCGGCGAAGGCCAGGTCAACGAGGGCGTCGTCTCCACGCGCCTGGGCATGCTCGGCTGGCCGGCCGAGGGCGAGGAGGTCGAGATCGCGCGCGACATCATGCTCTGCCGCCTGACCGGCTGCCCGCTGCACATTCAGCACATCACCACGAAGCGCGGCCTTGACCTGGTCCGCGCCGCCAAGGCCGAAGGCCTGCCGGTCACCTGCGAGGTCACGCCGCACCACCTCTTCCTCACCGAGGACGACATCGACTCCACGTACAACACCTCCCTCAAGGTGAACCCGCCGCTGCGCACGGCGGACGACGCCGCCGCGCTCATCGAAGGCGTCAAGGACGGCTCCATCGACTGCGTCGTCACCGACCATGCGCCGCACACCGCCTACGAGAAGGCGCGCGAGTTCGAGCTGGCGCCGTTCGGCATGGTGGGCCTCGAGACGTCGCTCGGCCTGATGGTCACCAACCTCGTGAAGACGGGTGCCATCACGTGGTCGCAGCTCGTGGAGCTCATGGCCGTGAACCCGCGCCGCGTCCTGCGCGTCGAGGAGGTCAGCATCGCGCCGGGCTCCACGGCGGACCTCACGGTCATCGACCCGGACGTCGAGTGGACGGTCGACCCTGCGGAGTTCGCCTCCAAGGCGAAGAACTCGGGCTTCGCGGGCGCCCAGCTCGTCGGCCGCGCCACCGACGTCTACGTCGGCGGCTACGCCACCCTCGAGGACGGCTCGATCGTCGAGTAGCCCTCGCCCCGTAGTTCGCGAACGCAGGCCGCCTGCACGGAAACGCCTTCCGTGCAGGCGGTTTTTTCGCGCCAGCCTGCGGTATGATGGTTCGCACGAGGATGCCGTGCGGCGCTGCCGCATTCGACGAGAGGATTCGCATGGCGTTGACCAACGAAACGGGCACGATCCTGCGCAACGACCAGGTCGGCCCTAATTTGTACCTTCTGGAGGTGGAGTCGCCGGACATCGCACGCCGCGTCGAGCCCGGCCAGTTCGTCCACACCAAGATTCCGGGGATGGAAGGCCATATCCTGCGCCGCCCGTTCTCCGTGTACGCGGCAGACCCCCCGGCGGGCACCTTCGAGGTGCTCTATCAGGTGGTGGGCTTCGGCTCTCAGCACCTGACCACGCTTGCGGCAGGGGAGCGCGTCGAGAACATCGGGCCGGTGGGCCATGGCTGGACGCTGCCGGATGAGGCGGCGCGCGTCTTGATCGTGGGCGGCGGCGTGGGCGCCGCGCCCGTGTACCTGCTCGCGCAGCAGGCCGTCGCCGCGGGCAAAGACGTCGACGTGGTCCTGGGCGCCCGCACCAAGGACGCGCTCGTGTGCCAGGCGCGCTACGAAGCGCTCGGGGCGCGCGCGGTGCGCTGCGCCACCGACGACGGGTCGTACGGCCACGCGGGCTTCTGCACCGGCGTCGTCGACGAGCTCCTTACGGCGAGGACGTACGACTACGCCGCCGTGTGCGGCCCCGAGCCGCTCATGAAGATCGTCGCCGCCCAGGCGGCCGAAGCGGGCCTGCCGTGCCAGGTCTCGCTCGAGCGCCGCATGGCGTGCGGCGTGGGCGCGTGCCTTTCGTGCGTGGTGGACACGGTCGACGGCAAGAAGCGCGCGTGCGTGGACGGTCCGGTCTTCTGGCGTGAAGAGGTGGTGTGGTAATGGTCGCTCTGCGCGTGAACCTTGGCGGGCTTGTCATGAAGAACCCCGTCACCACGGCGTCCGGCACGTTCGCGGCCGGCCGCGAGTACGATGATTTCTACGACGTCTCGATGCTCGGGGCGGTCACGACGAAGGGCGTCTCCCTCAACGGCTGGCAGGGCAACGCCAGCCCGCGCATCGCCGAGACGCCGTCGGGCATGCTGAACTCCATCGGCCTGCAGAATCCCGGCGTCGCTGTCCTCAAGGAGAAGGACCTCACGTGGCTCGAGGGCAAGGACGTGCCGGTCATCGTGAACGTCTCCGGCCACAGCTTCGACGAGTACGTGCAGGTCATCGAGGCGCTCGATGACGACGCGCGCGTGCACGCCTACGAGATCAACATCTCCTGCCCGAACGTCGACGAGGGCGGTATGACCTTCGGCACGCACGCGCCCAGCGTCGAGAACGTGGTCTCGCGCTGCCGCGCCGCCACGAAGAAGCCCCTGATCGTGAAGCTCACGCCCAACGTGACGGACGTGACCGAGATCGCCCGCGCGGCGGAGGCGGCGGGAGCCGACGCGCTCTCGCTCATCAACACGCTGCTCGGCATGGCGGTGGACGCCCGCTCTCGCAAGCCGCTGCTCTCGCGCGTCGTCGGCGGCCTGTCGGGCCCGTGCGTGAAGCCGGTTGCGCTGCGCATGGTGTGGGAATGCCACAAGGCCGTGAAGGTCCCCTTGCTCGGCATGGGCGGCATCTGCACCGGCACGGACGCCGTCGAGTTCATGCTCGCCGGCGCCACGGCCGTCGCGGTGGGCACGGCGAACTTCATGAACCCCGCCGCCGGCCGCGACGTGGTCGAGGGCATCCGCGCTTACTGCGAAGAGCAGGGCGTGGACGACGTGAACGAGCTGATCGGAGGTCTGCAATGCTAACCCGTTTCGACGACATCCCCGCGTCCGAGCGCGTCATCGTCGCGCTCGACATGGACGCCTTCGAGGCGTACGCGCTCGCCGAGCGCCTGCGCGGCCGCGCCAAGTGGGTGAAGATCGGCATGACGCTGCTCTACGCCGAAGGCCCCGCCATCGTCTCCGCGTTCAAGAAGCGCGGCTTCAACGTGTTCGTGGACCTGAAGCTCCACGACATCCCGCACCAGGTCGCCGGCGCCGCCGCGAGCCTGGTGGAGTGCGGGGCCGACATGCTCACCTTCCACACCGTCGGCGGCGTGCCCATGATGAGCGCCGGCCAGCACTCGATCGAAGACCGCGCCGGCGTCCTGAACGTGCCGTGCCCCATCACGCTCGGCGTTACCGTGCTCACGTCCATGGACGCCGACACCCTGCGCGCCACCGGCGTGGAGCGCCCCGTGGCAGACCAGGTGCGCGCGCTGGCGTCCCAGGCGCGCGAGGCGGGCCTTTCGGGCGTCGTCGCCTCGCCCCAGGAGGCCGCCATGCTGCGCGAGCTCCTGGGCCGCGATGCCGCCATCGTCACGCCGGGCGTGCGCCCTGCCGGCGCCGCGCTGGGCGACCAGTCCCGCGTGGCCACGCCCGCGCAGGCGTTCGCCGACGGCGCGAGCCATATCGTGGTCGGACGTCCGATCACACAGGCGGAGGACCCGGTGGCCGCGTTCGAGGCCATCGCCGCGGAAGTCAACCGCTGATTCAGGGAACGCGCGCCTGAGAACTCTGGCTATGCGCGAGCGCCGTGTGCTACTATCTGGCCATTGCGTTTGGAGATGAAGGAGAGTACCAATGCCTATTCCACAGTTGAGCCCCGAAGAGCGCAAGGCGGCGCTTGAAAAGGCGAAGGCTGCCCGCATCCAGCGTGCCCAGGTCCGCGACGACCTCAAGAGCGGCAAGCTGACCCTCAAGCAGGTCCTCGACATGAAGGACGACCCGGTCGTCGGCCGCATGCGCGTGTCCACGCTGATCGAGACCATGCCCGGCTACGGCAAGGCCAAGGCCGAGAAGGTCATGAACGAGCTCCGCATCGCCGAAAGCCGCCGTCTGCGCGGTTTGGGCGAGCGCCAGGAAGCGGCGCTGCTGGAGCGCTTGGGCTAATGCGGCACGGAAACCTTCTCGTAGTCTCTGGTCCGGCAGGCGCAGGCAAGGGCACCCTTGTCTCGCGCCTGTCGGACCGCGTTTCTGACGTGTGGGTCTCGGTCTCGGCCACCACGCGCGCGCCCCGTCCGGGCGAAATCGACGGCGTGCACTACTTCTTCTACGACGAAGCCCAGTTCGACCGCGCGATCGCCGAAGGCGGCATGCTCGAATGGGCGCACGTCCACGGCCATCGGTACGGCACGCCCCGTGCCACCGTCGAAGAGAAGATGGCCGAAGGCCGCCAGGTCGTGCTCGAGATCGACGTGCAGGGGGCGCTCCAGGTCCGCGAGATGATT
>DVLD01000108.1 GCA_018715725.1 Candidatus Aveggerthella excrementigallinarum
GATCTCGGCGAAGACGTCGTCGCGATGGTGGTCGTAGAACGCGTCGAGCGCCGCGAGCACGTCCTCGAACGGCAGCGGGTCGCACTGCATCTGGAGCTTCGAGAGCTCGTCGCGGTACGCCTTCGGCAGGATCTCGGAGCGGGTGGAGAGCGTCTGCCCGATCTTGATGAAGCTGGGGCCCATGTCCTCCAGGACCTCGCGGAACTCGACCGGGGTGAAGCCGCTCAGGAAATGGTGCTTCGACAGCACGGACAGAATCTTCCGCAGCCGGCGCATGCGCGATTTGCGGCTGAGGTTGAACAGCTTCTCGGGGTCGACCTCGGCCCCGGCGCTGAAGAAGTATTTCAGCAGCGTGTTGTCTGCCATGTCGTTCGGCGGAAGCGGCGCTCTCGCGTGAGGCGTTTACGCCTGCGCGCGCTCTTCTGCCTGCTCGGCGGCCTCGGGCTTCGCGGCGATCTCCGCGGCCTTCGCCGCGAAGGCCGCGCGCTCTTCCGGCGTCATGGCGGCCATGGCGGCCTCCAGCGCGTCAACGCGCACCTTGTCGAGCGTGTCCTCGGCCTTGTGCTGCAGCTCTTGGTTGATCTCCTTGCCCTGATCGACGGTCAGCTCGCCGCGCGCGATGAGCTTGTCGACCATCTCGGAGGCCTTCTCCCCGGTGATGGCCATGGCGCCGATGCCGGCCAGGAAGATGTCTTTCAGTCCGTTCGCGATAGGGGTAGGCATGAGGTTCCTCCTTCTGTCTCGCTCGCGCGCCCAGCGCGCGAGAACGAACGCTTGGAACCATAGTACGCCTCTTCGCCCGAATCGGCACCCACAGCCACGTAGCAGGACGGCAACGGTTACAGCCCGTAGAACTCGGTCTTGAGCGGGCGGCCGGCGAGGACGCGGGCGGCCCGCTGGGCGTCGGCGCCCTCCCAGACCACCGCCCGCACCACGTCCGTGATGGGCAGCTCCACCCGGTATGCCCGCGAGAGCGTCTGGATGGTGCGGCACGCGAGCGCGCCCTCCACCACCATGTGCGTGTCCTCCTGGTACTGCGCGAGCGTGCGGCCTTCGGCGACGTACTTTCCGAACGCGCGGTTGCGCGAATGCTCGGACGTGCACGTGGCGATCATGTCTCCCATGCCGGCGAGCCCCATGCACGTGATGGCCTGCCCGCCGATAGCCTGCACCAAGCGGCTCATCTCGGCCACGCCGCGCGTCATGAGCAGCGCGGCCGTGTTGTCGCCGAAGCCGATGCCGTACGAGATGCCCACCGCGATGGCGATGACGTTCTTGAACGCGGCGCACAGCTCCACGCCGCACACGTCGTCGCTCACGTACGTGCGGAAGCTCTCGCAGGCGAACAGGTCCTGGAAGAACGTCGCCGTCGCTTCGCTCTGCGAGGCGATGACCGTGGCGGACGGGATGCCCTTCACGACCTCTTCGGCATGGTTCGGGCCGGAGAGCACCGCCAAGCGCGCGACGTTGCCGAGCTCGGCCTCGAACACCTCGACGGGCAGCAGGCCGCTGCCCTCCTCAACGCCCTTCGAGCAGACGATGATAGGCGTGTCCTTCCCCACCAGCCCTTCGAAGGAGCGGGCGGTCTCGCGCATGATGGACGAGGGCGTGACCACCACGACGGCGTCGGCGCCCGCAAGCGCCTGTTCGGTGGAGGCGGTGGCGACGATGCGCGGGCTGAGCTCCGCGTCGGTCAGGTAGCGCGGGTTGCGGTGGCGTTCGTTCACGCCCTCCACCACGGAGTCCTTGCGCGCCCAGAGGCGCACGTCGTGCCCGTTGGAGGCGAGCACCTGGGAAAGCGCCGTGCCCCACGAGCCGGCGCCGATGACGGCAATGTCCATGTCCGGTCCTTCCTCTCGCTTTCGCGCCCTAGGCGGCCTCGTCCTTCTTCTTGTCGCCCACGCGGCGCTCCGTGCCGGAGAGCAGGCGTTTGATGTTGCCGCGGTGCGCCCAGATGACCACGAGCGCCGTCACGGCGCAGAGCGCGACGGCGAGCGCGTCGCCCCAGAACACGTACAAGGCGAAGAACGGGAACGCCGCCGCAGCCGCCACCGACCCCAGCGAGACGTAGCGCGTCGCGATCACGAGCACGGCGAACAGCGCGATCTCCAGAAGGGCCGCGATGGGCCCGAGCGCGATGAACACGCAGCCGATGGCCACCGCGATGCCCTTGCCGCCCTTGAACCCAAGCCACGGCGAGAAGATGTGGCCGAGCGTGCAGCCGCACACCGCGATGGCGAGCATCTCGTGGTACGTGGGGTGCGCGCCCGGGGCCAACCCGCCGCCCGGGAGCAGGTACCAGCACGCCAGCATGGCGAGCACGCCGGAGAACAGCCCCTTGCCGAAGTCCAGCACGAACACGGAATAGCCGCCCACCTTGCCCATGGTGCGGATGGCGTTCGTGGTGCCGATGTTGCCGGAGCCGTGCTCGCGGATGTCGGTGTGGTAGAAGACCTTCGAGATGATAAGCCCGAAGGGCACCGAGCCCAGCAAGAACGCCACGACGAACAGCCCGATTGCGACCAGAATCTCCATCTGCCTCTTCCCATCCTCACTAGAACGCAAAACGGCGTGCGCGCGATACGAACGCGCGCACGCCGAAGTCGTGCACATTATACGCGGCAGGAGCCCGCCGCGCAAAACACGGGGCTAGTCGCTCTTCTTCTTGAAGCGCAGGCGGACCGGCGTGCCCGTGAGGTCGAAGGCCTTGCGCAGGCGATTCTCCAGGTAGCGCTTGTAGTTGTCGTTCACGAGGTCCGGATGGTTGCAGAAGAACGTGAACTGCGGCGGGCGCGTGGCGGTCTGCGTCACGTACTTGATCTTCAGACGGCGCTTGCCCTCGGTCACGGTGTGGCCGAAGTCGCGAATCTCCTGCATCCAGGCGTTCAGGCGGCTCGTGGAGATGGTCTGCCCGTGGTTGGCGTACGCCTCGTCGATGGCGGACCAGATGTTCACCACGTTCTTGCCGGACTTCGCGCAGATGGCGATGGTCTTGGCGAAGCCGACGAACGTCAGGCGGTCGGCCACGCGGTCGCGCACTTCCTGCTTCGCCTCCGGGCCCTCCACGAGGTCCCACTTGTTCAGCAGGATGACCATGGCGCAATCGCGCTCGGCCGCGTAGCCGGCGACGCGCTGGTCCTGGTCGGTCAGGCCGATGGAGGCGTCCACCACGAGCAGCGCCACGTCGGCGCGGTCGATGGCGCGCATGGCGCGCACGAAGCCGTAGTACTCCACGTCCTCGTCGATCTGGCTCTTGCGGCGCAGGCCGGCGGTGTCCACGATGGTGTAGCAGCGGCCGTCGTGCTCGATGGTGGTGTCGATGGCGTCTCGCGTGGTGCCGGCGACGTCCGACACGATGGAGCGCTCGAGGTTCGTCATGGCGTTGGTGAGCGACGACTTGCCGGCGTTCGGGCGGCCGATGATGGCGACGTTGATGCTGTCGCGAACCTCCTCGTCCTCCGCGCGGGCGGGCAGCTGCTTGAGGAAGTTCGTCACCTCGTCGAGCAGATCGCCCGTACCGATGCCATGGATGGCGGAGACGGGCCACGGGTCGCCCAGGCCCAGGCGGCAGAACTCCCACATCTCGTCGGTGGAGCCGGGGGTGTCCATCTTGTTCACCACGAGGATGACGGGCTTGTCGCCACGGCGCAGGATGCGGGCGACCTCTTCGTCGTCGACGTTGATGCCGGTCTTGCCGTCCACCAAGAACAGGATGACGTCGGCCTCGCGCGTTGCGGAGAACGCCTGCGTGCGGATGGAGCCCTGGAACGCGTCGTCCATGCCCATCTCGATGCCACCGGTGTCGATGAGGGTGAACGGGACGCCGTTCCACTCCGCCTCATGGTACGAACGGTCACGCGTGACGCCGCGCATCTCGTGCACGATGGCGTCGTCTGCTTGGGCGATGCGGTTGACGAACGTGGACTTGCCGACGTTCGGTCGACCGACCACGGCGACAATGGGCAGGGCCATGTGCTCGACCTCCTTTAAGCGCTCACGAGCGCGGTGATTTCGGGTAAGTATTCAGAACCGTTACAGGATACCACGTGTGCGTCAACGCCCGAAGCGTTCGAAATATCCATTAAATCCATATCGTCGAGCGTCACCATGTCGTCGTTGAACACGACGCGCGGGATGACGGCGAGCTGCACCCCGGAGCGCTCGTTCTCTGCGCGCAGGGCGCGCGCGATGTCGCAGCCGCACAGCAGCCCCGTGACGTCCACGTTGCCGCCGAAGTAGCGGTTCTCCACGTACAGCGGGACGAGCAACCCCGCAAGCTCGCTTCCTTCCACGAGCGGCCCGAGGAACTCCCGCTGGGCGCACCCTGCCACCACGTGGACGCGAACGCCCGCCGCGCGCAGGGCGTAGGCCGCCTCGTGAATCTGGGCGCCCGCCGCGCGCCAATCGTCCACGAACGAGCGCACGATGCCGATGCCGTCCTCGAACATCTCGAACTCGCCGTAGTCCTCGGCCGGCGGCAGGTGGTCCAGCAGATCGTCCGGGTGCGCGTTGCGGTAGAACTCGTCCGCCGCGTACACCCACGGGTACCCGCGCTCGACGCGGGCGCGCGCCTGGAACGGCTCGATGGCGCGCACGACGGCGCCGGCGCGCGCGGGGTCGTTGAAGCTCTCCGTGAAGCGGTCCTGGAACTTCGTGAACCCCAGCGGCACGATGCCCACGTTCAGCACGCCGGGGTGCTCCCACGCCCACGCCAGCGTGCGGGAGAGCTCGTCCCCGTCGTTCACGCCCGGCATGAGCACGACCTGCGCGTGCAGCTCGATGCCGGCGGCGAGCAGACGCTCGGCCACGTCGATGCCATGCTGGGCGTACGCGCCGATGACCGAACGGCGCACCTCGGGCGTGATGCAGTGCAGCGAGAAGCGCAGCGGACTGATCCGCTGCTCCACGATGCGCGCCTCGTCCTCGGGCGTGATGTTCGTGAGCGTGACGAACGTGCCCTGCAGGAAGCTCAAACGGTAGTCGTCGTCGCGCAGCACGAGCGTGCTGCGCGCCTCCTTCGGCAGCTGGCGCATGAAGCAGAACGTGCAGGCGTTGCGGCACAGCCGTATGCCGTCGTAGAGCGCGCCGTCGAACTCGAAGCCCCACTCCTCCCCTTCGTCGCGGAAGAGCTCCACCGTGCCGCGATCGCCTTCGGTGTCCTCGTAGGCCACCTCGATCTCGTCGTCCGCGGTGAGCCACAGCCAGTCGATGGCATCGCGCACCGGCCGCCCGTCGACGGCGAGCACCCAGCAGCCGGGCGTGAAGCCCGCGTCGTCGGCGGGGCTGCCCGGCGCGACCTCCTTCACGTACGCGCGCGGCTCACGCCGCTCGCCCGGCCGCGGCGCCGCGGACACGGCCGCCTCGTAGCCCGGCGCGCACGCAGGGAGCGCGCCCTCGATCCCCGAGCACGTGATGGCGTCCTCGCGCAACTGCTGCGCCATGCGCTACATCGCCTCCAACCGCGCCACCACGGTGGCAATCTGGGACTCGGGCGTGGAGGCGCCCGCGGTCACGCCCACGGTGTCGCAGCCCGCGAACCACGCCGGGTCGAGCTCGTCGGCGGACTCGACATGGTAGGAGCGCTCGCACAGCGCGCTGCAGATCTCGTGCAGGCGCGTCGTGTTGGAGGAGTTGCGCCCGCCGATGACGACGAACGCGTCCGCGCGGCCGGCCAACGCGGCCGCGGCATCCTGCCGCTGCCGCGTGGCGGTGCACACCGTGTCCTTCACCTCAAGGTCGACCCCGCGCTCGCGCAGCGCGCTGACCACGCGCTCGAACACCTCGCGCGACTGCGTCGTCTGCACGACCACGCCGACGCGCGCCCCTGCGCAGGTCGCCGCGGCCGGCAGGTCGGCGGCGTCCACCACGGCGGCGACGTCGCCGCCCGCCGCGCGGGCGTGCGCGCAGATGCCCTCCACCTCGGGATGGCCCGCCTCGCCCACCACGACCACGAAGCGGCCTTCGGCCGCCAAGCGCGCCGCCGCCTTCTGGGCGCGCGCGACGTGCGGGCACGTGGCGTCCACGATCTCGAGGCCGCGCTCGCGCGCCTCCTCGATGACCTCGGGCACCACGCCGTGGCTGCGCACCACCATGGTGCCGCCCGGGATGTCGGCCACGCGCTCAACCGCGTCGACGCCGGCGGCCTTCAGGTCTGCCACCACCTGCGGGTTGTGGATGAGCGGGCCCAGCGTGCACGTGGGCTTTCCCGCGCGCGCGGCGCGGTACGCCAGATCGAGCGCGCGCTGCACGCCGTAGCACGCCCCCGCGTGCTCTGCCTTGAGGACCTTCATGCGGCTTCCTTTCCGAAGGCGACGGCCTTACGCCGCGGCGCCTTCCTCGCGCAGGGCCTTCGCGCCCCGCCTGATCTCGACCCCGCGGAAGGCGTCCGTGAAATCGCGGCCGTCAGGGAACAGCGCGCGCATGTCCACCTCTTCGGGCGCGCAGCGGCGCGAGAGCGCGTAGCACTCGCGCATGACGTACCACGTGCACCCGTCGAGCCGGTCTTCCTTCGGCAGGAAGTCGAACTCGGAGACCTCGATGGGCTCGCCGAACTCGACGGTGATCTTCGGGAAGCGGAAGAACTTGCCCTTCACCTTCACCTTCTCGGCGTTGCGCACGGTGGCCGGCACGAGCGGCGCCTTGCCCATACGCGCGATGAACGCGCCGCCGGAATGGAGCTCGGGCTCCTGGCTGCCCTTGCCGCGGCGCGTGCCCTCCGGGTAGATGCCCACCACCTCGCCGCGCTTGAGCATGGCGACGGCGCGCTTGACGGACGTGCGGTCCGCCGACCCGCGCTTCACCGGGAAGGCGCCCACGCGGGAGAGGATCTGCCCGCCCAGGCCGCCGCCCGTCTCGAACAGCGAGTCGCGCCCCATGAGGCGAATCCACTGTTTCGTGCGGACGGCGAGGTAGAAGAACACGACGTCGAGGTAGGACGTGTGGTTGCCCACGATTACGCAGCCTGTCTTGCCCTGCAGGCTGCGGATGTTCTCGCGGCCGTCAACGCGGTAACGGAACAGCAGCTTGCACACCGCGCCGATGACGGCCCAGAGGATGTTGCCGCACCAGTGCGGGATCTGCTTGCCCTCCGAGCTTCCGCCCAGGGGCATGTCCCACATCTGCTCGCGGGAAAGGAAAACGCTCATGTAGGTATCTTTCGCTCGAAACGTCCGCGCGCTCGCGCGCCCGCCGTGCGGGCGGGCAGCGTGCGCGCGATGGCGCAGGAAGCCTCCCTTACCGGGCGCCGGCCTCGCGCGCCATGGCACAAATCATGTCGATGACCTCTTCGATATAGTGGCCCGTGGAGTCCACGTGCACGGCGTCGGCGGCCGGCTTGAGCGGCGCCGCCGCGCGGGCGGAATCGTGCGCGTCGCGGCGCCGGATGTCGGCCAGGACCTCCTCGAAGTCAAGGGAGCCCACGCCGCGGTCGGCGTTCTGGCGCACGCGGCGGTGCGCGCGCTCCTCGTCGCTGGCGGTCAGGAACACCTTGACCGCCGCCTCCGGGAACACCACGGTCCCGATGTCGCGCCCTTCGACCACGTAGTCGCCCGAGCGCCCGATGCGCTGCTGCTGCGCGGTGAGCGCCTTGCGGACGGCCGGGTGGGCCGACACGGGGCTGACCGCGCGGTCGATCTCGGCCGTGCGGATGGCGTCGGTCACCTCGTCGCCGTCAATGAAGACGCGTCGCGGCACCGGGTCGCCCGCCACATGGCCGAACGACACCTCGCGCTCGCGCGCGATGCGGCCGCACGCCTCCTCGTCCGCCAGGTCGGCGCCGTCCTGAAGAGCGCGCCACGCCACGGCGCGGTACATGGCCCCCGTGTCCAGGCACGAGAACCCGAGCTTTTTCGCCACCGCCTTCGCGACGGTGGACTTCCCTGCCCCGCTGGGGCCGTCGATAGCGATGATCATCGCGCCAGCCTTTCGATGTCCTCCAAGAACCGCGGATAGCTCACGGCGACGGAGCCGAAGCGCTCCACCGTGACGGGCACCGTGCCGGTGAGGCCGACGAGCGCCCACGTCATGGCGAGGCGATGGTCGCCGTGCGAGTCGAAGACGAGGCCTTCGGGCGCCGTGAAGCCCGGCTGGCCTTCGATGAACAGGTCGTCGCCGTGCGTCCACGCGCTGATGCCCAGCTTCGTGAGCCCGTCGATGATGGCCGCCAGGCGGTCGGTCTCCTTCACGCGCAGCTCGCTCACGTCGCGGAAGACGGTCACGCCCTGGGCGTGCGCCGCCACGAGCGAGAGCACGGGGATCTCGTCGACCATGCTCGCGATCTCGCGCGCGGGCACGTCGACGCCGCGCAGCACGGCCGTGTGGCGCGCCGAGAGGATGCCGTAGGGCTCCTTGCCGGAATGGGCGGTGACCATGGTGGACACTTCGGCGCCCATGCGCTCGAGCACCTGGACCCAGCCGATGCGGGCGGGGTTGAGGCTCACGTCCTCCACCTGCACGGCGCTGCCGGGCTTCATGAGCGCGGCGCACGCCAGGAACGCCGCCGAGGACGGGTCGCCCGGCACGCGCACCTCGCTCGCGCGCAGCACGTTCGGGCCGGTGACCGAGGCGGTGCACTTCCCCGCCACGGTCTCGACGCCGAATTCGGGCAGCATGAGCTCGGTGTGGTTGCGCGAAGGCGCGGGCTCGCGCAGCACCGTCGTGCCCTGCGCGTACACGCCCGCCAGGATGACGGCCGTTTTGAGCTGGGCCGAGGCCATGGGGGCGTCGTAGGAGATCGGCTCGAGGCGCGGGGTGCCCACCTCGGTCATGGGCAGCGTCTCCTGGCCGTCGGGCTCGAAGCGCACGCCCATCTTCATGAGCGGCGCCGCGATGCGGCGCATGGGACGGCTGCACAGCGAATCGTCTCCCGTGAGCGTCACGCGGACGGGCCACGGGGCGATGATGCCCATGAGCAGGCGCGCCGTCGTGCCGGAGTTGCCGCAGTCAATGGGCTCCTCGGGCTGGCGCGGGCCGTGCGCGCCCCAGCCGGTGATGCCGCCGGCAAGGCTTCCATCGAGCTGCTTCTCAAGGTTCACGTCGGCGCCCAGCGCGCGCACGGCCTTGATGGAGGCTCGGACGTCCTCGGAGTCCAGCACGCCGGACACGCGCGAGGTGCCCTCGGCCATGGCCGAGAACAGCATCGCGCGGTGCGAGATGGACTTGTCCCCCGGGACGTGGGTGGAGCCGTCAAGCGGGGACGGCAGCGGATTGATGGTTCTCTCGTCAGTCGACATGGACGTGCTCCTTCGCGGTCAAAGGCGAGAACGACACCGTAAAGCCCGCGTTGATGAGGTGCGCGGACAGCTGGCCGATGTCGCCTTCGTCGGTCAGCACCATGCTCAACACCGCGCTGTCGGCGGTGATGTGGTCGATTTCGATGGACTGGATATTGCAGCCGACCTGGCTGGCGATGGTGGTCACCTCGGCCACCACGCCGCGGCGGTTTTCCATGGGGATGCGGACTTCAAGCAGCTTCTCCGTGGAGGGCACCCAGGCGGCGGGCAGCGCGCGGCGGGCGTCGGCCGCGTGCGCGAGCAGCCGCTCGAGCGCCTCGCGGTCGCGCGCGCCGATGGCCTCGGCGAACCGGCCGAGGATCTCGCGCACCTCCTCGATGCCGTCGTGCAGCGCGTCGGCGTTGTCGAGCGCGATGCCGCACCACAGCTTCGGCGAGCCCGCGGCGATGCGCGTGGAGTCCTTGAAGCCGCCGGCGGCCAGGCGGAAGAGCGCCTGCTGCTCGTCGGCGTGGCGGCACGCCAGCTCCATGAGCGAGGAGGCCACCACGTGCGGGACGTGGCTCACCACGGCGACGGCGGCGTCGTGCTCCTCCCGCGGCAGCGAGATGACGCGCGCGCCGACGCCCGTGAGGAGCGTGTGCAGGTCAGGGAAGGCCTCGGGCGGGGTGCTGGCGTCCGGGCAGAGGATCCAATGGGCGCCGCGGAACAGATCGTCCCGCGCGCCGTCGATGCCGCTTTTCTCGGAGCCCGCCATGGGGTGCCCCGGAACGTAGCGCTCGGGATGGGGCAGGATGTCCGCCGCAAGCTGCAGGATGAGCCGCTTGGTGGACAGGGTGTCGGTCACGATGCCGGCGTACTCCCACGCGGCCAAGCGCTCGAAGTAGTCCCGCACCGCGGCGACGGGCGTGGCCACGACCACAAGGTCGCAGCCCTCGCGCACGAAGCGCTCGAACGCCTCGTCCTCGGGCGAGACGGCATGGTCGACCCAGCCGCGCTGCACGGCGCCCGCAAGCGCCTCCGGCGCGGTGTCGACGCCCATGAGGCTCACCTCGGGGTCGGCGGCGCGCAGGGCGCCCGCGAACGACGCCCCGATCAAGCCCATGCCGATGATGGCGATCTTCTGGTAAGGGTGGCTGCTCACGGTATCCTCTCCAACCGGACGAGCCCGGTCTTGGTCGCGTTCCGGAAGCCTTTCCGAGCGCGCCGGCGGCGCGACGGGAAGGCCTTCTCTCGGCAATTCTAGCACGCGAGCCCTGCGGCCTTTCCCAAGGCCGCAAGCTCCTCAGAATCCAGCAGGCGCCACGAGCCGAGCTCGAGCCCCCCAAGCTCCAGCGGGCCGAAGCTCGCGCGGTGCAGCCGCAGCACGGGATGCCCCACGGCCTCGCACATCCGGCGCACCTGGCGCTTGCGCCCTTCGTGGATGACGAGCTCCACGCGCGCGGTGCCAGGCGCGTCCTGCGGCTCGGACGCGAGCATGCGAACGCGCGCGGGGGCCGTCGCCCCGTCCTCCAGCACCACGCCGTCGCGCAGGCGGCACAGGGCGGCCGTGCCCGGCACGCCCTTGACGAGCGCCCGGTACGTCTTGTCCACGTGGTGGCGCGGGTGCAGCAGGCGGTTCGCCAAGTCGCCGTCGGTCGAGAAGAGCAGCAGCCCCGTCGTGTCCTGGTCGAGGCGCCCGATGGGGAACAGGCCCGGGTACCGCTCGCACGGCACGAGCTCGGCCACGGTGTGGCGCGCGTGCGGGTCGGACATGGTGGTCACGTAGCCGGACGGCTTGTTGAGCATGAGCGTGACCGGCGTGTCGGAGAGCGTCACCACCGCGCCGTCCACCGCCACGACGTCGACCGCCGGGTCGACCTTGCTGCCAAGCTCCGTCACGACCTGGCCGTTCACGGTCACGCGGCCGGCGGTCATGAGCGCTTCCGACCCACGCCGGCTGGCGGCTCCCGCGCGCGCGAGGAACTTCTGCAGCCGCATGGGCACGATGCGCTCCTGCGTGGACGCGAAGTCCCGCGGGTAGGCGCCGCCCTGCGCGGAGGCGGCGTCCGCGGGCGCCCCTCCCTGTCGGCTCGCGCCGTTCCGCGCGGCCTTCTGCTTGTCAGTCTTCGAACCTGAGCTCATTGAAATCAATCTTCTCCACCGCGCCGGACGCCTGCCCCAACGCATGGAGCATGGTCTGGCGCATCGCCTCTTCCGCCCCCGCCGGCGCATCGCCGTCGAAGAGCGCTTCTTGCAGCGGGCCCTCGTCCGCGGAGCCCTCGCCCTCGGCACGGGCGGCCGCACGGGCCGTTTCCTCGCCCGCCCTGCCTTCGACGCCGCCCGCGCCCGAAGCGTCGACCGCCCCGTGCTCAACGGCGGTCCGCGCGGCGCCCAGGCGCTCGGCCACGAAGCGGCGTGTCTCCTCGTCGGGCGCGAACGTCTCGAGCGGCGGCAAATCGGCCGTCGAGCGCAGGCCGAACTTCTCGAGGAACGTGCGCGTGGTGGCGTAGAGCACGGGATTGCCCGGGCTGTCCTCGACGCCCGCCTCCCGCAGCAGCCCCTTTTCCACGAGCGAGTTCACCGAGCTGTCGGAGTTCACGCCGCGCACCGCGGCGATGCGGGCGCGCGTGACGGGCTGCGAGTACGCCACGATGGCGAGCGTCTCGAGCGCGGCCTGCGACAGCTTGCGCGTGTCCCACGACAGCACGTACCGCTCCACGAGCTCGTGGTAGGCGGGGTGCGTGTACAGGCGCCACCCGCCCGCCACCTCGCGCAGCACGATGCCGCCGCCGGACGCGACAAGGCGCTCGCGCAGCCGCCCGAGCGCCGCTTCGGCCTCGGCGGGCTCCACCTCCAGCATGTCGGCCAGCGTGATGGCGCTCGCCGGCTCGTCGGTGACGAAGAGCAGGGCCTCGAGCGCACCCTCCAGCTGGCTTTCCTGCAAGCCTTCGAACACGGGCTACCTCCCGTCCTCTGGCCCGGCGGCCTCGGCCGTCGGGTCGTCCGATGTCACGGCGTCCTCGCCTTCGAGCGAAAGCTCGCCCGAGCCTTCGATGTACTCGATCTCAATGTCGCCGAACACCTCGTCCTGCCGCAACCGCACGAACGAGCGCTTGTAGAGCTCCAGGATGGCCAAGAACGAGACGACCACGACCGGAGCGGGCGTCCCCTCGCCCGCCAACTGCGAGAACGCGAGCTTCTTCTCCGAGCGAACGCGCGCGTGGATGGCGCGGACGTGCGTCTCCACGGGAATGGGCTTCGCCGCGATATGCTCCGACTCCAGCAGGAAGCGCTCGCGCCGAGCGAACGCCTGCATGGCAAGGAACCCGAGCGCATCGAGGCTCACGTCGCGCAGGAAGTCGGGCAGCAGCCCCAAGAACTGCGGGTCGGGCCCGAACGGGCGCGCGTGCATGCGCCCTTCTGCCTCATGGCGCGCCTGCAGCGCGGCGGCGGCGTTCTTATACTGCTTGTAGACGAGCAGCCGCTCCACGAGCACGTCGCGCGCTTCGCTCGGCGTGAGCTCCTCGAGCTCCTCCACCGCCTCGTCCACGGGACGCGGCAGAAGGCTTGCCGCCTTGATCTCCAGCAGCGTGGAGGCGACGAGGAGGAAATCGCTCGCCACGTCCAAATCGAGCGCCTCCATGCGCGCCACTTCGGCGAGGTACTGGTCGGCGATGGCGGCGATGGAGATGGCGCCGATGGCCACGCGCTGACGGCTCACCAGGTACAGCAGCAGATCGAAGGGGCCTTCGAAGCTCTCGGTGCGAACGCGGTAGGACATGCGGGGGCCTTACGCGATGCGGAACGGGAACAGCAGGTTCGCCACCGTGCCCGCCGTCGCGTCCAGGTAGACGCCGATAGGGTTCACGTGCAGGATGTACGGCAGGCCGATGAGCACCACCATGAGAATGGGCAGCGCGTACTGCTGCACCTTGTAATACTGGCGCATGTACTTGGCGGGCACGAACAGCGCGAGCACGCTCGAGCCGTCGAGCGGCGGAATCGGAATGAGGTTGAAGAACATCAAGTACAGGTTGATGAGCGCGAACATCGGCAGGAAGTACGCGTAGAAGTACAGGAAGGGCTCGTTGCCCAGCACGAGCTCCTGCGCCGCGGGGTACAGAAGCCACGCGACCACGCCCGCGAGCGCCGCCATGGCCAAGTTCGCGCACGGCCCCGCCAGGCCCACGATGACCTCGCCGGCCTTCTTGTTCTTGAAGTACAGCGGATTGTACGGCACCGGCTTGGCGTAGCCGAAGACCGGCCCGCCCGCGAGCATCATGATGCCCGGCAGGAGCACGGTGCCGAAGGGGTCGACGTGGTTGAGCGGGTTCGCGCTCAGGCGGCCCTGGCGTTTCGCCGTGGGGTCGCCCAGGCGCCACGCGGCGAAGCCGTGCGCCATCTCGTGGAAGACGATGGCGGGCACGAAGCAGAGGATGCTGATGATGACGTAGGTAAGTTGGTCCATAGTCCGTCCAGTATAGTCGTTCGGTCAGTCGCGCGCGGAATCGTTACCCGCGCGAAAAGCGCCGCGCCAGGCGCGCTCGCCCCTACGCCAGCCCGGGAAAGCCCTGCTGGCGCAGCGCGTCGTACACGGCGATGGCCACGGCGTTCGAGAGGTTGAGGCTGCGCATGCCCGGGGCCATGGGCATGCGCAGGCAGCGCGCTTCGTGCGCAGCCAGGATGTCCGGGTCGATGCCGCGGCTCTCGCGGCCGAACACCAGGTAGAGCTCCCGGTCGGCGTCGCCCAGGTCGGCCTCCGTGTGCAGGCGGCGCGCATGGCCCGTGTAGAACCAGAGCTCGTCGCCTGCGTGCGCGGCCAGGAAATCGCGCGCGCACGCATGGCGGACGACCTCGACGTCGTCCCAGTAGTCCATGCCGGAGCGCGCCAGGTACTTCTTCGTCAAGCGAAAGCCCAGCGGCTCCACCAGGTGCAGCCGGGCGCCCGTGCACGCGCACGTCCGGGCGATGTTGCCCGTGTTCTGCGGAATCTCCGGCTCGAAGAGCACGACGTTGATCATGCGGGTCCTTTCGTTACGCGAGCTCTTGCTGGCGCGCCATCTCCTCCTCGAGCTCTTCGGAGAGCATGAGCCACTCCTCCTCGGCGGCGGCGAGGCGCTGCTTGAGCTGCGCGTGCTCGGCGATGACGTCGCTCGTGGAGGCCTCGGAGGTGTAGAAGTCAGGGTCCGCCAGCGTCGCGAGCACCTCGTCAAGGCGCTTCCGGTCCCGCTCCATCTGGCGGTCGAGCTCTTCGAGGCGCTTGCGGTGCCCCTTGAGCGCGGCGTAGGCGCGATTGCGCGCCTCCGCCTCGCGGCGTTTCTGCTCCTTCGTCTTCGGCGCGCTGCCGCGGGGCGCCGTGAGCTGGGCGGGCTCGCCGGACTTCGCCTGCTTGCCCGCGCCGGCGGGCGCGGAGGCGTCCTTCGCCTTCTTGCCGCCGCCTGCCGCGCGCGTGCTGCCCGGGGCCTTCGCGCCCTTCGCGCTGCCCTCCGACGTGCCGCCTTTGGCGAACAGCTCGTCGACGAGCGAGCCGCTAACGGCCTCCGGCGTGTCGGACTGGCCGCTCTTGTACAGGTAGTAGTCGTAGTCGCCGTCGTAGTTCGTCACGCTGCCGGGCTTGATCTCGATGATGCGGTTCGCGATACCGCGGATGAGGTGCCGGTCGTGCGTGATGAGCACGATGGTGCCCTCGAAGGCCTTGAGCGCCTGCTCAAGGATGTCGGCGCTCGCGATGTCGAGGTGGTTCGTCGGCTCGTCCAGGCACAGCAGCGGCTTCGGCGCCACGAGCATCTTCGCCAGCGCCAAGCGGCACTTCTCGCCGCCCGAGAGCACGCTCACCTTCTTGTCCACCGCGTCGCCCTCGAACAGGAACGCGCCGAGCAGCGTGCGCACCTGCGAGATGGTCCAACCGGGCGCCACGCGGTCGAGCTCTTCGAACACGGTGTTGCCCGGGTGCAGCTCCTCCAGCTGATGCTGCGCGAAGTACGTCTTGTCCACGTGGACGCCGTACTCGATCGTGCCCGCGTCGGGCGCGTACACGCCAGCGATCATCTTGAGCAGCGTGGACTT
>DVLD01000109.1 GCA_018715725.1 Candidatus Aveggerthella excrementigallinarum
GTCTCCCGCGCGCTTCGTGACGCCCAGAGCGTCCAGCTTTTCCAGCACGGGGATGGCGTACTTGCGCGAGACGCCCATGGCGTCCTTGAGCGTGGCGGCGTTCGCCTCGCCATGCGCTTGCAGGCATGCCACGACCGAGCTTTTGAGCTGCTCGAATGCTGGCGCGCTGTAGTACAGGTCGCGGTCGATGCGCACGGCGTCGCCGCGCTTCTCGAGCGCGCCGAGCGCAGCGGACGCCTCGCCCTGCGAGCACCCAAGCGCCTTTTGCACATCCGCCACGAACGGCGGCGTCGCCCCTGCTTGCTCCAGCAGCTGCAGTGCCGCGTTCACGCGCGCTTCCGCCTGGCGCTTTGCGCCGGCGCCCGCCTTCGCGTGGCTCACCACGCCATCCTCCACCACGAGCGCCCCCGCGTGCGCCGCGTGGGCGAGCACGCCCTCGAAGCACGCTTCGTCCAGTGACGGCAGCGCGGCGTGGCGCAGGGCGGCTTTCTGCATGCCGGGCTCGTTCGGGTTTGCGGCGTGGAATTTCAGCAGCGTATTCTCCAGCGCGCCCGCTGCCTTCTGCAGGCTGGCGCGCGTGCAGTAGAACCGCGTGCGGCTGGACACGACGGCCTGCAACGTACCCTTCGCCGCCAGCTGGTCGAGCAGCGCGGCGGCCTCGTCCTCCAGCAGGCCGACCACCTGGGCGCCCTCGCGCGGCGTGCGGAACGCGCCCGGCTCGGCGGCGAACTGTTGCAGCGCCCCGGTCAGGTCGCCGGACTCGATGGCGGCGAGCACCGCGCGGTCGGCATCGTGCAGCATGCTGCGGCGGCGCGGCCGTGCCTCCAGCACGCGCCCGCCGCCGATAACGCGCACGGGCGAGTACGAGCGCACCACGAAACGGTCGTCGCGGGCTACGGCCAACGGTTCGTCCAAGCGAATCTGCGCCCATGCGGACTCGCCTGGCTTCAGCAGCTCCTGGCCGTCCATGAGCAGCACGCGCCCGAAGACCTCGCGCGTGCCGTGCGCCACGCGCACGCGAACGCCGGTCTTGAGGGGCTTGCCAGAATGCTCGGGGTCCAGGTAGGTGAGCGCGCAGTCGAAGCGGTCGCTCGCCGGCGGCAGGGACGGGTCGACCACGAAGTCGCCGGCGTGCACGTCGCCCGCTTCGACGCCCGTCAGGTTCAGCGCCACGCGATGGCCAGCGCCGGCGCTCTCCACGTCGGCGCCGTGCACTTGGACGGTGCGCACGCGTGCGTCAAGACCCGACGGCTCCAAGCGCACGGCGTCGCCCGGTCGCGCCGTGCCGCTCCAAAGCGTGCCGGTCACGACGATGCCCACGCCCTTGACCACGAACGCGCGGTCGGCGGGCATGCGCAGGCGCCCGTCGGCGTGGGAACGCGCAGCGCCCTTGAGCGCCTCCTGCAGTGCGCCCTTGAGCTCGTCGAGGCCCGCGCCGGTACGGCTGGAGCACGGCACGATGGCGGCGTCGGCGTACGGCGTCGTGGCCAGCAGCCCCGCCACCTCGTCGCGCACGAATTCGACCCACTCTTCGTCCACCAGGTCGGTCTTCGTGAGGGCCGCCACGCATGTGGGCACCTGCAGCAGCTGCAGCACGGCCAGGTGCTCGCGGGTCTGCGGCATGATGCCGTCGTCGGCGGCAATGGCCAGCAGCGCGGCATCGATGCCCGTGGCGCCGGCGATCATCTGGCGCACGAACTTCTCGTGGCCGGGCACGTCCACCACGCCGACCGAGGTGCCGTCTGGCAGCTCGAGGCGCGCGAAGCCCAGCTCGATGGTGATGCCGCGGCGCTGCTCTTCGGCCAGGCGGTCGGGGTTCGTTCCGGTCAACGCCTGCACGAGGGCTGATTTGCCGTGGTCGATATGCCCGGCGGTGCCCAGCACCACCGATGGTTTCGCGTAGTTCGCGCCCATGCGTCAGCCCCTTTCGAAATAGCGCGCCATGCTCGCGGCGACGATCTCGGCCTCGCCGTCCTGCAGCGTGCGGGCGTCGAAGAGCACGTGCTCTTTCTGCACGCGCGGGATGACGGGCACCTTGCAGCGACGGATGAGGAATGCTTCGCACGCGTTGGCGTCGCCGCGCAGGAACTCAACCTGCACGGCGCAGCTGGGCAGCTCCTCCAACGGCAGCGAGCCGCCGCCGGCGCGCGCGGTGGTATCGACCACGTCGAAGCGCGCGCTCTCGTCGGGAATGCGCTCCTGCAGCAGGCGAGCCAGCCGTTCGGCGCGCTCGCGCACGGTGTCGTGCGGTTCGTTCAGCATGCGCAACGTGGGGACGGTCTTGTAGGCGCTGTCGTCCAGGTACAGGCGCAGCGTTGCTTCGAGCGCCGCCAGGCTCATCTTGTCGAGGCGCATGGCGCGGGCGAGCGGGTTCTTCTTCAAGCGCGCGATCAGGTCTTTCCGTCCCACGATGACGCCTGCCTGCGGTCCTCCCAGCAGCTTGTCGCCCGAGAAGGATACGAGGTCGCACGCGCGCTCGAGGGCGGTGCGCACCGTTGGCTCGGCGTCGGGTCGCTCGCGCAGCGGCGGGACGAGCGAGCCGGAGCCCAAGTCCTCGTAGACGAGCAGGCGCTCGCGCTGTCCCGTCTGCGCGCGGCGTGCGTTCTCGGCCGCGGCGATCTTTGCCAGCTGCGCGCCCGCCACGCTCTCAGAGAAGCCCACGATGCGGTAGTTCGACGTGTGCACCTTGAGCAGAAGCGCGGTGCCAGGCCCGATGGCGCGCTCGTAGTCTTCCGGGTGCGTCTTGTTCGTGGTGCCCACTTCCACCATGCGCGCGCCGGACGCCTCCATGATGTCGGGCACGCGGAACGACCCACCGATCTCCACCAGCTCGCCGCGCGAGACCACGGCCTCGCGCCCGGCGGCGAACTCGGAGAGCACCATGAGCACGGCGGCCGCGTTGTTGTTGACGGCGATGGCCGCCTCGGCGCCCGTGAGCGCGCACAGCAGCGCCTCGCAGTGGTCGTGGCGGCTGCCTCGCGCCATGCGCTCCATGCTGTACTCAAGGGTGGAATAGCTGCGCGCCGCCTGCGCCACAGCCTCGATGGCCTGTGGGGCGAGCGGGCTACGGCCGATGTTCGTGTGAATGACCACGCCCGTGGCGTTCACCACTGGGCGCAGCGAGGTCCGCGCGAACGAGAGCACGCGCAGCAGCACGCCTTGCGCCACGCGCGCAGGGTCGAGCTCGGGTGCGGACACGACCTCGCCGCCAAGGATACGTGTCCGCAGGGCGTCCACTTCCTCGCGCGCGGCGTGCGTGACCACGTCGGGCGGCAGCGTGCTCTCCACTGTCTCCGGCAGCTGCACGCGCTGCAACACCTCGTCGATCTTCGGGAGCGCCCGCAGCAGGGCGTTCGTGCTCTCATCAGCCATGTTCCGCTCGATTCACGTCAGGTAACGTCCGCGCCATTGTAGCGCAGCGCGGCGAAAAGAACGCCAGCATGAGCGCGACGGCGCGCGGTCCGTTCGCTGTCATTCGCCACCGGCGCGCTCGGGAACCGGCCGGCTTCCTATCGCACGGTGATGCGCCCAGCGGACCCTTCCATGACTTTGCCGATCCGCCACGGCGTGCGGCCGGCACGTGCCGTGAACTCCCGCTCGAACGCGTCCGCCTGCTCGTGCGGGATGGCCGCCAGGATGCCGCCGCTTGTCTGCGGGTCGCACAGCACGCCTGAGATGGCGTCCGCGCCTTCGATGCACAGGAAGTCCTCGGCGAACTCCTCGATCGAGAAGGTGCGCGCGGGTCGGCAGTACGCGTCGGAAAGCTCCAGGGCGCGCGCGAACAGCGGCACCTGCTCCCAAGTAAGCTCCGCCGCGCACCCGCTTGCTTCCAGCATCTCGTGCAGGTGCCCGGCCAGCCCGAAGCCCGTCACGTCGGTGGCAGCGTGCACGCCGGCTGCCAGCATGGCCTCGCCGGCGGCGCGGTTGAGTTCTGCCATGGACTCGATGACCGGTCGGAACTCGTCTTCAGCTAGCAGCCCCATCTTGGCCGCTGAGCACATGACGCCGGTGCCAAGGGGCTTTGTCAGGTACAGTGCGTCGCCCGGTTGCGCGCCGAAGTTGCGCACGATGTGTGCCGGGTCCACGGTGCCGAAGACAGCCAGGCCGTATTTCGGCTCGTCGTCGTCCACGGAATGTCCGCCCATGATGACGGCGCCCGCTTCGGCAGCCTTCTCCGTGCCGCCGCGCAGGATGTCGCGCGCCACGTACTCGGGCAGCGCGCTGTCGAGGGCGAGCACGTTCAGCCCCACGAGCGGCCGCCCGCCCATGGCGAACACGTCCGAGAGTGCGTTCGCCGCTGCGATGCGCCCGAAATCGTACGGCTCGTCCACCATGGGGGTGAGGAAGTCCACCGTGAGCACGCTGGCCAGGTCGTCCGCCAGCCGGTAGACCGCCGCGTCGTCGCTCGTCTCGAAGCCGAGCAGTGCGTCGGCGGGCAGTATCTGGTCCTGTGCGATGTCAGCCAGGATGCGCTCGAGGTCGCCCGGACCCCACTTCGCCGCTCAACCGCCCTTGGAGGTCAAGTGCGAAAGCCTGATGCGCTCTTTCTCGCTCATGACGTGCTCCTTCCTGGCGGTTGCCATGCTCGGCGTGCGTGTTCGCGCCATGGCGCCCGAGACTACGTTTCGCGCCGCGCGCCCGCGCTTTCGCGCTCGCGTCTGCGCCCGCGCCTTCGCGCCAGACACATTGTACGCGAACCAGGGAGGCATGGCGCGCCGAACGCCGGGTGCCGACCGGTCGGGTGGAATCTTCGTCCAACGTCTTCGCGGCAGGCGAAAAGGCCGTACAATGGAAAGACATCGTTCATGAGCGGCGCGTGCGCGGCGGCGGCAAGAAGCCGCCGGCTCAGGCCGTTCGGTTCCACTTAAGGAGGAGCAATGCCCACGATCACGCACGATCAGGTCCGCGTCCCGGCCGATGTCATGCCCGAGGCCCGCGAGACCTACATCGAGAACTACCTGAAGGCCACGCGCGGCACGGGCCGCCTCATGCTGTTCGCGTGCGACCAGAAGATCGAGCACCTGAACAAGGACTTCTATGGTGAGGGCATCGACATCGCCGACCTCGACCCCGAGCACCTGTTCCAGATCGGCTCGCAGGGCGTGTGCGGCGTCCTGGCTGGCCAGCGCGGCCTCATCGCCCGCTACGCGCCGGACTACCCGGAGATCAACTACCTGGTCAAGATGAACTCCAAGACCAACCTCGTGAAGACCGCGCAGGAGGATCCGTACTCCCCGCAGCTGCACGAGCTGGAGGCCGTGCTCGCCATGCGCGAGGCCGGCGTGAACATCGTGGGCCTGGGCTACACCATCTACCTGGGCAGCGAATTCGAGGCCACCATGATGGCAGAGGCAGGCGAGCTCATCGCCGAGGCCCATGCGCAGGGCCTCATCGTCGTGCTGTGGATTTACCCGCGCGGCAAGGCCGTCACGGCTGAGAAGGACCCGGACCTCATCGCCGGCGCCGCGGGTGTGGCGCTGTGCCTGGGCGCTGACTTCGTGAAGGTCAACCCGCCGAAGCCCGAGGGCGAAGACGAGCGCACCCCGGCCGAGGCCCTGAAGGTCGCCTCCACCGCCGCTGGCCGCACGGGCCTGGTGTGCGCGGGCGGCTCTACCGTCGACGCCGAGACCTTCCTCACCCAGCTGCATGACCAGATCCACATCGGTGGCGCCTGCGGCAACGCCACGGGCCGCAACATCCACCAGCGCAGCCTGGACGAGGCCGTCCGCCTGACGAAGGCCATCTCCGCCATCACCCTGGCCGACGCCACGGTCGAAGAGGCGCTGGCCGTCTTCAACGGCGAGAAGGACTTCACCATCTAAATCGTCGTCGAACATCGCGTTTGACCGAAGGAGGCTCAAGTGATCGAGCCTCCTTCTTTTGTGCGCGGAAACGCCTGCTGCGGGCGACCTCTCCTAAAAGTTCGTCAGATATGCGAAAATGTCGAATTTCTCGGTACGCAATCGAGACGGTTGGTATTGATCGGCGTGTCGCCGCGAGCGCAGGGCGTTCGGCGGGGGCGGGGCGGGAACGGCCCCGGCTTTCGCTCGCTCGCAATGCAGGGCGGCGAGCCGTTTGGATAGGAGAGGTGCACGGTGAGCAGCACGCGCAATGACCTTCGACTGGGCATGCCCGATTCCCTCGCTCCGCTGGAAATTGAGGCGAAGGTGGAGGAAGTTGGCGTCGGCAAGGTCGGCATGGCGTTTTCCAAGGTGTTCGTTCTGGCCATTTTGGCGGGCGCGTTCATCGCGTTCGGCGGCATGTACTTCTGCATTTTCCTGGGCGATCCCTCCATCCCGTTCGCGGTACAGCGCATGGTGGGCGGCATCTGCTTCTGCCTGGGCCTCGTGCTCGTGCTGTGCTGCGGCGCGGAGCTCTTCACTGGAAACAGCCTCATCATCTGTGCGAAGGCATCGGGCAAGGTGAGCTGGGGCGGCATGCTCAAGAACTGGGCGATCGTCTGGCTCGGCAACCTTGTCGGCGCCCTGGCGGCCGTTGCGCTCGTCTACCTGGCGCAGGTGTGGTCCATGAACGGCGGCGCCGTCGGGGAGGCCATGGTCTCCGTGGCCGCCGGCAAGGTCTCGCCGGACTGGGCGACGCTCTTCTTCAAGGGCGTCATGTGCAATATTTTCGTCTGCCTGGCGGTGTGGATCGGCTTCTCCGCCCGCACCGTGGTGGACAAGGTGATTGGCATCATCCTGCCCATCAGCGCCTTCGTCGCCGCCGGCTTCGAGCACTGCGTTGCGAACATGTTCTTCCTGCCCATGGGATGCCTGCTGAACTCCATGGGCGTGGGCGCCGCCGGCGCCGTCCCGTTCGAGGGAATCCTCTACAACCTCTCCGCCGCCACGCTGGGCAACATCGTCGGCGGATTGTTGGTCGGCCTGGCGTACTGGTTCGTGTTCGCGAAGCGCGCCGCCGGCAACTAGCGCCTCCGCGCAGGCGCGCCGTCGGTGAAGGGACGTCTACGCCGGCAGCATTTTTTTCAAGATCGCTTTGTCGAAGCTCACGACGCGATGTCCGCAGAGCACGTTGCGCGCCACCATCAAACAGTCAGTGAAGTCGAGCAGCGTGCTCGAAAAATACCGGATCGCTAGCCGGACGGCCGCTTCGTCAACGACCGTCACGTCTTCAAGCAGCCGCGTGAGCGCCTCCCCGATGACCGAGCGCGGCACGTGGTAGACGTCGCGGAGTGACACAGCCGTGCGGGCGATGATCTCGGGATAGACGAGCGTCGTGCCCGATGCAATGGTGGCGGCCGCCTCGTCGGCCTGCCGTTTATTGTCGTTCAGTAAGTACCGCAGGATGACGGTCTCATCGATCATGGTTGCCATAGTCCCACCTCCTGACGATTAATCGAATCGATGCTCGTACTGGCTAGCCTTCGCGCTCAGCGAGGCGATCCACGAGCCGCGTTCGTTCTCGCGGCGGGCAGGGCTCGCGAAAATATGGAGCATGCCAAAGGCCGAGCCGTTCCCGTGCTTGCGCTGTGTCGTGGGGATAAAGGGGAGTCGTTGGTCGACGACCGCTTGTGCGGCGAAGAGTCGAACCGCCTCGGAGAACGTGAGCCCCATACCCTGGAACACCTGTTCTGCTTCTTTCTTCATTTCTGGGTCCATGCGTACTTGGACGAGCGCATCGCGGGCCATGTTTTACACCTTCTTACGTGTGCGAGTTCACATAATGTAATACGTACATATTACAACTATCGAGGAGCAATCTGGCACGCACCGGCGTGATTTTGGAAATATAGAAGCAATATCGTTTGTCAAGTTTTTGTGAATTTTTCATGACAACGCTGATGCCTTCATAGTTGAATTCACATTTGACCAGGGAAAACAAAAGCAAAATAAAGCGACTCATTCAACATCGTGTCACGTTTGACGAGTGATTCGTGCCGGGAGTATGTTCACCGCAACTTTGTATGGAGGCATTGTGTAGACGCTGGGAGGAGGGATGAGCGTCCGCGATGCGCGAAGCCACAGACGATTCGAGAGAGGGGAGGAAGCATGGGCAGCTCGTACATCATGGCCGATTCCGGCGCGTGCATTGGCTGCAAGACGTGCATGGCGGCATGCCTCATGAAGCATGACGTGCCCGGGGACGCAGCCGTCGCTCGTCTCAACCTTGTGACCACGCTGCGCGTGTCCGCGCCCATTGCGTGCCATCACTGCGCCGATGCCCCCTGTGCGATGGCATGTCCGACCGGAGCGCTGTACGACGACGGCGCCCGCGTCGCCGTTCGCATGGAGCGGTGCATCGGGTGCCGCGGGTGCGTCATGGCGTGCCCATACGGCGCGGTGAACGTCGTCGAGTACCGTCGCCGCTCGCCGTTGGGCGATTTGACCGTCAACGAAGGCGTCGGCGCCGTGGTCATCAAGTGCGACTTGTGCGCGGACCGGCCCGGCGGACCGGCGTGCGTGGAGTCGTGCCCGACCAAAGGCCTGGTCATTGTCGACAAGGACGCGCTCGAGGCAAGCATCAAGAAATCGAACGACACGGAGCCAAAGACCGTTACGGCGGCATAGAAGCGCGCTTGCCCCGCGCAAGAGCGAGGGCGACGCGAACGGACGAGCTCAGCAAAAGGAGGGAGAAGCATGGAGAAGCACATGGCGGTCTGCCCGTACTGCGGAGCGGGCTGCAAGCTGGATTTGCTGGTCGAAAACGGCCAGGTGGTCGGCGCCGAAGGCCTGGACGGCATCACGAACCAAGGCGAGCTGTGCCTCAAGGGCCTGCACGGGTACGACTTCATCAACGACACGAAGATTCTCACGCCGCGCATTTACCATCCCATGATTCGTCGCGAGAAGGGCGCTCCGCTCGAGCGCGTGACATGGGACGAGGCGCTGGATTTCACGGCGCAGAAGCTCATGGACATCAAGGCGAAGTACGGCCCTGACGCCATCATGCTCACGGGATCCTCACGCGGTCCGGGCAACGAGGCGAACTACGTGATGCAGAAGTTCACGCGCGCTTGCATCGGGACGAACAACATAGACAACTGTGCACGAACTTGACACGGCCCAACGGTCATCGGTCTGATGGACACAGTTGGTTCTGGTTGCATGAGCGTTTCTATCCCCAGCTTGGAGGACGCGAAGTGCATCTTCCTGTTCGGGTACAACCCGAGCGCATCGCACCCCATCGTCTCGCGCCGCATTGTGCGCGCGAAAGAGAAGGGCGCCAAAATCATCGTCGCTGATCCGCGCGTCATCGAGACGGCGCGCATCGCCGACATCTACATGCAGATCAACAACGGCTGCAACATCGCGTTCCTGAACGCGTTCGCGAACGCAATCGTCACCGAGAACCTGCATGACAAAGAATTCATTGCCGAGCACACGAACGGCTTCGACGAATGGTGGGGGACCATCAAGGACTACACGCCCGAGTCCGTCCAGCACATCACGGGCATCGACCCGGAGACCATGCGCGAGGCGGCCCGCATGTACGCCACGGCGGAAAGCGCTGTGCTCGGGTGGGGCATGGGCGTCGCCCAGCAGAAGCAGAACGTGCTCACCGTGCACACCCTTGCCGCCATCGCGTGCATCACGCACCAGATCGGCAAGCCGAACGCCGGCCTGGCCCCCGTTCGCGGGCAGAACAACGTGCAGGGCTCGTGCGATATGGGCATGCTGCCCAATTTCTTCCCGGGATACCAGAAGGTCACCGACTCCGCCATGCGCGAGAAGTTCGCGAAGGCATGGGGCGTGCCGGTGGAGAAGCTCTCCGACCATGAGGGCTACAAGCTCACTGACGTGGGGCACAACGCCGAGGAGGGG
>DVLD01000110.1 GCA_018715725.1 Candidatus Aveggerthella excrementigallinarum
TCGTCAGCATCGCGTGCGAAGGGGCGGCGCGGAATCGAGGCACCCCGGTTTTCGCGCGGCGCGCACAGGGGCGCACGCGAGCGGGGCAGGGGGTTTTGCATCATCGCAGGGCTTTATGCAAAACGAGGGGCGCGCCGGATTGCGCCACGGGAGAATGCTGCTAAAATGCCGGGTTTAACTGGGCAAAGATTCTGTAATCGTTCCGTCAAATTCCCGTCGCGCTCGTGAACGATTTCAAAAAAGTCAACTGCCACCCGCCGAAAAAATACGTGAATTTGCCGGAATTTATTATTCGGTATTTTTTGATAGTTGATTTTGAACCCCCGGCGTGCAATGGTGGGACTACGTTCGGTCTGCGCCAACTGGAGAGGGCGTGCCGGGCGAAAAGGAGAAAATGCATATTGAAAAAGGAGGGTTACATTGAGCGGTATCCATGTAACCAGCGAGATCGGGAAGTTGAAGAAGGTCTGCCTTCATCGTCCCGGCGATGAGCTGCTGAATCTGCCGCCGTTCGAGCTGGAACGACTGCTCTTTGACGACGTTCCATTCCTGGAGGTCGCGCAGCAAGAGCACGACACGTTCGCCGAGCTCATGCGCGGCGAGGGCGTCGAAGTCGTCTACCTCGAGAAGATGGTGGCGGAAATCTTCGACGAGAAGCCGGAACTCCGCGCCCAGTTCCTGGACGAGTACCTGGCCGAAGCGGGCATCGTGAACCCTGCCTACGTGCAGGCCGCCCGTGAGAAGCTCGAGTCCATCGAGGACAACCTGGAGTTCGTGAACAAGACCATCGCGGGCCTCGCCAAGTCCGAGGTCGAGCTGCCGAAGGGCTCCACCCTGGCCGCCCTGGCCGCCGGCGACGACGACAGCGACCTGGTCATCGACCCGATGCCGAACCTTTACTTCCAGCGCGACCCGTTCGCCTGCATCGGCACCGGCGTGAGCTTGAACCGCATGTACTCCGTCACGCGCAACCGCGAGACCCTCTACGGCAAGTACCTGTTCGAGTATCACAAGGACTACGCCGGCACGCCGCTGTGGTATGACCGCGGTGCCACCTACCACATCGAGGGTGGCGACATCCTGAACCTGTCCCGCACCTCCCTGGCCATCGGCGTTTCGCAGCGCACCCAGGCTGCCGCCATCGACCAGATCGCCCAGAACATCTTCTGGAAGACCGAGGGCTGCGAGATCGAGCGCATCTTCGCGTTCGACATCCCGAACAACCGCGCCATGATGCATCTTGACACGGTGTTCACCCAGATCGACATCGACAAGTTCACCATCCATCCCGCCATCATGGGCACGCTGCGCGTCTGGGAGCTCACCCGCGGCGCGAAGGAAGGCGAGATTGCCATCAAGGAGCACACCGACTCCCTCGAGCACATCCTCGAGTACGCCACCGGCGTCGACGGCATCCGTCTCATCCCCTGCGGTGGCGGCGATCCGATCGCTGCTGCTCGCGAGCAGTGGAACGACGGCTCCAACACGCTGGCCGTCGCCCCGGGCGTCATCTGCGTCTACCAGCGCAACAGCGTCACCAACGAGCTGCTCGACAAGGAAGGCCTGCGTCTGCTGGTCGTCCCGTCGGCAGAGCTGTCCCGCGGCCGTGGCGGCCCACGCTGCATGAGCATGCCGTTCGAGCGCGAAGACCTCTAACCCCCTGGTCTCTGCGCGCACGCTGCCGCACACTTTTCTTTCGCATTCAAGCTCCCAGTGGGTGCAGGCTGGGGGCTTGAAAGGAAACCATGGTTTCCGATAGACCGCTTTCGTGTAGAAAGGAACACGTAGTATGCCTACTTCCCTCTCCGGACGCCACTTCCTGCGTCTTCTGGACTTCTCCACCGAGGAGATTGAGTACCTCCTGAAGCTCGCTAAGAACTTCAAGGACATGAAGCGCGCTGGCGTTCCGCACCGTTACCTCGAGGGCAAGAACATCGTCCTCCTGTTCCAGAAGACCTCCACGCGCACCCGCTGCGCCTTCGAGGTCGGCGCCATGGACCTTGGCATGGGCGTCACCTACCTGGATCCGGGCTCTTCCCAGATGGGCAAGAAGGAGTCCATCGAGGACACCGCTCGCGTTCTCGGCCGCTTCTATGACGGCATCGAGTTCCGCGGCTTTGCTCAGACCGACGTCGAGGAGCTGGCCAACAACGCTGGCGTCCCGGTGTGGAACGGCCTGACCACCGAGTGGCATCCGACCCAGATGCTGGCTGACATCCTGACCATGCAGGAGAACTTCAACTACGACATCAAGGGCAAGACCTTCGTCTTCATGGGCGACGCCGCCAACAACGTTGCTCGCTCCCTGATGGTCGTCTGCTCCAAGCTGGGCGTCAACTTCGTGGCCTGCGGCCCGAAGGAGAACATGCCCGACGCCGAGCTGATCGAGACCTGCCAGGCCATCGCTGCCGAGAACGGCTCCACGGTCAAGACCACCGAGTCCATCGACGAGGCCGTCACGGGCGCTCACGTCATCTACGCTGACGTGTGGGTGTCCATGGGCGAGCCGGACGAGGTCTGGGCTGAGCGCATCCGCCTGCTCGAGCCGTACCGCGTGACCGAGGCTGTCATGGCCAAGGCCGATCCGTCCGCGATCTTCCTGCACTGCCTGCCGTCCTTCCACGACACCAACACCACCATCGGTGCCGACATCGCCGAGCGCTTCGGCGTCACCGAGATGGAGGTCGAGGACACGGTCTTCGAGTCCAAGCAGTCCAAGGTCTTCGACGAGGCCGAGAACCGCATGCACACCATCAAGGCCGTCATGTACGCGACCCTGAGCTAAGCCCCGGCTCTCATGTTTTCTCGAGGATGCGCGCGAACCGCGCGCATCCTCCCGTTTTTCATCGTCAGTACGTGACGTTCGCTGTTTACTGAAGGAGAGAAAATGGCAAACAAGCGTCTTGTAATCGCCCTGGGCGGCAACGCTCTCGGCAACACCCCGGAGGAGCAGCTCGAGCTCGTTCACAACACGGCTGCCCCGATCGTCGACCTCATCGAAGAGGGCTATGACGTCATCGTCACCCACGGCAACGGCCCCCAGGTCGGCATGATCAAGGTCGCGACGGACAACTCCGCCACCAAGGTCGGCGGCACCCCGTCCATCCCGTTCCCCGAGTGCGGCGCCATGAGCCAGGGTTACATCGGTTATCACCTGCAGCAGGCCATCCAGCGCGAGCTGGCCAAGCGCGGCATCAACAAGCCCTGCGCTTCCATCATCACCCAGACCGTCGTCTCCGCTGACGACCCGGCCTTCCAGGACCCGACCAAGCCGGTCGGCGCCTTCTTCACCGAGGAAGAGGCCAAGAAGCTCATGGAGGAGACGGGCAACAAGTACGTCGAGGACGCCGGCCGTGGTTGGCGTTGGGTCGTCGCTTCTCCGCAGCCGATCCGCATCGCGGAGCTCGACACCATCAACGCTCTCGTTGAGCAGGGCATGACCGTCATCTCCACCGGTGGCGGCGGCATCCCGGTCATCGAGGAGGACGGCGGCTACAAGGGCGTTCCGGCCGTTATCGACAAGGACCGCTCCGCCGCTCTGCTCGCCGGCGAGGCCAAGGCTGACATGCTCGTCATCCTGACCGCTGTTGACCGCGTCTGCATCAACTTCAACAAGCCGGATCAGCAGGAGCTCGCTTCCATGACGATCGCCGAGGCCGAGCAGTACATGGCCGAGGGCCAGTTCGCCAAGGGCTCCATGCTCCCGAAGGTCGAGGCTTGCCTCAACTACGTGAAGGCGAACCCGGAGGGCAAGGCCCTCATCACCTCCCTCGAGCGCGCCAAGGACGCTCTGGAGGGCAAGACGGGCACCGTCATCACCGCGTAAATTCGCGCACATTCGCGTTATCGCACATTGCTGCGATACTGCACTCAAGGAAGGCCGACCGCCGTGGTCGGCCTTCCTTCTTTTTTGTTCACCTGCACAAAAGGGGCGGCTTGGGGTGGCGGCGCTCTGCGGAATGGTAGAATTCTACGGACACGAACGGTCGAGACGAAAGACAGGAACCATGCAGATTCGCGAACAACTCGAACAGGTAGTCAACGAGGCGCTGCAGAGCGCCATCGAGGACGGCTCCCTCACGCTTGAGACGGTGCCCCCTGCGGCATTGGAGCGCCCGCGCGACGAGTCCAACGGCGATTGGGCGTCCACCGTCGCCCTGCGCCTCGCGAAGCCGGCGAAGAAGAGCCCGCGCGAGATCGCGCAGATCGTCGTCGACCACCTGCCCGAGACGGAGCTGCTGTCGAAGGTCGACATCGCCGGCCCGGGCTTCATCAACTTCACGCTCTCGCCGGCCACGTTCCAGAACGTCGCCCGCGCCATCCGCGTCGAGAAGGAGGCCTACGGCAAGAGCGAGGCTCCCGAAGCCCAGCACAAGGTGAACCTCGAGTACGTCTCGGCGAACCCGACGGGCCCCATGCACGTGGGCCACGGCCGCTGGGCCGCCCTGGGCGACGCCATGGCGCGCGTCATGCGCCACGCGGGCTACGACGTCTCCGAGGAGTTCTACATCAACGACCACGGCACCCAGATGGACATCTTCGGCATGTCCATCTCCGTGCGCTACCTGCAGGCGCTCGGCCACGACGTCGAGATGCCGGAGAACTGCTACGGCGGCGGCTACGTGAAGGACATCGCGCAGACCATCATCGACGCCGACGGCGACAAATGGGTCGACGTCTCAGACGAGGACCGCATCGTCGCGTTCCGCGAGATCGGCTACAAGCAGATGCTCGACAACATGAAGGAGACGCTCAGCACGTTCGGCACGACCTTCGACACCTGGTTCTCCGAGCGCAGCCTGTACGTGCCCGACGAGAACGGCGAGACGGCGGTCGACCGCGCCCTGGCCGCCATGCGCGAGAAGGGCTACGTCTTCGAGAAGGAAGGCGCCGTCTGGTTCCGCTCCACCGCGTTCGAAGACGAGAAGGACCGCGTGCTCATCAAGGCGAACGGCGAGATGACCTACTTCATGAGCGACGTTGCCTACCACTACGACAAGCTGCAGCGCGGCGCCGACCACCTGATCGACATCTGGGGCGCCGACCACCATGGGTACGTCAAGCGCTGCGAGGCCATGCTGGCCGCCTGGGGCCGCCCGGGCGCGCTCGAGGTGGTCCTGGGCCAGCTCGTGAACCTGTTCCGCGACGGCGAGGCCGTCCGCATGAGCAAGCGCACGGGCGAGATGGTCACGTTCAAGGAGCTCATGGACGAGGTCGGCGTTGACGCCACGCGCTTCCTCATGCTCTCGCGCTCGAGCGACCAGCCTATCGACTTCGACATCGAAGTGGCGAAGAAGAAGGACGCCTCCAACCCGGTGTACTACGTGCAGTACGCCCATGCGCGCATCTGCTCCATCCTGCGCAAGGCCGCCGACCCTGCCGACGCCGAGGCCGTGAAGGCCGGCCAGATGACCATGGACGAGCTCGTGGCGAAGATCGTTCCCGAAGACGCCGACCTGTCCGTCCTGACCGACCCGGCCGAGATCGCGCTGCTGCGCAAGATGAGCGACTTTGGAGAGCTCGTGGCGCAGGCCGCCCGCGACCGCGCGCCGTTCCGCATGACGCACTACTGCCAGGACCTTGCCGCGCTGTTCCATCAGTTCTACACGAACTGCCATGTCCTCGTGGAGGACGAGAAGCTGCAGACGGCGCGCTTGTACCTGGCTGACGCCGCGCGCATCAACCTGGCGCAGGCGCTCGGCCTGCTCGGCGTTTCCGCGCCTGTCCACATGTAGCCCGCTCGCGGCAAGAGCGCTCTCCGAACGAAGAGGAAGCCCTCGACGCATGTCGAGGGCTTCGTGCGTTTTGGGGCGTGCGCGCGGGTCCGGCGCGCGCACGCCGAGTGTGTGTGCGCCG
>DVLD01000111.1 GCA_018715725.1 Candidatus Aveggerthella excrementigallinarum
GCTGCTCAGCCTGCTGCTGGGCCTGCAGCGCGGCCGCCTGCTCGGCGAGCGCCTGCAAGCGGGCCGCCTCTTCGGCCTTCGCGTTCACGAGGCTGGCGCTCGCCTGGTCCACGACGCGCTGGGCCTCCTGCTTCTTGTCGTCCAGCTGGTCGAGGCGCGACTGCTGCTCGTCACGCTGGGCGTTGAGGTCGCCCAGGATGCCTTCGTAGGCGGCCTTGCGCTCTTTCTGCGCCTGGACCTCCTCCGCGGCGGCGGTCATGACCTCGTTGGCGTAGTCGAGGCGGCGCAGGAAGTCGTTGAACGACTCCGCCTGGAACACGAGCGTGAACATCTCGCCCAGGGTGTCGTTCGTGTACTCGTTCGCCATGACCTTGCCCACGACCTCGCGGCCTTCGAGCATGGCCTGCTGCGCCTCCATGGCCTGGCCGGTGGTCTCGTCGATCTGCTGCTGTGATTCTGCGATGTCCTGCTCGAGCTCGTCGTACTCCGCCACGATCTGGCCCATCTGCTGCTCGGCGGCAGCGAGCGAGTTCTGGGCGGCCTCGACCTCGTCTCCCCATGCAGCGGCGGGGACGAGCAGGCTGCACGATGCGGCCAGCGTGACCGACAGGGCGCCGGTCGCCAGCTTGCGTGCGATGGTGTGTTCGTAAATAGCCATGGCGGGTATTCTATCGGAGGCGCCCAACGCGGCAAAATCAAGACAGTTGTGCAGCATCTCTACACAAGTCCCCTTCATAAAGCATGGATTTGTCGTGTTTTTATTGTCTATGACGCAACTATATAAAGGGGCATCATGACCGCGAGAGAGGCCCACTTCACTGCGCCCAGCGGTACGCGGTAGACCGACCTGCGCCCACCTTCTCGACGGACCCCTCTTTCACCATCTTCCCGAGCGCCGCTTCTATAGTGGCCTCGCTTACGTCCGGCAAGGCAGAGCGCAGCCAGCTTTTTGTCACTGGGCCCGCGGCGTCCCGCACGAGCGAGCGCACGCGCTCTGACTTGCCCCCGACGGCAGTGCGGGCGCGCACCTCCTCGAATAACCTCTCGTACGCTGCGTGAACCGTCTCGAGCCAATAGCGCACGTACGGGGCGTAGTCGTTGCGGCACGCGTCCCACCCCTCCACGCACGCGTTGAGCGCGTCGTAATACTCCATGCCGCTCTGCTCGATCAGGCGATCAACGCTGACGTAGCGGAATACGTCGAAGCCCGAGCGCGCGAGCAAGAGCTCGGCGAACAGCCGCGCAATGCGGCCGTTCCCTTCGTCGAAAGGACGAATGGCAAGAAAGTCGACGGTGAACGCGGCGTTGAGCACAAGCGGGCTGCATGCGTTGCTTGCGAGCGCGTCCGCAAGCGCGTCGCACGCGCCCCCCAAGACGAGTGGAGTCTCGAACGCAGTGATGGGGCTAACCGGCATCGCGCGCGGACGACCGTCCACCTGAACGTACAGGTAATCCTTCTTGCGATACCGGCTTTTGCGCCCCAGGCCGCGATGGCCGTAGATGCTCTCGTAGAACGCAAGAATCGTCGCGGAAGAGACATCGGGCTCGCCGTCAAGCAGGCTGAGAGCGCTCGCATACCCTTTAATCTGGGCCTCCGCGTCCGTGAGGGGCTCTTCTCCCGCGAGCAGGCTCCTTACGCGTGAGGCGTCGAGGTAGATGCCCTCGATGCGCAGCGAGGCGTCCACACTGTCGAACCGAGCCTGCGAGCGCAATGCCTCCAGGATGTCGGCATCCCTTTCCCGCATCGCATCAAACCGGCCCTTGTCCTCGTGGACCGCCATCGCAAGGCTGCCGAGCTCCCCCTCGGAATACAGTCTGGACAGCTTTCGGTAATCGAACGTGCGCATGGCCCACCTCGCAACTTCCGCAGCATTAGGCAGATACTCGCCCCTTTTCTGCCTAATGGTACGCCAATACACGGCAGATAACGGCCAATTCGACGCACCGTTTCGGCACGCGCCATGATTCTTCTGCCTAATGCATGGTTTACTTGATATGACCGTACAAGCCCGAAGAAAAACGCTTCGCTTACTTGGAGCTCGGAGCGATGCCCGCGCGGTCATGGCGCGCTCGCCCCTGCCCCATCGCGAATCAGGCTTTGGCAACGACGATGTTCGACCGAACGTTCGAAAAGGGGGAAGCTATGGCTCGACAGTTGGTCGTGGACCCGAAAAAGTGCGTCGGGTGCCGCACGTGCGAGCTCGTGTGCTCGTTCAAACACAACGAGGAGTTCAATCCGCGGCTGTCAAACGTGAGCGTGTTCCACTACGAGGAAGCCGCCATCACCGTTCCCATCATGTGCCTGCAGTGCGACGAGGCGTCCTGCGCGGCAGTTTGCCCCACCGGCGCCCTGCGGCGCAACGCCGACGGTGTCATCGCGCACGACGCCTCGAAGTGCATCGTCTGCAAGATGTGCGTGAACGCGTGCCCGCTAGGCAACGTCTCCTACTCGCCCGCTAAGCAGAAGATCTTCAAGTGCGACCTGTGCGATGGTGAGACCTGGTGTGCGAAGTACTGCCCGACGGGCGCCATCAGCGTGGTCGACCCGAACGAAGTGCCCGACAAGAAGCAGCAGGCCGCGGACAAGCTGAAAGCGGCCGTCGAGGAGGTGTGCGCATAATGACGCAGGCGAACGGCTGGATCGGAACGATCCTTCGCATCAACCTGACCGACGGTTCCATCAAGCGAGAGCCGCTCAACATGCAGGACGCGAACGACTACGTGGGCGCGCGCGGCCTGGGCACCAAATACTATTGCAACGAGGTCGATCCGAAGGTCGACCCACTGTCCCCCGAGAACAAGATGGTGGTCATGACCGGCCCGCTGACCGGCACGGCGGCATGCTCCGCTGGCCGCTACGAGGTGGTCTCGAAGGCCCCGCTCACCGGGATCATCGGCGCGGCGAACTCCGGCGGCCACTTCGGGCCCGAGCTGAAGTACGCCGGCTACGACGGCATCATTTTCGAGGGCAAGGCTGACCACCCGGTCTACCTGCACATCGACGACGACGTCGTGGAGCTCCTTGACGCGACCGACCTGTGGGGCCAGGGCGTCCACGAGGTGACCGACGAGCTGAACGAACGCCATGGCAACGTGCGCGTCGCCTGCATTGGCACGCCGGGCGAGCGCCAGATGCTGTTCGCCGCTATCATGAACGACAAGAACCGCGCCGCCGGCCGTGGCGGCATGGGCGCGGTCATGGGCTCCAAGAACCTGAAGGCCATCGTAGTCCGCGGCACGCACGGCGTGAAGGTCGCGCGCCCCGCCGGTTTCATGTCCGAGGTCACGAAGGCCCGCACCATGCTGCAAGAGCACCCCGTAACCGGCAACGGCCTGGGCACCTTCGGCACCGAGATCCTCGTCAACATTGTGAACGAGGTCGGCGGCCTGCCCCTGCGCAACGGCCGCGACGGCTCCTACTGGGAGGACGCGGACGACACCTCCGGCGAGCGCCTGAACGAGACCCACCTGGTCAAGAACCAAGGATGCTTCGGCTGCTCCATCGCCTGCGGCCGCGTGACGAAGATCGAGGGCAAGGGAGACCTGGACGGCTTCGGCGAGGGCCCCGAGTACGAAGCGGGCTGGAGCTACGGCGCCGCATGCGGCGTGAACGACATCTCCGCCATCGTCAAGGCGAACTTCATCTGCAACGAGCAGGGCATGGACCCCATCACGCTGGGCTCCACCGTCGCCTGCGCCATGGAGCTGTTCGAGATGGGCGCCATCCCTGAGTCCGACATCGGATTCCCGCTCCGCTTCGGCGATGCCGCCGCCATGGTGAAGCTCACGCAGATGTGCGCCGACGGCGAGGGCTTCGGCCAGACCATCGGCCTGGGCTCCTACCGCCTCGCCGAGAAGTACGGCCACCCGGAGCTCTCCATGAGCGTCAAGAAGCAGGAGATGCCCGCCTACGACGGCCGCGCCATCCAGGGCATCGGCCTTGAGTACGCCACCTCCAACCGCGGCGGCTGCCATGTTCGCGGCTACATGATCTCGCCCGAGGTGCTGGGCATCCCGGTGAAGCTTGACCCGCTGGAGACGAAGGGCAAGGGCGCCATGCTCAAGACCTTCCAGGACCTCACCGCCCTGTGTGACTCCACGGGCATCTGCCTGTTCACCACCTTCGGCATCGGCCTGCCAGAGATTGCCGGTATGTATCGCGAGGCGGTGGGCTCCGACGAGACGGACGAGGAGATCCTGCTCAAGGGTGAGCGCATCTGGAACCTCGAGAAGCGCTTCAACCTGGAAGCCGGCGTGGAGAAAGACACGCTGCCGCCCCGCTTGCTGCGCGAGGCGCTGCCCTCCGGCCCGGCGAAGGGCAAGGTCAGCGAGCTGCAGACCATGCTCGCCGACTACTACGAGGCGCGCAATTGGACGGCGGACGGCATCCCCACCGACGAGAAGCTCGCCGAGCTCAACGTGACCTACTAGCGCGACCACGGCTTGGCGGGCACGACGCCCGCCAAGCCACCCAGCCCGATGGCCGCAAGCCAGGGCGTCGCATCGCGCGAACGGACAACCTCGACGGAAGGAGCCTGCCATGCTGGTGAAATTCCTCGCCACGTACCGGCAGATTGCCCAGTGCAGAAGCTTCGAGCTGCCCGCTCCCCCCACGGTGCTCGCGCTCATGGAGGAACTGTCGTCCCGATGGCCCGAATTCCGCGAATTGATTCTGAGCAAGGACGGCACCGACAAGGGGGACGACGTCATCATCCTGGTGAATGGGCGCCATATCGAGCACCTTGACGGCGTCTCCACGCCGCTCACGGAAGCGGACTACGTGGTGATCACTCCGCTTGTCGCAGGCGGCTGAGCGGCGTTCGCTGTGCGCCAGCACGCTCCGTCCTACCGACAGAAACGAGGCACGAATGACCGAAGTTGACCAGACCTCGACGATTCGCAAGATCATCGAGAACTACCCCGCCGACCGGCGATACGCGCTCGCTGCCATGCAGGACATGCAGCGTCGCTTCAACTACATTCCCGAAGACGGCTTGGAGATGCTCTCCGAGCGCTTGGGGTGCCCCAAGGCGCAGCTCTACGCCATGGCGACGTTCTACAAAGCGCTCTCTCTCAAGCCCAAAGGCCAGCACATCATCAAGATTTGCAACGGCACGGCGTGTCACCTGCGCGGCTCCGTCAACCTGGCGACGGAGCTCAAGCGCGATTTGGGCATCGATCCCGGCGAGACCACGGCAGACGGCATGTTCTCCGTGGAGTACGTCAACTGCCTAGGATCATGCGCGCTGTCCCCTGTCATGGTGGTCGACGGCACGTACTACAACAAGCTGCGGGTCGAGCAGATACCCGGCATTCTGGAGTCTTACAGCGCCACGAAACCTGAGGACGTGACGAACCATGATTAACGGAACCGAGAGAATCCTCGTCTGCTGCGGCACGAGCTGCATTGCAAACGGCGCGCTGGCCGTCGCCGAGGCGCTCGAACGCGAGCTTGCCTCCCGCGGTTGGGACGACGTCTCCGTCAAGCTGGTGCGCACCGGGTGCTCCGGCGAGTGCGAGCAGGGACCCATCGTTCGCTTCATGCCGCGCGACGTCGTGTACTACCGCGTCTCCGAGCGCGACGTGCCGTCCATCGTCGAGTCCCTGGAAGGCGAAGCCGTGCAGAAGCTCCTGCACAAGCAGGACGGCCAAGCAGTCGAGCGCTTGGAGGACAACCCGTTCTACGCGCGCCAGCACAAGCTCGTGCTCAAAGACGTGGGCGTCATCGACCCGCTCAGCTTGGACGAATATCGCGCGCACGACGGCTACGAAGGCCTTGAGCGCGCGCTGACCATGACGCCCGACGAGATCATCTCGGAGGTCGAGGCGAGCGGCCTGCGCGGCAAAGGCGGCGCGGGCTTCCCCACCGGGCGCAAGTGGCGCAGCGCCGCCAGCTACGACGAGTGGCCGAAGTACATCGTCTGCAACGGCGACGAGGGAGACCCCGGCGCCTTCATGGACGGCTCCATCATGGAAGGGTGCCCACACGCCGTCATCGAGGGCATGTGCATCGGCGCGCTCGCCATCGGCGCGAAAGAGGGCATCCTCTACATCCGCGACGAGTACGCGCTCGCGCGCGACCATATCCAGCACGCCATCGACGATGCCTATGCGGCAGGCATCTTGGGTGAGCGCATGATGGGCACCGACCATCAGCTCGACCTCTCCATCGTCCGCGGCGGCGGCGCGTTCGTCTGCGGCGAGTCCACCGCGCTCATGGCGTCCATCGAAGGACGCGTGGGCGAGCCTCGCGCGAAGTACGTCCGCAGCGTCCAACGCGGCCTGTTCGACCACCCCACCGTCCTCAACAACGTGGAGACACTGGCGTCCATCCCCATCATCCTGCGCGATGGCGGCGAGGCGTACGCGCAGCTTGGAACCGAGCGTTCCAAGGGCACCAAGGTCTTCGCTATGGTGGGCAAGGTCAAGCACACCGGGCTCGTGGAGGTGCCCATGGGCGCCACGCTGCGCGAGCTCATCTTCGACATCGGCGGAGGCATCGCGGGCGACCGGCCGTTCAAGGCGGTGCAGACCGGCGGCCCCTCCGGCGGCTGTATCCCGGAATCGCTGCTCGACCTGCCGGTCGACTTCGACACGCTGACCGAGTACGGCGCCATGATGGGATCGGGCGGCATGATCGTCATGGACGACCGCTCGTGCATGGTTGAAGTGGCGCGCTACTACGTGGACTTCCTTTGTGAGGAAAGCTGCGGGAAGTGCACGCCGTGCCGCGAAGGCCTCCGTCAGATGCGCGCCATCCTCACGGACATCTGCGAAGGACGCGGCGTGGAGGGCGACATCGAGCTCCTCGAGCGCTTGGGGCACACCATGCAGGACGCGTCGCTGTGCGCGCTCGGCAAGTCGGCGCCCAACCCGGTGCTGACCGCCATCAAGTTCTTCCCGGAAGAGTTCGAAGCGCACGTGCGCGACAAGGAATGCCCCGCCGGCGTCTGCCCCGAGCTCACGCGCTTCGCTGTCGACGCGAGCGCGTGCACCGGCTGCGGCATGTGCATGCGCGCGTGCCCGGCAGGCGCCATCTCGGGCGCGCGCAAGGAAGCGCATGTCATCGACCCTGAGAAGTGCATCGCCTGCGGCAGCTGCCGCGAAGCGTGCCGTTTCGGTGCCGTGCAGACGACGAGGAGGATTTCGGCATGAGCGAGACGCTGACTATCACCATCGACGGCAAGGAATGCGTCTGCGAGAAAGGCGAGTTCCTGTACGACGTCGCCAAGCGCAACGGCATCTTCATCCCCGTGCTCTGCCGCTCCGACGCGTTCGCCGACCATCGGGCATGCTGCCGTGTCTGCATCGTCGAGATGGAGGACCGCGGCTGGCGCAAAGTGGTGACCGCGTGCGTTTACCCGGTGGAGAAGGAGTGCGCGTTCTACACGCAGTCCGAGAAGATCAAAGAGGAGCGCGCCGTCGTGATGGCGCTGCTGGCGCACCGCGCGCCGGAGTCCGACCGCATTGGCCAGATGGCGAAGTTCTTCGGCGGCGAGGAGGGCTTCGAGCGCCTGGTCAGCGTGGACGGCGAGAAGTGCATCCTCTGCGGCCTGTGCGTCCAGGCGTGCGACAGCCTGGGGACAGGCGCCATCTCGACGGTCAACCGAGGAACGGAAAAGGAGGTGGACACGCCCTATGGGAATCCGTCCAGCTCCTGCGTCGGCTGCCTGAGCTGCGCAAACGTCTGCCCCACCGGCGCCATCGAGTACCAGGAGGACGAGGCCACGCGCACTATCTGGAATCGCACGTTCGAGCGCGCGTACTGCGAGTCGTGCGGCAAGCCTATGGGAACGAAAGAATCGGTCGCTTTCGCCGCCAAGCAGGCCGGAGTTGAGGAATCTCGCGTGTGCGACGAATGCCGCAAGCGAGCGCTGGCAGACGAGATGATGAAAACGTACCGCTACGTGTAGCAGACACCGCGCCTGCCGTGGCCGGAGCGCCACAGGACGAGAGCATCCCGCACGCTCGAGCAGAGCGGGGAGAAGGGGCGCAGGCGGACTCCGAACGGCGCCTGCGTTCCCTCTCCCCGCTTTGCTCTTTGGGACAGCGAGAAGAAAGGAGCTGACCATGGCCATTCCTGAGAGGTATCAGCGCAACCTGAGCTCGCTTTCCGAAGAGGAGTGCGCGCTGCTCGCGCGCTCGCGCGTGGTCGTCGTAGGCTGCGGCGGGCTTGGCGGTCACGTGATCGAAGCCCTTGCGCGCGCGGGCGTGGGCTTCCTGCGCGTGGTCGACGGGGACGAGTTCGCGCGCAGCAACCTCAATCGCCAACTCCTGTGCACCGAGGACGTCATCGGCCGTAAAAAAGTCGCGGTCGCAGCGGAGCGCGTGCGGGCCGTCAATAGCGACGTGACGGTCGAGCCAGTTGACACGTTCGTGGACGAAGAGAACGCCCCGCGAATCCTGGCGGGCGCTGACGTGGTGGTTGACTGCCTGGACTCTCTGGAGGCGCGCTTCTGGACAGCCCGCGCATGTCAATGCCTTGGCATTCCTATCGTCTACGGCGCCATCGCCGGATGGTTCGGGCAAGCGTGCACCGTCTATCCTGGGGACGTCTCATTCGCCACGGTCTACGGAGAGCCGACGGACGCCGGTTGCCATAAAGAGCTCGGGAACCTCTCCCCCACCGCGCTCGCCATCGCGGCCATCCAATCTGCGGAAGCGATCAAGGTGCTGCTTGGCCGACCCGGCCAGATTCGCAACCGCTTGCTCATGGTCGACCTTCTGGACGGGTCCGTTGAGGATGTCATTCTACGCTAACAAGAATAGACTTATCTTCATATAATCCACACACTTTCAAATTTACGGCGTTCGTCGAATCGTGGCATGCATCATGCTCGACGGGCGCCGTGATTCATGCATAGATACTCCTCAGGATTTCGGAGGCTTCCTCCGAAAAAGCGTTTCGTGCCGCAAGGCGGCACAGAAGGGGGAGAATCATGAGAAAGAAGCTCCTAGCAAGCGTCGTCGCGCTGCTTGCGGTCTTCGCCATGGCGTTCGCGATTGCAGGCTGCTCGCAGTCGACGGAGCCCGCCGAAGAAAGCTCGGCCGCTGTCTCCGAGAGCGCGACCGAGAGCACCCAGGAAAAGACGGCGACCGACGAGGCGGTCGGCCTGACCATCCTCTACGAAGAGGACGACAGCCTGATCAACACCTACTCGCTGCTGGCGGTCAACCCCGAGGCGCCGTTCGCCGACGCCGACGGCAATGCCGTGTCCGACGTCACGCTGAACACGGTGGGCGCGCAGGCGTTCATCGATTGGATGCTCTCCGACGAAGGCCTTGAGCTCATCGCGAACTACGGCATGGACGAGTTCGGCGAGTCGCTGTTCACCGTGAACGACGACGCCCCGCGCTTCGAGGGCGAGATCCCCGAGGCCACCGACGAGACGCGCGCCGTCCGCCTGTCCACCACCACGTCCGTGAATGACTCCGGTCTCCTTGATTACCTGCTGCCGAAGTTCCAGGAAGCATACGGATACGAGGTCGAGGTCTACTCCGCCGGCACGGGCAAGGCCATCGCGAACGCCGAGATGGGCAACGCCGACGCCATCCTCGTCCACTCCAAGAGCCAGGAGGAGCAGTTCGTCGCCGACGGGTATGCCTACACGCTGCCCGGGTTCGACTCCGAGCGCCTGTCGTTCATGCACAACTACTTCGTGCTCTGCGGCCCCGCTGACGACCCGGCCGGCGTCGCCGACGCAGCAACCGCCCTTGATGCCTTCGCCCAGATTGCCGAGGGCGAGTACCCGTTCGTCTCCCGCGGTGACGCGTCCGGCACGCACACCAAGGAGATCTCGCTGTGGCCGGAGGAGCTGGGCATCACCACCGAGGCCGACAGCGTTGCCGACTACACGGGCTGGTACACCTACTCGAACGCCGGCATGGGAGCGTGCCTTGCCATGGCCAACGAGACCGACGCCTACATCCTTTCCGACAAAGCGACGTTCCTCACGTTCGAGGCGAACGGCGGGGTCGTCGAGTAACGCTGGACGAGAGGAAGAATGAGACGCCGTGCTGACCGCCATTGAGGAAGCCATCGCCCTGCTCTTCTCGGGCGACGAGATGCTCGCGAACATCGTCTGGGTGACGTTGCGCATGAGCATTGCCAGCTCCCTCATCTCGCTCGCCATCGGCTTGCCGGTCGGCACGGCGCTCGCCATGGGCCGCTCGAAGCTCGCAGCGGTCCTTGTCATCGCAAACCGCACGCTCATGGGCGTTCCGCCCGTGGTGTGCGGTTTGCTGTGTTACCTGATGTTTTGCGGCGTCGGCCCCTTGCGCTGGCTCGACCTGCTCTACACGGTCGAGGGCATGGTCGTGGCGCAGGTGCTGCTCATCACGCCCATCGTGGCCGGCAACGTTGAATCGTACGTTCGAGGCATCGTCGGTCCTGTGCGAGACACGGCACGCGGCATCGGGCTCTCGCGCGCCCGCACCGCCCTGCTCTTGCTCGGCGAGTGTCGCTACCAGGTGTTCACGGTCTACCTGATCGCGTTCGGCCGCGCCATCGCGGAAGTGGGAGCGGTCTCCATGGTGGGAGGCGCCATCGCCTACAAAACCAACGTGATGACCACTGCCATCATGATGTACACCAACCGTGGTGACTTCACCCTTGGCATCGCGCTCGGCATCATCCTGTTGCTCATGTTCCTGGCGCTCAATGTGGTCGTCGGCATCGTGCAGAGGAACGTGAGCTCATGAGGATCGAGCGCACCATCAAACGGTACGGTGAGAAGACCGCCCTTTCTGTGGAGGCCCTCGCATTCCGCTGCGGAGAGATCTGCGCCGTCATGGGCGAGAACGGGAGCGGCAAGACCACGCTCGCGCGCATCGCCGCCGACGTCCTCAAGCCCGATGCAGGCGGGCGCGTCCTCGAGAAAGGCGAGACGATCGGATACATGCCGCAGAAAAGCTACGCGTTCTATGGAACGCTCGCGCGCAACGTAGCGCTCGGCTCTCCTACCGGACGATTCGACGAGCGCTGTCATGAGCTCGTCTCCAAGCTCGGCCTCTCGTCGCTCGAGCGAGCGAAGGCGAAGACGCTGTCGGGCGGCGAGACTGCACGAATGGCGCTCGCGCGCGTTCTGGCGGGAACGTGGTCGTTCCTCGTGTTGGACGAACCGACCGCCGCGCTCGATATACCGTCGACGCTCGCGGCAGAGCAGCTCTTGAAAGCTTATCGCGACGAAACGGGAGCTGGCATGCTCGTCGTGACGCACTCCGTCAGCCAAGCACGCCGCCTTGCCGACCGCATCGTGTTCTTGAGCGGCGGCGTGGTCGTCGAGGACGGGCCGACCGAGCAGTCTCTCGCCCACCCGAGCACCCCCGAGTTCGCCCAATTCGTCGCTTTCCTCGGCGCGTAGCCAAGCAGCCGCCCCGAGTCCTCACCCCGCCCTTTCGTCAGAACGGGGTCGCGGCAACAGGAGCGAACGCTTCGTCTTCGCTCCTTTCCCGCTACCGTTCCCGCGCGACGCAGGAGGACAGCCCTCAGTACCGCCTGCGCACCGTGCCAGGATGCTCGACGCGGTATCCGCCCAGCGCTTCCATGCGCGCTCTGAACTCAGGACTCCTGAGCGCCTCCAGCAAGGCTCGCACCTGCGGGGTATCCCAGGCGTAATCCGGGATGAGCAGGTCGTACTGCTCTTCGCACACCGGCACGAACCCAAGCCCGTACATCTTCGCCGCCGAGTAGATGCCCATGCCCGCGTCAGCCGACCCTGCCTGCACAAGCGCCGCAACTGCCGTGTGCGTGAACTCCTCGTGGTCGTACCCGTAGATTCGCACCGTATCCACGCCATCGCGCCCGCACACGTAATCGCTTAGCATGCGCGTCCCGGAGCCCTTTTGCCGGTTCACGAAGCGCAAACCCCGCTCGGCAAGGTCTGACAGGGATTGTATGCCCAGCGGGTTTCCCGGTGCGGTCATCAGGCCTTGCTGGCGCCAGACACATTCCACCTGGCATACTCCCCCCTTCGGGAAATGACGCTCCAGGTACGCCTCGTTGTACCCGCCTGTAGACTCGTCGAGCAGGTGAATGCCCCCGCAATGATTCTCGCGACGTTTCGCGGCGACGATCGCGCCCATGGAGCCAACGTGCGTCGACGCCACGGACATCTCGGGGAACGTCTGGTGGATCAGCTGTGCCAGCTCGTCGATGAGCGGATCGTGGCTGCCCATGACCTCAAGGGAGTTCTCCACATCCTCCCGCGATCGGAGCAGGCGGACGCTCACCTGATCACCCGCTTCCAGCCCTTCGGCGTTCTGAGGAATCTCCATGATGCCGTCAGCCTTGACGAACGAGGTCACCACGCCCGCACCGCGCGAAAGCGGCGACGCCACCATCGTGCCGTCCACATCGCCCAAGCGCACGCGCACGAACTCGCGGTGTTTAAGGGACGACACGCACGTGCGGGACAAGCGCGCGCGGACCGTCTCGCCGTGCGGGAGAGAGCACCCGAGCAAGCGCTCGATGACAGGCTTGAGGAGGGCCTCCACCACGATGATGCCGCTCACCGGGTAGCCTGGAACTCCCAGGACCACGGCGCCGTCGGCCACGCCCACGATCGCAGGCTTGCCCGGCTTGATCGCGATGCCGTGATAGAGCACGTCGCCCACGACGGCGACCGTGCGCGCCGAGTAGTCGTCGCGGCCTGCCGACGACCCTGCGTTCAGCAAGACTGCGTCGCATTCGGAAACGGCGCACGCGAGCATGTCCCGCATCGCGTCCGGGTCGTCGCGCACGATCGGATAGACCACTGGGTCCCCGCCCCACTGGCGGACCATGCCGGAGAAGATGGCGGAGTTGAACTCCATCACGTCACCAGGCTTTGGGCTGTCGCTCGGCGCCACCACCTCGTCACCCGTCGGGATGATGCCCACTTTCGGGCGCACTTTGACAGGGACCTCCTGGATGCCCGCCGCCAAGAGCGCACCGAGCGCCGCCGGCGAAATCTGCACGCCCGACGTGAGCAGCATCTCGCCCGCGCAGATATCTTCCCCGATCTGCCGAACGTGAGACCACGGCGCCGAGGGAGCGAGCAGCGTGATCGGGCAGGAGCCCAGGTCCTGCGGGCCAGCGCCTTCCGGATAGACCACGTCCTCCACCATGACCACGGCGTCGCAGCCTTCGGGCAACGGATCGCCCGTGTCCACGGTCACATAGCGCTCCGGAGACACCTCCACCGGCGTGGTGGGGCTGGCGCCGAACGTGACGTTGGCGGCCAGCGCAACGCCGTCCATGGCGCACGCATGGTAGTGCGGCGCGGAAATGCGCGCGTACACAGGTTCGGAGGTCACGCGGCCAAGCGCTTCAGGCACGGGCACGAGCTCGCTTGCCAGGCCCTTCGCTCGTTCGTCGACCGCCGCCAAAAGTCCCCTGACCACGTCCTCCAGCGCGGTGTTCGTCAAATACTCGAACGGCATAACCTCCCCTTTCTGCCAGGCATTTCCTGCGTGCTCCTCAAGAGCGCTCGAACAACCGGACCTCGACCACGTCCCCTGCGGCCGCGCCCTCGGAGTCGCGACCAATCTCTACGTACCCGTCAGCACAGCTGAGCTGGGAGATCAGCCCGGATTTGCCGCGGATGGGCACCGCGCGCATATCGCCGTCGCACGGCTCCAGGCGCACGCCGATGAGCTCGGTGCGACCATGGTTGGAGGGGACGCCGGAACCGAGCCTCGCCGTGACCGTGCGGGCTTTCGCGCCTTCGACGCCCGTGAGCAGCGGGCGCGCCAACTCCAAGAACATAAGGTACGCGGCGACGGGGTGGCCTGGCAGGCCGAATGACGGCACGCTGCCCACGTCGGCAAGCAGCGTGGGCTTGCCCGGCTTCACAGCCACGCCATGGAACAGAACGTCCCCCATCTCAGCGAACACGCGCGCCGTGTAATCTTTTTCGCCTGCAGACGTGCCGCCCGACACCAGGATCATCTGGCAATCCTCCAAAGCTGTCTTCACCACGTCCCGCAGCTGCTCGATATCGTCATGAACGATGGGGAACTCCACTGCCTCCGCTCCGCACGCTCGCACCGCCGCCGCCAGCAAAGGGCCATTGACGTCGCGCATCTGCGAACCCTTCGGCATGCAGTCAGGCGGGACGATTTCCGCGCCCGTGGATATGATGGCGACGCGCGGGAACGCCCGGACT
>DVLD01000112.1 GCA_018715725.1 Candidatus Aveggerthella excrementigallinarum
GCGCGCCGCCACCAAGAACGGGCGCGCGGACGCGGCGACACCGAGCGTGGCGTCATGCCCCTCGTCGAGCGCGTCCCACACCGGGTCGAGCGCCTCCGACTTCTTGAGCGTGAACGTCAAAGCGTCAATGAGCATGCGGCTCCTTCTTCCATCCGACTCCGCAGGGGCCTTCGTGCAAGCGCAGCGCGGCCTCCCGCTGCCAATTTCTCATGCACCGCCGCGAAGGACGGGCGTGGCGGACGGTGCCACCCCGCCACGCTGTGCGCTTCGGCGCACGCACGAAAAGCCGCATAAGCGGCTCAATGGGCAGCTAGTATACCAGGAGCGGGAGCCCGCGCCCGTCGCCGCGTCGCAACACCCCGTCATCACCAAACCGGCAGCACTGGTGTCCGCCACGATGCCCTGTCTGTCGCAGCGCCCTGCCGGTCGCGGTGTCGCACCAGCCGCGGCGTCACGCCCGTCGCGGTGCCCTGCCGGTCGCGGTGCCACACCAGTCGCGGTGTCGCACCAGTCGCAGCGTCATGCCAGCCGCAGCGTTCCGTCCCCGTGGCGTCCTGCCAGTCGCGGCGTTCCGTCCGTCGCTGCGCCCTGCCAGCCCCGTCGTCACCAAACCGGCAGCGCGGCGCAAGGTTCGCGCAAGGTTGACCGCGCACAATCGAAAACGTCCAGCAGGCACGTTTGCAAGAGCAGGCACGTTCGAAAGAAGGCGCACGATGGGGTTCTTAGGCCGCTTCCTCTCCAGTTACAGCGAAAGCTTCGCGGCAGCGCTCGGCCTCTGGCCGCTCGCGTCGTTCATGCTCACGCTGCCCATCCTGGCGTGGCTGTACCACCGCGACGGCCGCATCCGCCCGCTGTCCGCCGCCGGCGCTTACCTCGCGGTGCTCTACCTCATGGGCCTCGTCTGCTTCACGCTCTACCCACTGCCCGAAGGCGACGTCGGGCCAGGCATCACCTATGGGCTCGCGCCCATCTTGAACCCGCTGCATTTCGTGGACGACATCCGCGAGGACGGTATCGCCGCAGTGGCGCAGCTCGTGGCGAACGCAGCGCTGTTCGTGCCGTTTGGGTTCATCACACGCCGCGGTATGCGCCTAGGAATGGCGCCAACAGTGGCGCTCGGCTTCCTGGCGTCGCTTGCCATCGAGCTTGCGCAATTGACCGGGCTCTTCGGCGTGTACCCATACGCATACCGCACGTTCGAGACCACCGACCTGTGCACGAACACGCTCGGCGCGCTCGGCGGCTGGGCGCTTGCCCAGTTCAGCCTGCGCATCCTGCCCGCACGCTCCGAGGCCGATGACACGCTCGTCACGAACCGCCCCGGGTTCGTGCGCCGCATGGTAGCGTTCTTCGTCGATCTCGCGCTAGCGACCGCCGCCGCCCTGGTGGCAACGTCGGCCATCGTAGCCGCGTTCTGCGCCGTTGCGCTGCTTCTTCGCGCCACCGGCATACACATGGCACCGCTGCCAGCGCTCACGCTCCTGGCGTTCGCCGAGACAATCGCGCTGTTAATCGTGGAGCTCGCCATTCCCTGGAAGCACGGCGGCCAAACTCCGGGCGGCGCCTTCGTGCGCATGACCTGCGAAACGCGCGAGCGCACGGGGTCGCGGCGCGTGGCGTTCTACGCAGCGCGCACGTTCGTGGTGCTGTGCGCCACCGGCCTACCCGGCATCGAGCCGCGACTTGGCATCGTACCCCTGGCCTGCATGTTGTTCTACCTGATCAAACGCCGCATGCCGTACGATTTGATCTAGTACGCCATCACGCGCTTCCGACACGTCGTCGTACGCTTCCGACATGTTGCCGAGCGCATTCGGCATGCGGCCAACGTGCGATCGTGCACGTTCGGCGTGCGCCCATGGCGCCCAGCGTGTGGCCGCGCGCGTTCGGCATGCGACCGTGCGCAAAACTTACCGATTCTCACCTCCTTACTCTTCGCTCCCACTCGCCCAAACAATCGCAAACTCGTCTGACCTGGCCTTTTGCGGCGTTCGATTCATCGCTCAGGTGCGAGCCTCGGCATTAAAGGTGACAATCGGTGAGTTTTGCGCACAGAAGCCCGACGTATGGCACGCATGGAGTATGGAGTATGGAGCGAAGCGTGGAGCTTGGAGCATGGGGACATGGTGCATCCCGCTTCGAGGCATGGGGCATCCCGCTCCATACGTGCGCCGACGCCACCGCACGCCGTCATCCTGCCGTACAATGGGGACATCCGACGAAAGGATTGCCCATGCCCGCGCCCATCCCGCTCCCTGCACGCCAGCGCGTTTACCGCGCGCTTGCCGCCGAGTTCCCATTCGACCAGGCCATCCCCATGGCAACCGTCGCGAAAGCGCTCATGGACGCCGGCGTGCGCAAGGAAGAATTCGGGCACACGAAGCTCAAGCCGTTCCTGGCCACCTTGGACGATTTCCTGGACTTCACGGACATCGTTGCCGGCGGCGTGCCGCAACGCCTCGTGACCGTGCGGCATCGCCCGGACTGGGACGAGCCCGCTTCGTCCGCGGCCATGGGCTTCGCCACATCGCCCGCCGGCCAAGCGGCCGTCATCGGCAAGCCCAGCACCACGGAGCCCGCTACCGCGCCGCACGCCCCCGCAGTCATCCCTCCCGTCGCGCCGAGCAAGGAGCTCGAGCATTTCGCCTGGCTTGGACCGTGGGAAGACTTCCTCGACCAGCTCGCGGACCTCGCCCTGCCCGAGGCCTGGGATTTCGAGGCGCCCGAAGACCCCACCAGCCATCGCAACGCCATCCTGAAGAGCTTCGTGTGCACCACGTTCTACCGGCTGCGCCTGGAGGACAAGGTCTGCACGGATGCTTCCGCGCGATTCGCCGCCTTCAACACCGACCTGGTGAATCGTCGCTACGACGACATCTACGCCTGCTTCGAGCCGGATACCACGCAGAGTTCCTTCGAATGGCGCTTCGTGGGCTTCTGCACGGCAGGCTCGCGCGGTTTGGGGAAACGGCTCGTGAGCCTGTCTGCCCGCTGCCGGAACCGGCTTCGTACTTCAGCAGCATGGACGACCTCCTGTTCAACCTTGAGCGCGAGCTCATCGTCGACTTTGACCACATCCTTATCGACAACCTGGAACGCCTGCCCGTCGCCTTCTTGGAAGAAGAGCTGCACGGTGACGAGGAGGGAGCCGGACTTGTGCGCGCCCTGCGCGACGCCTCGGACGACGAGCGCGTGGGGGCCTTGGCGGACCTCGCAGACCTGCTGTCAGACGACGACCGGCTCTTCCGCCGCCTGCGCTCGCGCCTGAAGGACGCGGTGGAGATGGCGCGCAAGCGCGTGCGCTGGAACTACAAAACGGCCGTGCCCTCGTACTACCCGCGCGCGAACGCCATGAGCCTCCTGCTGCCACTCTGCCTGCTCGACGACGAGCATGCTGACGCGGCGCTCGTCGTGCAGCTCATGCCTTCGGGAAACTACCAGGGGCAAACCATCCTCACCATGAGGCAGGCGTACACGAACGCCCGCCTCATCTGCCGCCCGGACAGCGACTGGCTGCAAAAGGAATAAGAAGCAACGTGTGCAAACGAGAAAAAGCGACGGTCCCTCTTGACGGTTCCTTTTTCTCGTCGAGACGAAAGGAATGCCATGCCCCGCGAGCTCAAAGCCGACAAGATCGCCCGTGCCGCGAAAATCGAAGAGCGCATGTTCGAGCACTACGGCGAGGGTGCGTGCTCGCTTGACTACCTGACGCCGTTCCAGCTGACCGTGGCGGTGGTGCTCTCGGCGCAGTGCACCGACGCTGCCGTGAACAAGGTGACGCCCGCGCTGTTCGAGGCCTACCCCACCCCGGCGCGCATGGCCGAGGCCGACGTGGAGGACATCGAGCGCATCATCCACTCGCTCGGGTTCTTCCGCTCGAAGGCGAAGAACCTGGTGGCGCTCGCTCGAACACTGCTCACGGAGTTCGGCGGCGAGGTGCCTAACGACCTGGAACTCCTTCAGAAGCTGCCGGGCGTGGGCCGCAAGACGGCGAACGTGGTCATGTGCGAAGCGTTCCGCAATCCGCAGGGCATCGCGGTGGACACGCACGTCTTCCGCATTGCGCACCGGCTGAAGCTGGCAGGACCTTCGGCCGACACGCCCGCGAAGACGGAGCAAGCCCTGCTGCGCGTCTACCCGCAGAGCGACTGGCTCTACATCAACCACCAGTGGGTGCACTTCGGCCGCGACTTCTGCCGCGCCCAGCGCCCCCAGTGCGCCGAGTGCTTCATCCAGGACCTGTGCCCGTCGTTCCAGCCGTAAGCAGGATCGCTCAAACCTGCCACGGGCGCCCGCGAGGGCGGCCCCGCGGGCGGCGTCCTCGTTTCCGCGACCATCACGCGAACGGAGGCAGAGCTGCGCGCTCGCGTCAATCCGGCACGGGCAAGACCCTAAGGCGATGCCGACCTCACCGCACGGCAAGACTCACGAAGCACTATCACCGCCCAATGCGCGATAAGGCTGATGTGGCAATGCCAGACTCGCTGCACAACGAAACCCGCGAGGCGACGTCACTGCTCGTTGCGCAGGAAGAAGTCGCGCGCGTTCTCGTAGAAGACGCGCTCGGCCACCTCGCGACCGAAGTGGCGCGCGATGAGCTCGTGCAGCGTTCCCACGCGCTCGCAACCGTCCAGCCAGCTGGGCACGTCCGTGCCGTCGTAGTCGCTGCCTAGCGCGAGACCGCGCTCGCCGCCCAGCTCCAGCAGGCGGTCAACCTGGCGCAGCACCGCGTCCGGCGTGACGTTGCCCGAGCCTTCGCGCAAAAAGTCGCGGCAGTAGTTGAGGCCCACGATGCCGCCGCCCTCGAAGATGGTGCGCGCCTGGGCGTCGGTCAGGTTACGGCGATGCCCGCAGACCGAGCGCGCGTTGGAGTGCGACGCCGCAAACGGCCGCGTGGCCACTTCCACCAGGTCGGAGAAGCCGCGATCGTTCAGGTGCGAGACGTCCACCACCATGCGGTGCGCCTCCATCTCGCGCACCGCCTCACGGCCGAAACGCGTGAGGCCCTGCCGCGTATCGTGCCCGCTGCCGAGGGCGTTCGGGCCATTCCAGGTGAGCGTCATCATCTTGACGCCCGCTTCCGCGGCAAGCGCAATCCGCTCGAGCCCGCGCGCCTGCTCGCGCGCGTCCTGCGCCGCCCCGCGCTGCGCCGCCAGCACACCGCGCGCACGGCGTCCCGCAGGGCCCGCAAGAGAAGCCCCGGTCGATGCGCCCGCGGCACGTGCAGCGCCGTCGGTCGCAACCCCGTCAGGCCCGTCCACCACGCGCACGCCCGGCAGCAGCTCCTCGGCGTCATCCCACCAGGGCGCCGACGAAGCCGCCGACTGGCCTTCGAACAGCGGGTCCTCCAAGAACGCCGCGCCCTCCACCGTGAGCATGGCCGCCGTCTTGCCCGCCGCCAGGATCTCGTCGATGCGCCGGGCATCGCGCGCCTGCTCCACCAGGTCCGCGTGCGCTTCCATCTGCTGCTGGAAGTACGCGCTCACCTGCTGGAACAGCCGCCATGCCGCGTCGCCGCGGAACTCGTCGGGCAGGAACACGGCGAAGCACTGGCACCACGCGAACGACGCCATGCGGTCGAGCGACAGATGGCAGGCATTCTGCGCAAGCGAGGAGCGGTCAGCCTCCGGGACGTCCGCATCCTGCTCCGTCCACAGATTCTGCGGCGCGAAATGGCGCAGGCACAAGCGGTCGAGCGTGTCGCAGTGCAAATCGAACACACGCTGCTTGTGCGAAAGGGAGTTTTCGGACGCGCGAACAGCCTGGCGTGCCGCGCCCGGGCTGCCCGAGCGCGCACGCTCACCGGGCGCCGCACCCGGGCCGTCCGAGCGCGCGCGCTCATCGGGCGCCGCGCCCTCCTCCGCGCATCCAGCACGGGATGCCCGAGGCACCCCACCCCGCTCGCGCGCGAACGCGACGCCCGCGCGCGCAGGTGCTTGAGCAGGGCGTTCGGGGGCGCGGCGAGCACGTTCGTCCGCACTGCCGGCGCTCGCTTCGGCAAGCTGACGACCGTCGCCCCCGGCGGCGTCAGCTCCCGAATCGGCAGCAACGGCGCCCGGTTCGGCCGCCCCTGCGCCCAACGCCGCCAAATCCACCGCGCCCGCAAGCAGCTCTTCGAGCGTCGGCTCCCCCGCGCCCGCCGCACGCCTGCGCCCGCCAGCGCCAGGGCCGTTCGACCCCGCGCCCGCAGCATCGGCATCGGCGCCGTCGGCCAGGTTCGCCAGCGCCTCTTCGAGCGCCCCGTCCTCGAACAGCGATGTCTCCCGAAGCGACGCCAGCTCCGGATGCTCCGCGAGCTCGGATCGCCAGTCGTCCTCGGATCCTAGAATCAAGCCTGCCATGTCTGCCGCCCTTGTCGCTTCACTTGTCCCATGAGACGAACGCCCACGTGATCACACGCGGCTCGTCCAGGCAGAACGCCCCTTGCGGCACGCCCTTCTTGTCCGGCGCGCCCGCGGCAGGGTTCTCCACCGTGTGCGCGCGCAGCCAATCGTGCAGGCGCCCGCGCGCCTCCTCGCGCTGCTCCTCGGTCACGCCCGGGCGCGGCGCGTCGATCATCCGCACGAACGTCTCGTAGGCTTCCTGGTGCGTGTCGAACGTGTCCTTGCGCTCGCTTTTGATGTACGCGACCTCGGGCATGATGCCCTCGGCCGCCAGGATGTTCACCGCGTAGAGATAGTCCGTGCCCGGCAGCTCCTCGATGCCCACTTCGCGCAGAATCCGCACGTCCGAGCGCGGCGAGGCGGCGGTCGGCAGCGTCACGCACACGCGACGACGCGCCACCGTGTTCAGGCGCAGCAGCGCGTCGCGCATGTCGTCCACGGAGACGGAGCGGCTGGCGAAGCACACGTCCACCATGCCTTCGCGCACGCCGTGCGGCTCCCACGGCTCTTCCCAGCTCATGCGCTTCGGGAACACCGTACGCAGGCCGCGCGCGTTCAGCTCCTCCTGCATGCGGTCGAGCATGCCCTGCGAGAAGTCCGCCGCGACCACCTTGTGCCCGCGTTCCGCCGCCGGAATGGCCAGCGCGCCCGTGCCGCAGCCCATGTCGAAGACGGTCTCACCCTCGCGCAGCCCCGCAAGCTCCAAGAACCGTTCGACGTAGGGGTTCGGCACGTCCTTGGTGGTGTACGTGGCCGAGCGCGCATCCCAGTACGCAGCGTCGTCGCGGTGGCGGCGGAACCGCTGGAGCTCCCGCCATTCGGCGCCCCAGTCGGTCGTGGTCAGCTTCGGCGTGAACTCGCCCATGCCCGGTCCTTTCTGCTGTGGCGGCCTGCGTGGCCGCACTATTCTCGCCTAAGGATTTTAGCGGTTGTCCACGCGCTCCGGGTAGAGGTCGTGCTGCGAAAGGCGCTGCCACGCCACCTCTTCCCAGCGCGTGCCCGGGCGTCCGTAGTTGCAGTACGGGTCGATGGAGATGCCGCCGCGCGGCAGGAACTTGCCCCAAACCTCGATGTACTTCGGGTCCATGAGGGCAATGAGGTCTTTCATGATGACGTTCATGCAGTCCTCGTGGAAGTCGCCGTGGTTACGGAACGAGAATAGATAGAGTTTCAGGCTCTTGCTCTCCACCATGCGCACGTCTGGCACGTAGGAGATGTACACGGTGGCGAAGTCCGGCTGCCCCGTGATCGGGCAGAGCGACGTGAACTCCGGGCAGTTGAACTTCACGAAGTAGTCGTTGCCCTGATGCTTGTTCTCGAAGGTCTCGAGCACCGAAGGGTCGTAGTCGGACGGATAGCCCGTGTTCTGGTTGCCAAGGAGCGTGAGCCCCTCGTGCTCGCGCTCGGAATGGACGGCGTGTGCGGTCATGATGCTCCCATCTAACGTGGTTGTTCGGTCGGTCGGTATTGCGGCGCAAGGCGCGCAACGGATAATTCGGATAAGGCGCACGCATCGCGGCACCGTGGGACATCGCTTCGTCGAGTGAGACGTGCGCGAAAAGCGGTGGGGTTCTGCACGAAACTCCCCGATTATCACCCACCGGGCAGAAGACAGCGCCGACGAATCGGGATGCTTCCCACATAATGCCTGTTCATGCGAACATGCACAGTGTGTGCTTCGATTGCGCTCATGCATGACGGGTGATAATCGGTGAGTTTTGCGCACGGGAACGCGCGGGCCCGCCCGGGCTCGTGCGGGTCCACGCACGAACCCGGGCGTTGCGCACTCGCGCACAGGGCGTCCGGCGCATGCACGCGATACGCATCACGCACGGCCGCGCACGGCCGGGGCGCTCGCGCACCCAGGCGCGCAAGGCATCCGGGCAGGAACGCCCGCCCGAGCGCGCTATCGCAGGAGCGGGTCGACGGTGCCGTTCGCCTCGAAGGCGCGAGCGCGATCGATGCAGGTGGCACACACGCCGCACGGACGCTCGCCGCCTTCGTAGCACGACCACGTGAGCTCGTAGGGCACGCCCAGACGCAGGCCTTCGCGCACGATATCGGCCTTCGACCACTGCACGAACGGCGCTTCCATGCGCAGCTCACCGCCGGTGCCCTCGGCAATAGCCGCCGCCATGGCGTCCACGAACGCCTGCGAGCAGTCTGGGTACGCGCTGCCCGCCCAGTCGTCGTGGTGGGCGCCGTAGTAGAGCGCGCAGCACCCGAGCGAAAGCGCCTCGGACGCCGCCGCCGAGAGGAAAAGCCCATTGCGGAACGGCACGTACGTGCTGACCGTCGCGCCGTCGGACTCCGCCAGCTGGTCGGCGTAGCTTTCCGCAGGCACGTCCTCGGTGGAATGCGCCAGAAGCGAGCAGTTGCTCTCGGCGAAGATCACACCCAAATCCAGGAAACGCTGCTGCACGCCGTAGTGCGCTGCCACCGCGCGGGCCGAATCAATCTCGCGGGCGTGCTTCTGCCCGTACGAGATGCTGAGCGCGAAGACGTTTTCCGCGCCGTAGCGCTCCACCGCCATGGCCAGCAGCGTCGTGGAGTCCACGCCGCCGCTGCACAGCACGAGCGCCTTGGGCGATTCCGCGCCCTGCGCGCTCGCCGCGCCGGCTTCGGGCAATTTCGCTCCCTGCGCGGGCGTCACATCGCCTCCGAGCGATTCGGTTCCCTGCGCGCTCATCACATCGGCCTCGGGCGAATCCTCACCTTGCGCGCTCGCCACGTCGGCCTCGGGCGATTCCGCGCGAAGCCCTGCCGTCGCTTCGTTCTTCTCTTCCATCCTTTACACGCCCCTTTCGACGTTCGGCCAGATGATCTTGTGCAATTGCAGCTGCAGCGTCACGCGCGCTAGGCGCTCTTCCTGCAGAAACGCGGCGATGCGCGCCGGCTCGATGCGACCGAACACGGGACTTGCGTACACGGCGCACCGCTCGCACAGCCCGTGCGCACGCACGATGCGTGCCATCTCGCGCAAATCCTCTTCGGAGCCGGCAACGAACTTCACCGTGTCGTTCGGTCCCAGCAACGCGAGGTTGCCCTCGAGCATGCGATCGCCCATGCCGCTGCCAGGAAGCTTCCAGTCCATCGTGAAGTGCAGGGTGCTGGACAGTGCGGCGAGTGACGGTGAACCGCACAGCGCGCCCTGCGAGACCGCCGCCTGCGAACCGCGATGCGCGCCCTGTGCGGGCGCCTGCGGACCGAGAGCCGCACCCGGGCTTGCGCCCCGCGCGCGGTCGCGTGCGGCTTCCGGGCTGTCCGCGCCCTCCCGCAGCTCTCTGCGAACCGCCGCGAGCTCCGCCAGGTCGACCGCGCCGTTCGTCTCGATCTCCACCGCGCGCGGCGCCTTGCCGCCCGCGCCGTCTTCCGCTGGCGGCAGGGCCATAAGCGCGCGCACGAGCTGCGGCAACAGCGGCTGCAACGCCGGCTCGCCGCCCGTGAGCGTGACGCACGCTGCCGGCGTGCTCGCCACCCAGGCGGCCACGTCGTCGACGGCCAGCCATTCCGCCGGGCACCCGGGCTCGTTCGCCCACATGGTGTCGCAGTACGAGCAGCGCAGGTTGCATCCCGCGAAGCGCACGAACGCCGCAAGCCGCCCCGCGCGCGGCCCTTCGCCGTTCACGCTCACGAACTTCTCGACGACCGGCATGCGCCTGGCGGCCACGGCGTCCGCCACCGCGTCCACGAGCCTTTCCTGCGCGGCGACCGCACACCGGCTCGCCGCGCCGTCCGGGCGCTCGTCGACGGCGGCATCCGCGCATTTTTCCGCTGCGGCGCCCGCGCGTCCTCCCGCCGTACTGCCCGCGCGGCTATCCGTCCCGTTACCCACGGCGGTAGATGGCGCAGTTGTTCGGCGTCTCGTACACGTCAATCTGCGCAACGGGCAGACCTTGCGCCTCCAGACGGTCGAAGAAGTAGCGCGCGAGGTTCTCGGCCGTGGTGCGGAATGGCAGGATGGAAAGCTCGAAGCCCTCCTCGCGCAGGCACTCCAGCGTCTTTTCCTTGAGCGACCCTTCCTCCACCACGAAGGAGTGGTCGAGCTCCTCGGTCAATTCGCGCACAGCGCTTTTGAACACGCCGAAATCGACCACCATGTCTTTCATGGTGCCCTCTGTCTGGAGCTCCTCCTGCCCCAGGTATGCCACGACACGCCAGCGGTGGCCGTGCAGGTTCTCGCATTTTCCGTGGTAGTCGGTCAGGAAGTGAGCGGCGTCGAAGCTGCTCTCGGTTTTCAGGCCGTACATAGGGCCCCTTTCTCGCCTATCGTCCTGTCGCGAGCGAGCTAGGCGAGCCGAACGAACCCGCGAACAGGCGGGCACGCCCTTGACGCGCCGGAGCGCGCGCACTGCGCGACGACGCGTACCATGCCTAGTTTTGTTTAACGACAGGAGGTTTTCGAACTGTCGATTCTCTTGTCCTCGCCCCTCTGGCACGTGCCCGAATTTGGCAGGCGCCCGAAGAACAATGCGCGCCGCGAGCGGGAGCGCCCGCATACGGCGCGACCAGTATAGCGAAACCGCGCGTCGCCCGGACGCTGGCTCGGCCGCTTCACGCAATGCCCAGCTCAGCTTCAACCTCCACTCCTGCAGCAGGCTTCCTGCGCACGGCTAACGCCGGACGTGTACAATCTCCCTCTGCTGCGCGCGTGGCGTCGCAACATGCCGCATACTGGAAAACGGAGGGGCGCCAGGCCCTCTGCTGCGCGCGCAGCGCAGCAGTGCCATCGGCCGCGTCCCCGCGCGCCTTTCCGCCTTTTGCCGCGCACGCGCGGCGCCGTACGAACAACCCTTCGGAGGACCGCCCATGTCGATTCGCCAGATTTCGCGCACGCCGGCATCCACCGCGCGCGTGCACGGCGCTCGCGCCCGTCTCGGCGCCGTGCTCGTGTCGCTTGTGCTCGCCATCGCGTGCTGCGGCGCGCTCGCCGGCTGCTCCGGCGCCACAACCACCACCGCGCACGACGCCTCCCCCGCCCGCCCTCCGGCGGAGGCGCTCGGCGCACTCCCGGAGTACTCGGGCTTGTCCTACCTCGAGGTCAACGGCAACGTGCCCTACTTCTCGGGCGAGGCCGACCTGCCGAACGGCTACGAGGCCTACACGCCGCTTGACCTGCTCGGACGCTGCGGCACGGCCGAGGCGAACGTGGGCAAGGACACCATGCCCACCGGCGAGCGCGGTGACATCAGCGAGGTGCACCCCTCCGGGTGGGACCAGGAATTCTACGACTTCGTGGAGAACGAGGCGCTCTACAACCGCAGCCACCTCATCGGCTTTCAGCTGACCGGCGAGAACGCCAACGAAGCGAACCTCATTACCGGCACGCGCCACCTGAACGCCGATGTCATGGAGCCGCTCGAAAGCGAGGTGGCGCAGTACGTCCGCCGCACGGGCAACCACGTGCGCTATCGCGTGACGCCCGTGTTCGTGGACGAGGAGCTCGTGGCGCGCGGCGTGCTCATGGAGGCCGAATCGGTGGAGGACGACGGCAAGGGCGTCCGCTTCTGCGTGTACGCCTACAACGTGCAACCAGGCGTGGACATCGATTACGACACAGGAGCCAACTGGGCGAACGGCCAGTCGACGCTCACGGAGGCCCTGGACGCTCGCCAGGTGAACGGCGACGTGCCCGCCGAGGTGATCGCGCCGGCAAGGGGCGCGTCCGCATCGGGCAGCGCAAGCACGACAGACTCCGCGAGCTCCCAGAACGCACGTGCCGCCGACGCTGCGGACGACGTTTCCAACGCAAGCGACCAAGCCACGAGTGACGCTTCTTCCTCTGGCGCGACCGGCATGCGCGAATCCTCCGACGGTGCGGCAACCATCGTGCGGGATTACGTGCTCAACACAAGCTCGCGAAAGTTCCACGCGCCCGACTGCCCCTCCTGCGCCGACATCAGCGACGACAACCGCCAGGACTACCACGGCACGCGCGATGACCTGCTCGCGCGTGGGTACGAGCCGTGCGGCTCGTGCAGGCCTTGACTGGAGCGCCGCACCGCTCGGTCGGCTTTCGCTTGACGCTTCCGTTGACGCTTCTGCAACCCTTGTGAGGATGCGCGAAGCCGCCTGGCCGATGGACTACAATCGTTCCAGCCCCGCACGCACCGGGGCTCTTTCTTGACGCCAGGACGCTGGCACGCGATCGAACGCAAGGAGTGAGACATGACGCACCGCACCACGCCGGACGGCGAAAACCGCCGCCCTGCCGGCCGCCCGCGGCCAAGCGTGCACCATACGCGTCGTGCGCGCATCCCGCGTTCGGACAATCCCGAGACGACCGCGCCCAAGCCTCCGGCCGCCACGCTTCCCCCGGAAACGCCGCGCGGCGCACAGCGCACGCCGCGAAAGCCGCGCAGGAAGAACTTCGTCACGCGCGGCGTCGAGCACTGGTGCAACCGCCTGCTCGGCGCGGTGTCGGACCGCTCGCTCGCAGACCAAGAGGAAGAGTACGCCTCGCACCGCACGACGCGCGATTTCGCCTTCAACGCCATCGGCACGGGCGCGTGGGGCCTTTCGTTCCCGCTGCTCTCCATCGTGGCCACCCAGCTGGTGGGCGTGGAGCAGGCGGGCATGTTCTCCATGGCGTTCGTCACGGCGCTCGTGCTCATGATCGTGGCGAACTTCGGCGTTCGCACGTACCAGTGCTCAGACCTGAACGAGGAGCATAGCTTCTCGGACTACCAGATCAACCGCGTCATCACGTGCGCGCTCATGCTGCTCATCGGCGTGGGCTACTGCGCCTTCCGCGGTTACGACAACCACATGTTCACCATCTGCATGGGCGTCTACTTCTACAAGATGGTCGACGGCCTGGCCGATGTCTACGAAGGCCGCCTGCAGCAGATGGACAAGCTCTACCTCGCCGGCATCTCGCAAGCGGCACGCTCGCTGTTCGCGGTGGCGGTGTTCTCGGCGGCGCTGTTCGTCACGCGCGACCTCGCCTTCGCCTGCGTCGGCATGGCGGTGGCCGCCACGGCATCGTTCGTGCTCCTTACCTACCCGCTCGCGCTGTTCGAGACCCCGCGCTCGCGCAAATGGAGCCCCTCGAGCGTCGTCGGCCTCTTCCAGCAGTGCTTCCCGCTGTTCTTGGCGTTGTTCCTGTACAACCTCATCGACAACATGCCGAAGTTCGTCATGGAAGGCGTGCTCTCGTACGACAACCAGCTGTACTTCAACGCCATCTACTTCCCCGCGCACGGCTTGCTGCTCATGTCCCAGCTCATCTACCGCCCGCTGCTCGTGCGCATGGCGGCCGTCTGGGCCGATCCTGACAAGCGCCTGCGCTTCGACCTCATCATCGTGGTCATCCTGCTCGTGGTGGTCGCGCTCACGCTGGGCATGGCAGCGATCATGGGCACGGTGGGCATCCCGGTGCTCGGCTTCCTGTACGGCGTGGACTTCGAGCAATTCCGCGGCCTGGTCTACATCATGCTGGCCGCTGGCGGCCTGACCGCGGCCATCGACTTCATCTACCAGACCATCACCATCCTGCGTCGCCAGATGGCGGTCATGAAGCTCTACCTCATCACGTTCGGCTTCTCGCTCTTTGTGCCGGTGCTGCTCGTGAATTTCACCGGCCTGCCGGGCGCCGTCATTGGCTACCTTATCGTGATGTGCATCCTGTTCACGCTGCTTATCTGGGAGTACGGCAAAATCCGCCTGCAGCTCATGCGCGAGGACAAGAAGCGCGCGCAAGAAGAGCTCGTCCGCCGTCGCCACAACTCCACGGAGATCTACCCGATCAAGGATTAGCCCTCCTCGGGCGCATGAACCGCTCCTGTCAGAACCAACCTCCTGTTCGCCTGCAAACACCATCCCTTGTTCGGGCGCATGAATCGTCTTTCCCAGCTTGAGCGCCACGAAAGACCGTGGGGATGCTTGCCCCCGACACATACTATTTCGCGAAGAAATCCCATGTGTTGGGAGACCCATTATTGTGAGGGGAAGTAGCGTATCTTTTCGCCTTGTAACTTGTAATACGTCACGTTACACGTTACACTCCTTGCAAGGAGGGCGGTATGATCAACTCATTTGCAGATCGGGACACACGCATGCTCTTTGAAGAAGGGCGCAGCAAACGGCTCCCGCCTGACGTCGCGCGCCGCGCACTCCGAAAGCTTGAGCTTGTGGACAATGCCGTGACCATCCTTGACCTGCGCATGCCGCCAGGAAACAGGCTGCACGCCCTCAAAGGAGATCGGGAAGGCCAGTACTCCATTTCTATCAACGACCAATGGCGCGTCTGCTTTCTCTTTGAAGCAGACGGCGCATACGACGTCGAGATTTGCGACTACCATTAATCCCAGAATCGAGGCACACCATGCGTACCAACATCCATGCCAACGAAACCGATAGCCGTGCCGCCGAAAACGACGACCTGATTATCATTTCACGAGAACCTGTGCACCCGGGTGAGTTTCTGCGCGAAGAATACATGCCCGAACTGGGGCTTTCCGTCGCAGGACTCGCGCAGCGGCTCGGCGTCACGCGCCAGACGGTCAACGACATCGTCCGTGAGCGCAGGGGGCTGAGCCCCGATATGTGTCTCCGCCTAGCGCGCTTATTCGACACGAGCCCCCAATTCTGGATGAACATGCAGGCGAAAGTGGACCTCTGGAACTCCCTCGAACTACACCGCGACGACATCGATGCTATCGAACCCTTCGAGGTGCCTGCGGTCGCCATAGGCTGAGCATGAGGGCCAGAGACTGACTTTTCTCACCCCAGCTCGGGGCCGAGGACGCCGGTTTGATCGAAGGGCGGGATGAAGCTTTCGCTGTCGGCGCCGCCCTCTTGCCAGTAGTATTCCTCGATACCCAGCTCATCGGCGTAGTCGAGCAGCGCCTCATAGTCGCTGGCAGGCACCGTCTCGTTGAGCTCGGGATATCGCTCGAAGTGCCGGATGGGCGTGTACTGGTTCATGAGGCTGAGCAGGATTCGCCCGCCGTAGCGCTCGTGCAGCAGGCGCACGACCTCTTTCGACTCCTCGAGGCGCCCCGGCAGCAGCAGATGTCGCACCACGACGCCGCGCAGCAGGCGCGGCGGCTCGTCGCCTGCTGCTTCTGCGCTCGCAGCATGCGGTGCCTCTTCGCCCATGGCTTCCGCGCTCACCGCATGCGGCGGCTCTTCACCCATGGTCCCTGCGCTCGCCGCAGCTGGCGCCTCTCCGCCCGCGACCGCCTCTCCCGTGGCCGCATCGCCCGCGCCCTCGAACACCGGCGCGCCGACCTGCTCCACCATGGCATCGAGCGCGGCAAGCGCCACCTGCGGGTAATCCGGCGCGCTCGAATAACGGCGCGCGGTCTCGGCGCGCGCGTACTTGAAATCGGTCAGGTACACGTCCACCGTGCCCTTCAGCAGGCGAACGGCCGCGGGCGTCTCGTAGCCGGACGTGTTGTAGACCACCGGCAGCGCAAGCCCCGCCGCACGGGCAAGCGCGAGAGACTCCACTACCTGCGGCGCATAATGCGTGGGCGTCACGAGATTAATGTTGCGAGCCCCCTGCTCTTGGAGCTCGAGGTAGATGCGCGCCAGCCGGCGCACGGAGACTTCCGTCCCCGCCTCCCCCACGGCGATGTCATGGTTTTGGCAGTAGACGCAACGAAGCGGGCAGTAGCTGAAAAACACCGTCCCGCTGCCGGAATCCCCGCTAATGCACGGCTCCTCCCAGAAATGCAGCGCCGCGCGGGCAAGGCGCACGCCGCCGCCGGCGCCGCACACGCCGCGCACCCCCGCCGTGCGGTCGACGCCGCACGCGCGCGGGCACAGCTGGCATACGCTCAGTGCTTCGTGCAGCGTGCGTGACTCGCCCGCTTTGCGAGGCTCGCGCACGTCCCGCAGCCTGCCCATTTCCTGCAGCGCGCTAGTTTCCGGAATAGCCATCGAACAGGGAGCCGAACGCGTCATAGCCGTCGGAGCGCTCGTCATCGTGATGGTGGTGGCAGTCGCAGTCGTCATGGTCGTGGTCGTGGTCGCCGTAGACCTGCTCAGCGCGGGTCCAGTCCAAACCATGCTTGGCGCAGGCACTCTCCTCGCCGTAAATAAGCGAGAGCGCCGCGACGCCCTTGTCGGAGCCGCCGATGACCGCGAGCAGCTCGAGCAGGTGCTGAGCAGCCTCGCCCTGCGGCAAGATGAGGTCCACGTCGTCGGCGGCGGCGAGCGCCATGGTGAGCTCGGACATGAGCATCTCGAGCGTGAACGCGCCGTCGAAGCGCTCAGCGCGCACCGCCTCGTGCAGCGAACGGACGCGGTTCGACACCACGCCCGCGTCGATCGCCGCTTCCATGAACGGCTGGGCGTCCACGTCGGACGCGCGGCACAGCGCGTCCGCCTCCATGAGCGACGCGATCTGCGCGGCGTTCTGCAGCGTCGCCACCGCCAGCGCCGTCTGGCCGGAGCCGGCAGGTCCCAGGTAGAGCACCTCATCCGCCAACACCTCAAGCAGCGGGCGCAGCTCGTTCACGTCGTCGTCTTCGCCGCCGCAGAAGACGCGCAGGCACTCAGGGCGCTCGAACACGTCGGGCTCGGCCGGGGCGTCTACGAACAGAGGCGCGTCGATGGCGTGGAGGTCGTTCACAAGCGCCACCGCCTGGATCTCCTTCGAGAACGAGGGCGTAGTGGCACCCAGGTCAACGAGGTAGGCACCCGGCATGCACGTCTGCACCAGTCCGTTCGTCTCGAAGTAAACGTCCTCGGTGGCGGCTTGCGATTCGCAGAACGTGAGCACCACGTCGGCCGACGCCACCTCTGAGGCGGCCAGGTACCCAGCCTCCGTCAGACGACGAGACAGCGGCTCGCCGACCTTCACATCGCCCACGAACACGAACGACATCCCCATGCTTCGCTTCCTCCTAGCCTCGCGCGGTCAGCCCGCGCACCCTGGCAGCCTGCGTGCCGCCCCTTTGATCACGAAAAGTGTAGCACGGCGAAACCGCTACTCGGCGCCCTTCACGCGGCGCGCGATGCGGTCTGCCACGGAAAGGCCTTCGCGCTTGTCGCTGCCCCAGAACACGACGGCGATCATGCCCGGGCCCACATGGCTGCCGATGACCGGGCCGATGCTGCTCTCCAGGAACAGCGCGCCCTCGTGGCCCTTCCTAATAAGCTCGCGCAGGCGCTCCACGTCTTTCGGGCAGTCGGCGTCGCCAATGATGACCTGCGAGGACGGCTCGTTGACATCGCGGCGCTTCAGGTAGTAGTCCGCCAGCTGCTTCAGGCCCTTCTTGCGCCCGCGCGCCACGCCGGTGAGCGTGAGCTTTCCTTCGGCGTCAATGGTGAGCAGCGGCTTCACGTCAAGCTTGCCGCCCGCGTAGGCAATGGTCGACGGGATGCGGCCACCGCGGCGCAGCGCTTCCAGGTCCTCCACCATGAAGAGCGCGTCCACGAAGTAGCGCGCCTCTTCAGCCCACGCCACCATCTCTTTCGCCGTGAGGCCCTTGTCGCGCTGGCGGATCGCCTCGTAGACGAGCGGGGCTTCGGCAACGGACGCAAGCTTCGTGTCCACCACGTACAGCTCGGCGTCCGGGTTCTCCTCCACCAGCTGGTCGCGCACCATGACAGCCACGTCGTACGAGCCGGACAGGGCGCTGGAGAAGCACAGGAACACCGTGGGGATACCAGAGTCGATAGCGCGCTGGAACGCGTCCTGCAGCACCGGGATGGAGAGCTGAGAGGTGCTGGGCTCTTCGCCATCGCGCATGCGCTGGAAGAAATCGTGCGCCGTGATGCTCTGGTACAGGTCGTCGGAATGCGCGCCCTCGGAGTCGATGTACGTGAACTCGAGCAACTCGACGCCCGGACGGTTCACCACCTCGAACGGCAAGTCGCAGCACGAGTCGATGATCAGGTTGCACTGGGGTTGCATGCGGGGTGTCCTCCTTCGCGCGGGCATGGCGCAGCCGCCCTGCCCTTCCTGCAGCGTCGCCTGCCGCCCCGGCGGGCGCAGGCATGCGGTGCTGCGTCACCGAGCCGCATGCGCGGTAACGCAATCGGGTAAGAATTTATTCGATGCCGCGCATGCGCGCAACCAAGTCGCGCCTGCGCTCAAAAAGCCCATATTCCAGACCGACCGGGTAGGAGTGCGGGTTGAGCATGCGCTTCTGGCTCTCGTCAAGCGTGGCCAAGCCGGCGCGACAGCGCTCCTGCGCCACCATGGCGTTGCGGTACTCGGGCTCCAGCACGACAGCGCCCCCGCGCGCGAGCGGTCGCAGGAGCGTTTCGTGGCGCTTGCCCGCCAAGCACTTGCGGCGCAGCGAGTCGGCCGGGTCGACGATGACCTCGCCGTCGCCCACCGGGCTGTTCACGTCGAAGACCATGTCGCCCGCGATGGTGCCGTCGGCATGGTAATACCGGCGGACGTCGAGCACGCCGGGCGTGGTGAGCTTCGCCGACTGCTCGGAGATCTTGATGCGGTCCTCCCATTCCTGCCCCGGCATGCGCGTGGCCGAAAGCTTGTACACGCCGCCCAGCGTGGGCTGGTCGAACGCCGTGGCGAGCTTCGTGCCCACGCCATAGGAGTCCGCCGGCGCCTTCTGGTCGCGCAGCGAGGAGATGGTGTACTCGTCGAGGTCGTTCGAAAGCACGATCTTGACGTCGGGCAACCCCGCAGCATCGAGGCGCTTGCGCGCGGCCTTCGCAAGCCACGCCAAATCGCCCGAGTCGATGCGAATGCCCGCGAGCTTCTCCCCGCGCTCGGCCATCTCGAGGCCCACGGTGATGGCGTTCTCCACGCCTTGCTCCACATCGTAGGTGTCGACGAGCAAGATGCAGTTCTTCGGCATGCAGCGCGCGTACGCACGGAACGCCTCGAGCTCGGTGTCGAATGACATGACCCACGAATGCGCGTGCGTGCCCGAGACCGGCAGCCCGTACGCTTTGCCGGCGAGCACGTTGGACGTGGACGAGCACCCGCCCACCACGGCCGCGCGGCTGGCCCACATGCCGCCGCCCGCGCCTTGCGCCCTGCGCAGGCCGAACTCGGCCACCGGCGCCTCGGCGGCCAAGCACACCCGCGCCGCTTTCGTGGCGATGAGCGTTTGGAAGTTCACGCAGTTCAGCAAGGCCGTCTCGAGCAGCTGGCAATCCAGGATGGGGCCCGTCACGCGCACGAGCGGCTCGTTCGGGAACACGATGGTGCCCTCGTGCACGGCGTCAATATCGGCGCTCAAACGGAACTCGCCCAAAAAGTCAAGGAATCCAGGCTTGAAGAGCTGCCCGCCCCCCGGTGCTGGCAGCGACGCCAAGTACGCGCGGTCTTCTTCGGAGAAACGAAAGTCCTCCACGAGCTCTGCCAGCTGGTCCATGCCGCATGCCACCGCGTACCCGCCCTTGAAGGGATTTTGGCGGAAGTACATATGGAAGCACGCTTGCTCTTCGGTCCTGCCCGTCTCCCAATAGCCTTGGGCCATGGTGAGCTCGTACAAGTCGGTCAGAAGCTCGTGTCCGCACGTCATGATCGTTCTCGCTTTCAGAAATCGCGTTGTGTTTAGCCCATCATCATACGCGTTTCGCGCGCGACGGCGGCGACATCCGGCGCCGGCATGCGCTTTTAACCCCGCAACGGCCGTATGCGAGCTTTGCCGCACCGTGAACGCT
>DVLD01000113.1 GCA_018715725.1 Candidatus Aveggerthella excrementigallinarum
CTGCCCACGCCGCACCTCGCCCTCGCGAAGGGAAACGCTGCGCCTGCCCACGCCGCACCTCGCTTTGGTGAAGGGGGGGGGGACGCTGCGCCTGTTCGCGCCTCGCCTCATCATCCCCTGCGACGTTTGCCGACTTGCCGTATCTTTACGAAACCATGACGTAACACGGGCGCTATACTGGCTCAGTTGCTGTCAAGGGGGCGGCAACCGTGCCGGCAGTCCGCGCCGGCCACGCCGCCGTATGGCGGCGTTCGCACAGCAAAGGGGAAAGCAATGGAAGGATTCGACCTCATCAGCACGGGGTTCTGGTCCGTCGTCCCGCCTATCCTCGCGCTCGTGTTGGCGCTCGTCACCAAAGAGGTGTACTCGTCGCTGACCATCGGCGTGTTCTCCGGGATGCTCATCTACCAGTTCACCCTGAACGGCGTCGGCGTTGACCAGGTGGTCACGTCATTCACCATGGTTCCGCAGATGATGGCAGAGCAGATAGCCGGCAATGGTGCGCTCATCTTGTTCTTAGCGTTGCTCGGCGCGCTCACCGTGGTCATCGCCATGGCGGGCGGCAGCCGTGCGTACGGCGAGTGGGTGTCGCAGCACATCAAGAACGCGCGCGTCGCGCAGGTCATGACGGCCATCCTGGGCATCATCATCTTCGTCGACGACTACTTCAACTGCCTCACCGTCGGTGCGGTCATGCGCCCGGTCACGGACCGCTTCAAGGTCAGCCGCGAGAAGCTGTCGTGGATCATCGACTCCACGGCCGCGCCGGTCTGCATCATTGCGCCGGTCTCCTCGTGGGCGGTCGCCGTGGGCGGCTACCTGGGCGAAGACGGCTTCTCTACCTTCGTGCAGTCCATCCCGTACAACTTCTACGCGCTGCTCACGATCTTCTTCGTGTTCTTCATGTGCGCCACGAAGTTCGAGTTCGGTCCCATGAAGGCGGCTGAGATGAAGTCGCACGGCATCGAGGACGCGCACGTGCTGGAGGGTCGCGACACGTTGCAGAAGATCGCCACCATGGGCACGAACGCCGCGTCCACGAACAAGACCCCGGCCGACCTGCCGTCCATCGTGACCGAAGAGGACGACATCGAACAGGTGGCCGCGGAGGCCCTGGAAGAGTACAAGGGCATGGACATCTCCGAGAAGGGCCGCGTGTACGACCTGGTCATCCCTATCGTGGTCCTGATCATCTTCTCCATCCTGGGCATGATGTACGTCGGCGGCTTCTGGGACGGCGTGGAGTTCACCGAGGCCGTGGGCGTCGACCCGGTCAGCGGCCTGTGCATCGGCGCATCGGTGGCGCTCGTGGCGGCGGCCATCATGTTCCTGCCGCGCAAGCTCATGAAGCTCGATCGCTTCGTCGAGGGCATCTCCGAGGGCGTGCGCTCCATGGTGGGCGCCATCATGATCCTCGTGCTGGCATGGTCGCTCGGCGGCCTGTGCCGCTACCTGCTCGGCACGGGCGAGTTCGTCGCCGGCGTGCTGAACGGCATGGGCGTGGGCCTGGAGCTGCTGCCGGCTGCCATCTTCCTGGTGGCGGCGTTCATCGGCTTCGCCATGGGCACTTCGTGGGGCACCATCGCGCTCATCCTGCCGATTGTCATCGGCGTGTTCGACCCGGCCACGCCGCTGTTCCTGGTGGCCGTGGGCGCCACGCTGGGCGGCGCGGTCTACGGCGACCACGTCTCGCCCATCTCCGACACCACGATCCTCTCGTCCGCCGGCGCCAAGTGCAACCACCTGCGCCACGTGTCCACCCAGCTGCCGTACGCCACGCTGGTCATGGCCATTTGCTTCGTGGGCTATGTGATCGCAGGCTTCACGGGCACGCCGTGGGTCTCCCTTGGGATGGGCATCGTGCTGATCGTGGGGTGCGTCATCGTGCTGTCGAAGTCGAACATCGGCGTGAAGAAGGCGTAAGCGAACATCTCGAACGACGCGAGGGCGCGGGGGGTGATGGTGCAGGTGCGGCGCGCGGCGCGTGACCGCTTCCTGGTGCATTCCGTCTTCGTCCCGCCCTCGATTGCGCGTCGGATAAAAGCGAACGGCCTCGCGGTGTATGCCGCGAGGCCGTTTTTCGTGAGGGGAAAGAGCGCGCGTCGAACGCGCATGTTGAATACGCACGCCTTGCGCGCGGCGCATCGTACGGAGAACGCCACACCTCGCGTGTGCCGCATCGTGCGTGAGGCGGGGCGTTCTCGGCTTAATAGACTTCGCGCGGCGCCTTACGCGCGCAGCGTCACGCCTTCCGGGAGCTCGATGGAGCGGAAGTCCTCCTCGTCCTCTTCATCGGCGGCGACGGTGGGCTCGGGCGCGGCCGCTTCCTCCGTCGCGCCGAACGCGGCGTCGAACGCGTCGAAGTGCGCGCGGGGCACGGCGAACGCGATGGTTCCGATGGCGCCCGGGTGGGCGTCGATCCACTGACGGAACAGCTCCACGACCTGCTCGTCGCCTTCGGCGTCGCGCCCGCAGCCGAACGCGCCCACAATGAGCGTCTCGGCACCGTTCACCGCGGC
>DVLD01000114.1 GCA_018715725.1 Candidatus Aveggerthella excrementigallinarum
CCGAAGAGCGCACGGCAGACCTCATCAAGGCCATGGCGCCGCGCCGCAAGGTGCTGCTCGGCATCCTCGCGTACTGCGAAGAGCCGCAGCTCGTGGACGACGTGAACGCCAAGGTCGACGAGCTCCAGGCCCACAACTTCTCCGTCTACACCGCCGCCGACCTGACCTCGCTCTTGGAGCGCGCCGGCGCGCTTGAGCACGTCACCGACGAGGGCGGCTCGCTCGAGGACGTCGAGGAACAGGAGCCCGAGGTCGTCGAGGTCGACGGCGTGGAGTACCTCGAGGTCAAGCAGTCCGCGCCCACCCGCTGGGTCACCACCGCCGCCGGCATGGCCGCCGTCGAGGCGGACCGCCCGCTCGACCGCCTGAACGACCTCTTCGCGCAGGACGAGCAGTACCTGCCCATCTACAAGCGCGTGCTCACCTTGTGCGCCGCGGAGGGCGGCACCACCATCAAGGCGCTCGGCGACGCCGTCGACTCCGACCCGCTCGTCCAGAAGCCGCGCCTGTACGTGGCGCACTTCGTGGACAAGCTGGAGAAGTGCGATGCCGTCGAGTGGGTCGACAGCTGGGTCACCACGGAGGTCGGTCAGACCGGCCTGGAAATCCTGAAAGACGTTGAGGGCGCCCCCGCGGCGGACAAGGAGGCTTAAGCCATGGCCGAGAACACCGAGACCACCGAGACGCTGAGCGCCGAAGACCGCGCCGCGCTCATCCAGCTCACCGAGCAGCGCGCCGACACGTACGGCCTGCTCTCGCGCCTGTACCGCGTCGAGATCGACCAGGAGCTGCTCGACGAGCTGTGCGGCATGCGCTTCCCCGCCAGCACCGGCAATAAAGACGCCGACGAAGGCTACCGCCGCATTGCCACGTACCTGAGCAACCTGTGGGAGAACAGCCTGACCGACCTGGCGGTCGACTACGTGCGCTGCTTCATCGGCCACGGCGTCGACGCCTACTCGGCGGCGTACCCGTTCGAGTCGGTCTACACCTCCGAGAAGCGCCTGCTCATGCAGGAAGCGCGCGACGAGGTGCTGGCCATCTACCGCAGCATGGGCCTGGACAAGCAGTCCACCTGGAAGGAAGGCGAAGACCACGTCGCCGTGGAGCTGGAGTTCATGCAAATCATGTGCCAGCGCACGGTCGAGGCGCTGCGCGCCGGCAAGGATGACGACGCGTTCAGCCTGCTCATGACGCAGAAGAACTTCCTGGAAGACCACCTGGTCGCCTGGACACCCATGATGACGGCCGACCTGAAGCGATTCGCCAAAACGGGCCTGTACGAAGGCCTTGCCTACCTGACCGACGGCTTCCTGGAGACGGACCACGAGTTCCTCCAGGACGTCCTGACGGAGGACGAGGACTAGCCCTCTGGCACGCCCGCGCGGGCGAACTGCTTGCCGCGAACGCGGCAGGATCCGCCCGCGCGTTGACGCGGCACCGCGGCCCAGAGGGGGTGGCCGGCGGCGCAGAAGCGATACGGCTCTTTGCAGCAAGACGGGAGAGAAGAGGTAGAGATGACGCAAGAGACGAAACCGGGAGAGGCCGGGGGCATCCCCGACCAGAAGGCGCAGTCTGAGCCGACGTACGCCGGCATGACGCGCCGCACGCTGTGTTTGGGCGTGGGAGGCGCCGTGGTGATGCTGGGACTTGGCGGCGCGAAGGTCGTCGGGTCCGCGCCCATCACGCGACCGCCGGGAGGCCAGGACGAAGACCATCTGGTCTCGGCCTGCATCCGCTGCCAGAAGTGCGTCGAGGTGTGCCCGCGGCACGCCATCACGCCGGCGCACGTGGAGACGGGCCTTATCAACCTGCGCACGCCCACGATGAACTTCCGCGAGGACTACTGCGATTGGTGCGTCGAAGAGAACGGCGGCGAGCCGCTGTGCGTGAAGGTGTGTCCCACCCAAGCGCTCAAGCTGCCCGAAGGCGCCACGGAGGACAACACCATCATCGGCAAGGCGGTCATCGACGAGGACACGTGCCTCGCGTTCCGCCTGACCGGTTGCCGCTTCTGCTACGACGCCTGCATCGAGGCGCGCGGCGAGGACAAGAAGGCCATCGAGCTTGACGAGAACAACCGCCCGCACGTCACCGCCGACCTGTGCAACGGCTGCGGCGCGTGCGAGAGCGTCTGCGTCTCGCTGCAGAACGGCTCTATTTCCAGCGGTGCGCGCGAACGCGCCATCGTCATCCGTCCGCTTGAAGCGATCGAGGGCTAGGAGGCTGCCATGAAATCGAAGACGTTGCGCACCCTGACCGCCCTCGCGGTGGTCCTCATCATCACCATCGGGTTCTTCACCACGAGCGGCATCGGCACGCTCTCCGCCCCGGGCATCTCCGACATCTCGGTCCTGTGCCCGCTCGGCGCGCTCACCACGATGCTCGCCTCGAAGCTCGTCGTGCCGCGAGCGGTCATCTCGCTCGTGATCATGGTCGTCCTCATCATCGTGTTCGCCCGCGCGTTCTGCGGCTGGGTCTGCCCGGTTCCGCTCGTGCAGAAACTGCGCACCGCGTTCTCGCGCGGCCCGAAGGCGAAGAAGGACGAGGACGGCGCGAAGGCCGTTGCCCCGCTGACCGCCGAAGAGAAGGCGGCCCTGTCCACCGCGTGCTCGTCCAGCTGCGACACGTCGGCGTGCTCCACGTGCGCGAAGAAGCGCGGCGAGGCGCTCGACGCCCGCCACTTCGTCCTGGGCGGCGCGCTCATCTCCACGGCCGTGTTCGGCTTCCCGGTGTTCTGCCTGATCTGCCCCATCGGCCTGACCTTCGCGCTCATCGCGCTGTTGATCGCCCTGTTCGCGAACGGCGACGTGACCTGGTCGCTCATCCTGGTGCCGGTCATCCTGGCCGTCGAGCTGTTCGTGTTCCGCAAGTGGTGCCACCAGCTCTGCCCGCTCTCGGCGCTCATGAGCCTTGTCGCGAAGCTGAACCGCACGTTCAAGCCCACGATCGACGACAAGAAGTGCCTGGAGACCGCGAAGGGCACGGCCTGCGGCGCCTGCGGTCGCGCCTGCACCGAGGGCATCGACCCGCGTCATCCGCAGCTTTCCACGGCCGCGTGGTCCGAGTGCACGAAGTGCCGCGACTGCGTGGACGCCTGCCCGGCGCACGCCATCTCCATGCCGCTGCTGGCGAAGAAGGCTTCCACGGGCGAGGCGAAGGCCGCGGACTTCAAGTAAGCGCCTCTGCGCGCCCGCCCCTCGGGCGCGCTCGCAATCCCTCCCACCGCCTGCCCGCCGCAATCCCCGGCGGGCAGGCATCCGGGAGTCACGCTTGGCGCGCGACATGCCGTCCGGTTCTGCCGTCCCACCCCCTCTCAAGGCAGGCGACCGGACGGCGCCCGGCGCGAAGCGTTGCGTTGGCTCGAGTTTTCGAGCACCCTGGAAGAGAGCGACTCGGCAAGGGTGAAAAGGGGCGAGTCGCCCTCTTCCAGGGACGAGACCCGCTGCCCCGCGCAGCAAGCCCGCCGGCAGCGCGGGTGACGCGAACGAAGCTGCCACGTGAACGACCCGCCCGGCTTGGCGTCTTCGCCGCGCCGGACGCCGCGAAGAGAGGACACGCCATGGATTCCACCTTCTACCGAACGAACGCCGCGCGCGCCGAACTCATCACGGGCGAGGCGTCCTGCGGCAAGACCGAAGCCTTGATCGAGCGCATCACGGCGATGCTGGCAGGTGGCACCAACCCTGCCGGCATCGCCGTGGCGTGCGCGTCGCCTCTTGCGGCGCAGGACTTCCAGCGCCGCCTGACCGCCCGCGCCGGCGAGCAGGCCGCCGCCGTGCGCGTGCAGCCGGCGCGCGCCTTCGCGCTTGACGTGCTGGGCACCCCGGGCGCCATCGAGGCGACCGGCCGCGAGCCGCACCTCCTGGCGCAGTTCGAGATCTCGTTCCTCATGGAGGACATGAAGACGTGCGGCCTGCGCCCGCGCCGTCTGAAGGAGATGCTGAAGTTCTTCTACCGCACCTGGACCGAACTGGGCGACTGGGAAGAAGGCTGGCTGCTGCAGGGCGAGGAATCGAGCGTGCACACGCTGCTCAAGGAGAACCTCGCCGCCGTCCGCGGCGTCCTTGAGCCCGAAGCGGCGAACCTCGCCGTTCGCTACCTGACCGAGCACGAGGACGCGCGCGCCGAGCTGCAGACTCCGCACGTGCTCGTGGACGATTACCAGGCGCTGAGCGGCGCGAGCCAGGTGCTCATGGGCCTGCTCGCCGGCGAAAGCCTGACCATTGCCGGCTGCGCCCACGAGTGCACCGACGCATACGACTCCTACCCCTACGAGCAGGGCCTCGAGCTCTTCGCGGCGGGCAATCCCTCCTGCGAGCGCACTGAGCTTTCCGCCTACCACCACGGCTCCGTCGTGCAGATGGCCGTGCGCGGCCTGCTGGCGAAGGAAGTGGGGGGCGAGGGCCTGCCCGCGCTCACGGCCGCCGAAGGCACGCCGGCCGGCTCCGTGCGCATGCAGTCCTTCGAGCGCCCGCAAGACGAGTTCGCCGGCGTCGTCGACATCGTGCGCGACGCGCTCGCGGACGGCATGACCGCCGACGACGTGGTCGTCATCGCCCCGCACCGCGCCTGGGCGCGCAACGTCGAGCGCGCGCTGCGCGCTGCCGACATCCCGGCGCGCGCGTTCGTGACGTCGCAGCCGCTCGGCGGCGACGTCCGCGACCGCGAGCGCAGCGGCGCCGCGCTGCTCTACACCGCGCTGCGCCTGGTGGCCGACTCGAACGACGCGATGGCATGGCGCGCCTGGTGCGGCTTCGGCGACTACCTGGCGCACAGCAATTCGTTCATCAAGCTGCGCCGCACCATGGAGGAGCAGGGCCTGACCTTGCCCGAGGCGCTTGCGTGCGCGGAAGACCAGAGCACCATCGGCGCCGATGTGGCGAAAATCCTGCCGCCGTACGAGTTCGGCCGCGAGATGATCGCCGCCTGCGAAAGCCTGACGGGCCCGCAGCTGCTCGACGAGCTGGCAGCGCGCGTGGAGGCCACCGACACCGAGAAGGCGGCCGTCGTGAAGCTGTGCGCCCCCGCCGAGGACGAGACCGCCGCGCAGCTGGTCGCCCGCGCCAAGGCCGAGCTGCTCGCCCCTACCTGCCCCGCCGGTACCGTGCGCGTGGTCGCGCCGGAGCTCGCCTGCGGCCTCACGCCGCGCGTGCTCGTGTTCTGCGGCTTCCTCAACGGCTTCGTGCCGTGCCGCGCGTACTTCGACGGCGCCGAAATGCCGCTCGACAAGCAGGAGAAAGAGCACGCGCGCCTCGTCCGCCAGCTCTACACCGTCCTGGCGAAAGCGCAGGAGCGCCTGGTGTGCACGCATTTCGAGAAGACCGACCTCGAAACGGCCGAGCGTCTGAAGCTGAAGATTCACCGCATCCGTATGGAGAAAGGCGAGCGCATCGCCCTCATGGAGCAGTCCCTCTTCGCCGACTACCTCATGCCGACGGCGTAAGCTTCGAATACAACCAAGCAAGCAAAAGCGCGTCCGTTCGGACGCGCTTTTTTGCTGCCCGCCCCGGGAGGGC
>DVLD01000115.1 GCA_018715725.1 Candidatus Aveggerthella excrementigallinarum
AAGTCATCCGATGCGCGAACGTGACGCACTTCGGCCAGCCCCTCCACCTCACGGATGGGAGCGGATGCCGCATGCACCGCCGCCGTCGTGACGAGTGGCGGGTGGACGCCCCGCTTCGCGAGCGCGCGGTAGAGCACGCCCAAGCCCTTGGTGTGGTCCGCATGGTCGTGCGTGACGAGCACGGCCGAGAGAGAGAACGGGTCGAATCCCACGGCGTCGCAGCGTTCGAACAGCGCCTTCTTCGTGACGCCGCAGTCGATGAGGATGGCGGCGTCGCCCAGCCGAACGAGGGCGGCATTGCCCTTGCTGCCGCTGGCGAGCACGTGCAGCACGAAGCCGTCGGCATTCGCAGGAGCGTGCACGTCGCCGGCGTTCGCGGAAACGGGCGCGCCGTCGGCGTTAGAAAGATTGTGCGCATCGTCAGCGAGAAGAGCGTGCGCATCGTCAGCGTCGGAAAGGACACGCGCGCCACCAGCACTCGAACCGCTGCCTGCGCGCGCGGCACCGTGCGGCGCTTTTCCCGCAGCGGCCGCATCCTTCGCGAGCACAGCGCCAGAAACGCCATTCGCAGCCCCATGCGGCGCGCTTTCCGCCGCAGCGTCCTTCGCGCGCATGCGCTCGACATGCTCGCGCGTAAGGGCCTCGCCCTCGCTCCATGCATCGAATTGCCGCTGTCGCGCCGAACGCGCTCGGTCCATGCCGCACCTCCTATTCCGCAGCAAGGCTACCACAGCGCCCCGGCTGCGCCCGCACAAGAGCGTCGTCTTCGCTGCGCCGCCACATTCGCAGCGTGGAAGGGAGCCCAGATGGCAAAAACTCACCGATGTTCGCTGCCGCCTTGCGCGCTTACGTGGTAGCGCAGGAATGAATGCAGGCGTCGAAGGAATGAAAGCGGTCACTGCCGTGTCGCTCCTCCATTTCAACAGCTAACATCGGCCCCGTTTTGCCATCTGGGGCGTCTTGGGAGCCGCAAGGCGCTCCTCCGCAATCTTCACACGGCAGCACGAAGCGCGTGCGGTACCCTGTTGTGTGCACGAACTTGACGAGAGGAGCACGCATGGACCGCGACCCCGGCCTTCAGGCCATGCAGGACATCATCGACCGCATGACGCGAGAAGGCGCCTCGCAGGAGGACATCGACGCGGCGCTCATGGAGTTCGCCTACCGTCACGAACACGAAAAGGACGCCGTGGCGGTCAAGCTGCCCGGTCTGCCAGACAACGCCGATGCGGAAACGTGCTACCTGCGCGCGTGCGGGCTGTTCGAGGCGTTCCGCGACGACGAGGCGGCAGCTTGCTTGCGCCGCACGCTCGAGCTGCAACCCGACCACTACGACGCACGCCGCATGCTTATCCAGCTGGAAGACGACGACGAGACGCTCTGCCAGGACCTGGCCGCCCTTGACGAAGAGCTTGAAGCCCGCTGGTTGCACGGGCACGGCGCGGGCGAAAGCGCCGCGGGCGTGAACATCATGAGCGAAACCGCGACAAGCGAGGCCACCGCGGACGCCAGCGCTGCGGACGCAGACTCCCGCGCTCCGGGCGCCGCTGCTGCCGCCACCAACGTCGCCACCGTCTCCAACGCTGCCGCTGTCGCCAACGCCGCCGCAAGCGTCGCCACTGCCGCCAACGCCGCCACGAGCGCCTGGGAAGACCCGCTCGGACGCACGATGCTGCTCACGAAGGCCGACCGCGCATTCCTCAACTATGACCTGGGTCGCTACCGCACTGCGCTCGCCGCGTGCGAGCGCGCGCTCGAGCTCGATTCGGCCGACCACCAGAACCTGCGCGGCCTACTCGCCATGATTTACGTGTACTTCGAGAACGCCGAATCACTCCGCGCCCTGCACGAGCGCTACGATTGCGAAGAGTCCAGCTGGTTCCTGCTGGCCGAGACCGTCCTGGCGTACAAAAACGGCGATCTAGATGCCGTGCGCAAGCACTTCGACCGATTCTTGGCGCTCTATCCGGATTTGTTGGTGGAGTTTTCCCTGTTCATGGCCGGTAGCGAGCCCCCTTCGCGCCACCCTTCGAAGCGCGACAAGCAGCGCACCGACGTCTACAGCGCGCTTGAGGACGCCGTGGCCGTGGTGGACTCGACGCCTGGTTTCCTCGCCTGGATAAGCGACACCTACGCCAGCCAACTGTTCGACGAGTAGCGGCGCGCTACGGGCAATGGGCTCGGTTGTCGGGCGCACCTCGGCCACCACGCCCGACAAGCCCTATGCCCACCGCACGCTGCGCTCGCGGCAGCCTTCGCACTACGCCGCGCCCTTCCCGGGCAATACCAGCACGCACCCCGAAATCATCGCGTGCTCACGGTGCGTTTGCTACAATGTCTCAGGTTGTTCAGACTGAAAGGAACGATACGCATGAACATCGTTTTGCTGGGAGCCCCCGGTGCCGGCAAGGGCACGCAGGCCGCTCTCCTCGTTGAAAAGTACAACACCCCGCACATCTCTACCGGCGACATGCTCCGTGCTGCCGTCAAGGAGGGCACTGAGCTGGGCAAGAAGGCGAAGACCTACATGGACGCCGGCGACCTCGTTCCCGACGACGTCATCATCGGCCTCGTGACCGAGCGCCTGCAAAACCCGGACACCGAGAACGGCTTCATCCTGGACGGCTTCCCGCGCACGTCCGCGCAGGCCGTGGCCCTGGACGCTGAGCTCTCCAAGCTGGAGCGCCCGCTTGACGCCGCCCTGCTCATCGACGTTGACGCCGAGGTCATCGTCAAGCGCCTGACCAGCCGCCGCATGTGCAAGGAGTGCGGCTACATCGGCTCCGTCGCCGACGCTTCCTGCCCGAAGTGCGGTGGCGAGATGTACCAGCGCGACGACGACAACGAGGCCACGGTGCGCAACCGCCTCGACGTCTACGAGAAGTCCACGTCTCCGCTGATCGATTACTACCGCGGCTGCGAGCTGCTCGTCTCCATCGACGGCGACCGCGACCCGCAGGTCGTCTTCGCCGACGTCGAGAAGGCACTGGGCCTGTAACCCCGCGACTTCCGACCGCCAAGCGCAATCATGAAACGACCCCGCCGGGACATCCTGGCGGGGTCGTTTTTTTTGCGTGCGAAGATGTTGCGGCGCGCGCTCGAGAGCGCGCTCGCGTGCGCCAGTCGTTGTTAGGCGCACTCGGGTACGGATCTGTGGGCACGCCCGCAAATGCGCTGGTTCTCGAACGCGCACGCGAATGCGCGGGCCTCGAGCCACGCATGTGCGCTTCGGCCTGCGTGCGCTTCGGGCGCGTGCACGCTTCGGGCACGTTCGCTCTCCCCTTCGCCTGCCTACTCTCCGAAGTACGCGGCGATTTCCCGCATGCGGGCACTCTGCTCGACGCCGAAGGGGCAGCGCGCATCGCAATGGCCGCACTGCCTGCACGCCGAGGCGTGCACCTCCAGGTCGCGATAATGCCGAGCGGCCATGTCGTCACCCAAGCGCGCCAGATCGTAGAACTTGTTCACCATGCCAATGCCGATGCCCTCCGGGCACGGCTGGCAATGGTTGCAGTACACGCACGACCCCGCGCTCGACTGCGGCGCCATCGCACCAAGCACGGAGTAGTCACGCTCTTCGTCCGAGGCATCCAGGTACGCCAGCACGCGGTCCAGGTCGGCCCGGTCGCGAACGCCCGGCAAAACCGTGAGCACGCCCGGGCGGTCGAGCGCGTACTGGATGCATTGGGCATGCGTGAGCGCCTGGCCGAACGGCGACTGTCGGGCGTCCAGCAGCTGCCCGCCCGCGAATGCCTTCATGACGGATATGCCCACGCCCGCACGCTCGAACTCGCGATAGAGCGCGGCGCGGTCATCGGCCTCGCCTTTGCCGTACGCCGACTCGGAAGTGTAGTCGTACATCGGATTGATGCTGAACATGCCTAGGTCCATGGCTCCCGTGGCCAAGAAACGTCGGGCGATGTCGACGCTGTGCGTGCTGAACCCCAGATGCCGAATGACGCCCTCCTGCTTCATGCGGCACGCATAGTCCCAGGTGCCACCGTTCATGACCTTGTCGAAGTCGGCATCCTCGTCGATACAGTGGATGAAACCGAAGTCGGCGTAGTCGGTGCCCAACACCGCCAGGCGCGCCTCGAACTCGCGCTTAGTGGCAGCGAAATCCGTGGTGAAGCCGTACTTCCCGCTGGAATAGTCGGCGCCCAGATGCACCTGCAGCATGACCTTGTCGCGCTGGCCGCGCAGGGCGCGCGCGTAGCCTTCGAACGCCGCCGCCTCGCTCGGCACGAAATCCAGGAAGTTCACGCCCGCGTCGATAGCGGCGCGCACGGTGCGCTCGGTTTCTTCGACTCCCGCCTGGTGGATAGAGCCCATGCCCAGGCCGATGACGCTGATCTGCTCGCCTCCGTGAGGCAACGTACGGTATTGCATGCGATTCCCACTTTCGCTCTGTGATTCGTCTTGCCCAAGCACCCTACTGCCTGGAGCACACTCCAGGTCAAACGGATTTCGCCCGCTCCCGCGTCGAACGTCACTGCGGAATGCCTTTCTCTGGCACAAAATCGCCGATATTGACCCACATTGGCACCCTCAAGCACATTTCGTGGAATGACTGCGGTCATTTGCAGAACGAATGCAGCTGCGAGCTCTCGAAAAAGCGCCTAAGGGTCAATATCGGCGATTTTGCGCCAAATAAGACACCGCTCCAGCGCCAAAAGGGCCGCGCCAGCAACGCACGCGAACAGGCAGCGCAAAGAGCCTTGCGCCGACGAGCGCTACCCCGCGTCGAAACGCACGGGCTCGCCGTTCGGGACGCAATAGAGCGTGAAACGCACCACCGGGTCGTGCTCGATGATGAGAGCGTTGCCATTGCTCACGTGGAGCTTCTGCTGCTCGTCCACCAGCACGTAAGTGGGCGCCTCGAGCGAGCCCGCCCCCTCCATCATGCCAGGCGTGAGGCCGCTCGCCTCCGCACCGCCCGGCAACACGCTCGCGGAGAGCGTGCCGTCATCGGCCAGGTGATTGCGCACGTCCCCTTCGCTCACGTAACGATATGTGTGGTGGCGGTCAATGACATACGTGGTGACCAGGTTGTTCGCCATTGTGTTGCTGTCGTCGTACACGATGAGCACCTGCGCGTCGTCCGGCAGCGCGTCAAGCGCCCTATCCACCGCCAACGCCTCCTGCACGGACTCTTCTCCCGTACCGTACGCCTCGCGGTTGTGCACGCAGCATGCCACCGTGTTCACCAGGCAGAACGCGAGCACCACGCCCACGACGCACCGCGCACCCCGCTCGCCGCGCCGCCCGCGCGCGCAAAACGCCACCGTGCCCGCCGCAGCCAGCGCCACGATGACGGCGCGCATCGCCCAGACGGCAGCGTTGATCTCGAGCAGCGGTTCGTCATCGGGAATGGCGGCCAACCCGCCCACCGCGGCGTCGTACTTCTCGGCAGGGATGACCGCGTCGAGCTCGCACACGGCGCGGAAAACGCGCAGCGTAGCGCTGTCGAGACCCTGATAGAGATTCGCCGTGCCGAAGAGCAGCAAAATGCCCACGCAGAATGCCGTGAGCACCACCGTGAGCACGTGGCCGCGGCCGAGCGTCTCGCTCCAGCGCGGGCGCGGGCCAATCGCGGCCATGCGCACCAGGTAGAACGCGAACGGTACGAGCAGCGGCCCCACGTAACGCAGGTGCTGACGGAGCGCCACGTGACCGGCGTCCTCGCGCATGGAGATGGTGAACACCACCGTGAGAAAGCTCACCAGGAGCACGAGCGCGAGCAGCGTCAAGAACGTGCGGTGCTCGCGCGGGAAATGGCGCCATGACACGAGCGGCAGCACGAGCGGAAAGAACGCGAATCCCAGCGCGAAGTGTACCAAACCCAACGCCAGCGCATGGAACGCGAACACATCCACGTAGAGGCTCTGCAGGATGTCGAGCGAGGACTGGTTGTACGAATTGAGCATGCCCGCGAACAGCGTGAGCTTCATGAGCGCGAACGGCAGCAAGAAGCCCGCCAGGAAGAGCGCCATGCGGGCGAAGGAGTCCACGAACGCCACGTCGTTCACGATGGCCCGGGCAGTGCGAGCTCGCGCCTCCTTCCGCACCTCAAGGGCGCGGCGCACGGCGCGCGCGGCAAACATGAGCGCCACCACAATGACGTAGGCGAGCGCCACTTCCTTGCACAGGTAGGCCACGTAGCACAGCACGCCGCCCGCCGCGGCGAGCACGACGCCGCGACGTCCCGGCTTTTCGAGCGCGTCCCACAGCAGCACCAAAAGCCACAACGACAGCGGCAGATACAGACTTTCGCTCATGAACGTCATGGAGTAGCACAGATCCGGCAGCAGCGCGGCAATGGCCAGGCACGCGACGCCGGGCCAGAACCCGGGCGCAATGCGGCGCGCCAGCACGTACGCCGGGAACAGGGCGGACGAAGCGTAGAGCGCGTTCAGGAAGCCCATGACCTTCACCTGCATCAGCGGGTCGTGGAAGAGCATGGCCGGCATGAGCGCTATGGGGTAGAGAATCTTCTGGAACGTGGTCTGCACGCCGCGGATCGTGAGCGTGCCGTCGGTCAGCAGACTGCGCGCGAGGTCCATATAGCGCATCTCGTCAGGCATGACATCGGCGGCCTTCGGAAAGTCCGCCAGCATGGTGCGCACCACGGTAAAGGCCGCGAACAACGCGATGGCCAGCAGCAGGAGCTTGTCGATGCCCTGGAGCTTGCGCGCGAACTTCGCTAAAGGAGCCGGTATGACGGCGCTCGCGCGCCCGCGGACATCAGTGTCCGCAGAACGCCGCCCACTCGCAGAACGCCGCTCGCCCGCGGCCTGCCCCTCGCCAGGGGAAGGCGCCTTGCCGGGCACGCTGCCCGTCGCGAGACCCTCGCCTATGGCCTCGCGCTCCTCGGCGCGGCGGCGCATGATGTCCTCAACCGACTTGATAACCCCCTCCTAACCTTGGGGGCATTGTACCGTTACCGCGCTCTCGGACGACGCGCAGCGCACCTTCAACCACGCTTTCTCTGCGGACGGCGCCCGCCGGAGCACCCCGCCCGCCGGCACGGCGCTACAATGGGCGCGTACGCAAAGCCGGCCATGCCGGCACACGAGAAAGAAGGCTCCTATGCTTCGAGCGACCGAGATCAAGCCCGACGTGTACTGGGTCGGCGGCATCGACTGGACCGAGCGCAACTTCCACGGCTACACCACCGACCGCGGGTCCACGTACAATGCCTACCTCATCCTGGACGAGCACGTCACGCTCATTGACACGTGCAAGCCGCAGTTCGCCGACGAGCTGCTCGAGCGCATCTCCGACGTCATTGACCCGGCGCGCATTGACTACGTGGTCTCCAACCACGTGGAGCAAGACCATTCCGGCGCCATCCCCGCCATCATGGCCGCCGCGCCGAACGCGAAAATTGTCACGAGCAATCCGCACGGCCTCAAAGGACTGCAGGCGCACTACGGAACGGAGTACGAGTACATCCCCGTGAAAACCGGCGACACCCTCTGCATCGGCACGCGCACGCTGACATTCACGAGCACCGTTATGGTGCACTGGCCCGACAACATGGTGACCTACGACGCCCACGACAAAATCCTCTTCAGCAACGACGCCTTCGGCCAGCATTTCGCCTCGTCGAAGCGCTTCGACGACGAGGTGGGCCTGCCCGAGGTGCTGGCGCAGGCGAAGAAGTACTACGCGAACATCGTCATGCCGTACTCGCGTCACGTAACGCGCGCACTCGGCGTGCTGGGCGGCCTGGAGTTCGACATGATCGCGCCGAGCCACGGCGTCATCTGGCGCTCGCATGTGGCGGAGATCCTGGAGACGTACGGAAAGTGGAGCTCGCTTCAGCCTGACGAGTACGCCATCGTGGTCTACGACTCCATGTGGCACACCACCGAGGTCATGGCCCAGCAGATCCTGGAGGCGTTCATCGAGGCGGGCATCCCGGCGCGCCTGTTCGACCTGAAGGTGGACCACATCTCCGACATCATGACCGAGGTGCTCTCAGCGCGCTACATCGCCGTGGGCTCCCCCACGCTCAACAACGGCATGATGCCCACGGTGGCGAGCTTCCTGTGGTACCTGAAGGGGCTCTCGCCGAAGGGTCGCATCGGCATCCCGTTCGGCTCGTACGGCTGGGGTCAGAACGGCCCGCAGGAGGTGGCCGAACTGCTGGAGAAATGCGGCTTCACGCAGGACTTTGGCATGCTCACGCACCAGTGGACCGAAGACGAGGACAGCCTGGAAGAGCTGCACCAGGCGGTGCTCGACGGCATCAAGCGCGTGAACGAGCAGTAGCAGCGAGACGAAACCACCCCGGCATGCGAAAAGCCCGGAAGCCTGCGAACATGCAGGCCTCCGGGCTTTGTTGTTCTGCGGGCGAGTGTGCGAGCATGGAGCAAGCCTCCTGCACACCGTGCGCGCATGGCAGGCCGCCGGCAGGGCGCGACGCGCGGCCACCGCGCACTCAACGCACGCCCCTATCTCGCTACTCCCCCGCCAGGTCGACGGTGGCGCGGCGCATGGCCGAGCACCCCATGTTGATGGCGAGCGGCAGCGCGGCGATGTGGCACGGCGCGGTGTTCACCTTCACAGCGAGCGCGGTGTGCGCGCCGCCGAGAGCGCCCGCGCCCACGCCTGTGGCGTTCACGAGCTCGAGCAGCTCCGCCTCCAGCTCCGCCGTGCGCGCGTCGGGCGCCGGCGCGTCGATGGGACGCATGAGCGCGCGCTTCGCCAGGCCGCCCACCTTGTCGAACGTGGCGCCCAGGCCGACGCCGATCACGAGCGGCGGGCAGGCGTTGGCGGCCTTCTCGCGCACGCAGCGCGCGAGCTCGTCCTTCACACCGGCCAGGCCCGCACCGGGCGTGAGCATGACCACGCGACTCGCGTTGTCCGAGCCGCCGCCCTTCAGCATGATGTGCAGGCGCGCCACGGCCGGCTCGTCCACCGGGTGGAATTCGCAGAACGCCGGGGCGTTCGTGCGCGTGTTCGCGCGGTCGAACAGGGCGTCCTTCACGACCGACATGCGCAGGCGCGCCTCCTCGTAGGCGCGCGCCACGGCGTCGTCCACGTCGGCGAACACGTCGGCCGGCACCATGACGCCCGGGCCCGCCTCCAGGCAGACCCACACGGTGCCCGTGTCCTGGCAGATAGGCACGCGGTCCTCACGCGCGATGCGGGCGTTCTCGGTCAGCTGGCGCAGCACCTCGCGGGCGCGCGGGCTGCGCTCTTCGGCGAAGGCGCGCTCCAGGGCCGCCAGCACGTCGGCTGGCAGCTCGCAGGCGATGCGCGGGATGGTCTCGTAGACCGCGCGCGCCACGGCTTCTTTCGAAAGCGCCTGCATTATCGCTCCACGCAGTCTTTGACGGCCTGCGCCACGGCGTTCGCCG
>DVLD01000116.1 GCA_018715725.1 Candidatus Aveggerthella excrementigallinarum
GCCTGTCCGGCGACCACGACCAGAGCTACCGCTACTTCATGAACAAGCACCTGTTCGATCGTGTGAACATCGACAAAGACCGCACGCACGTGCCGGACGGCAGCAACCCCGACGCCGACGCCGCCTGCGCCGCCTACGAGGAGGCCATCCAGCAGGCCGGCGGCGTTGACCTGCAGCTGCTCGGCCTGGGTCATAACGGCCACATCGGCTTCAACGAGCCGGCTGACGTCTTCCCGAAGATGACGAACTGCGTCGATTTGACGGAGAGCACCATCACCGCGAACAGCCGCCTGTTCGACTCCATCGACGATGTGCCGCGCCAGGCCTACACCATGGGCATTGGCACCATCATGCGCGCCCGCAAGGTGCTCGTCGTCGCCAATGGCGAGGGCAAGGCGCGGATCGTGCGCGATGCTTTCTTCGGCGACGTCACCCCGCGCGTGCCCGCTTCCATCCTGCAGTTCCACCCGGACGTGACGGTCATCGTGGACGCCGAAGCCGGTGCCCTTTGCCCGCAGGAGTGAAACCGCACCAGCCGCACCGCTGCCCAGCATCACCACGCCGCAGCGCCATCACGGCTCATCAACATCACGGCATCAAGAGGGGCTCCGGCCCCTCTTTTCGTGTTGGCTCCCTACTCCAACAGCGCGCGACGCTCTTTCCAGTCGGGCATGAACTTCGTCATGAGCGCTTGGAAGCGCGGGCCGTGGTTTCGCACGAGAAAATGGCAGAGCTCGTGCACTACCACGTACTCTAGGCATTTCGGCGGGAACGCCGCCAGGCGAATGTTGATACACACGCGCCCCGTGCCCGGTTGGCACGAACCCCAGCGGCTTGTCATGTCGCGGTACGCCAGCTTGGTCACGCGGCCCTCCACGCCCATGATGGGCGCCCATTGCTCGATGAGCGCCGGGACAAACGCCTGCACCACCGCGCGCCATTCTTTCTTCTCCTGCGGCGTAGCCTGCGCGATCATGCCGCGCGGCGAATCAGCCAGGCGCGCTTGGCGCTCACGCAACCAGTCTGCCTTGGCGGCGATCAGGCGCTCCACCTCCGCCCGCGACATCCACGAAGGCGCCGACGCATGGATGGAGCCGTCGTCGCGCACGCGGACGTTCACGTTCTGCACGTTCTTGAAGCGCAGCTCCACGTCCAGGCCGTCCACGCGCAGCACGACCGGCTCGCCCACTGTGGCGCCATGCCCCGGCGTCTTCCACCGCATGCGCGCAGGCACTGTGCGCTCGCTCATGCGCGCGTCGCGATCTCGTAGGCCTCGTTGCGCGAGATGCCGAATTCGGCACGGAGCGCCTTCACGATGTCCTTGGTTGACAAAGACCCGTCGGCGCGCAGCTCGGCAGCGCGCTCTTCGGCGGACGCATGGGCCGCCTCGCCCGCGGCCTCATGCTCTTCTGCGGACGGCGCGTCGATCACAAGCACGATCTCGCCCTTCACGCCGCCTGCTTCCATGCGCCGTGCGAACTCGCCGCGCACTTCGGCAGCCCGCCCGCGCACGACCTCTTCGTGCACCTTCGTAAGCTCGCGGCACACAGCCACCCGACGGTGCGACAGCTCTGCCGCCACCGCCTCGAGCGCGCTCGCAATGCGGTTTGGGCTTTCGTAGAACAGCGCCACGGCATCAAGCGCGCGCAAGCCTTGTAGCACGGTAGAACGCTCCCCCGCCTTGCGCGGAAAGAAGCCGCCGAAATAGAACCGCGGACACGGAAAGCCGCTCGCCACGTAGGCGGTCGCCACGGCCGTCGGCCCTGGCAGCACCTCCACTGGCGCACCAGCGTCAAGCGCGGCGTCCACCAAGCGCTGCCCCGGGTCGGACACGCCCGGCATGCCGGCATCGCTGCAGTATGCAATGCGCTCGCCCGCCAGCACGCGCTCCACAATGCGCGCGGCAGCGTGCGAGATGGTGGCCTCGTCCAAGCGCTCAAGGCGCTTCTCGATGCCGAACGCAGCCAGGAGCTTGCCTGTCACGCGCGTGTCCTCCGCGCACACGACGTCTGCCGCGCGCAGCGCATCGAGCGCGCGCGGCGGCATGTCGCCCAGGTTGCCAATGGGCGTCGGGCAGATGATGAGTGTTCCATGCGTAGTCATAGGCGGCAGTATAGCGAAATCCGTGGGCACCGGCGAAGACAGCGCCTCCCCGCCGTCACCCTTTCGCCTGCGTGCCTTCCACCAGATCGATGAGCTCTTGCTGCGAATGCACTCCCATCTTCGCATAGATGTTCGAGACATGCGTTTTGATGGTGTTGCGCGAAATGACCAGCTTCTCCTGGATGAAGGGGCCATTGCGACCGTGCGCTAGCAGCTCCATGATCTCCGTCTCGCGCGGCGTCAGACGATAGCGCTTCGCCGCGTTTGCACACAGCTCGTCCAATCCCGCCACCTGAACCAGCTGCGGCTCAACAGGCTCTGTCTTCTGCACGCCTTCAATGGCCTCCTGGAACGAAAAGCGCTCCAAGGCGGTGAGGTTGAGTGCCACGAACACGAACAGCACCGCCGCAATCCACAACGACGTCACAAACGGGTCGCTTGAGAAGTTCGTGGTATGGCCGAACGACGTGCCCACCAGAATGGCGAGCGAAGACGTGCCCCTGCCCCATGCGAACACCATGAACGCGTTCGCCGGATTTCGGGCGCCAATTGACGCCAGCACAAACCACATCAGCACGTCGAAGCACTCGCTGCCCGCGTACAAAAGCCCGTTTGGCAGCGAGCCTGGCGCGCTGATGGTCCCCGTGAACACCAAAGCGGAGATGAGCCCTGAGACAACGAGCAGCGCCGCGATTTGGTAAAGCACATCCGCGCGCGGAAGCCGCGGCAGAGCAAGGAAGATCGCCACGAACGCAAGCGGAACGACCGAGAGGAACACCTGCTGCGGATTGCCCTCCGTGGCGCCGTACGCAATAGCGAAGCCATATGCAGCGCGGAACAAGAAGATGGCAACAAACAGCCGGTGGGAAAACGGCAAGAACGAAGCAGGCTGCACGAGAGAGGCGACATCTGCCGAAGGAACCTCGCGCATAGTCACGAAGCAAGACTCGGCATCCCGGTACGAAAGCGCAAGTTGCGCAAGAGGAATCACAGCGAGGAAGCACAGCACGATCGCGTCGGGCATGGCGCCCACGAAATAGCGCAGTGCGTAACTCGCCAAGTACGCAACCGCAATGGCCGACATGCACGACTTCCCGCCGAGCGCGCAGAGCTGAAGTCCCGCCATGATGACGAACCACCGCGAAGCGATGGAACGAACAACAGCACCAACCACCAAAAGCTGAGGGCTATCCGTCCACAGCGCAACGAACACCAGTGCCATGCCCGCCAAGAACATGCCGACCGCAGCCGCGCTCCAAACCCGCTTGCTGATCTTTTCGGCATGCTTGTACGCAACCCACGCCAACGCGAGCATCGTCAGAACGCCCGCAAAGCTCGAGCATTCTCGCGCCGCCGGCAACACGTCAACAAAGCTCGGATACAGCCAGGTGTTGGTCACCCACGTGTACATCAAATCCAGCGTGATCACGATGACGCATCTAGCCCACAAGGGCGTGATGCGAAGCTGCCCGAGCGCTCGTTTCGCGACTCCCATGAAAGCCCCCTCAAGCTTTTCGCGAACTTTATTCAAACCTGCGAAGCATCAGAGGGAGTCTAGACGGTCACCCGCCACCCCACAAGGCAAAACAGCAAATCTGGTACCAGGTGGGTGAGGGAATAATCGGGCATTTCCGCACGTTCTTGACAGTCTGGTTCCTCCTTCGTGATGCGCTCAACCAGCGCTAAGGGCATAGTGGGCGCGTCCTGTCCGCCGCGCGAGACGAGAACACTGCGCGGCGACCACACGACTAACCGCAAAGGAGGGAACTATGACCACTTTCGAAACGGGCATCTCCCGCCGACACTTCCTGACGGGAGTCGCGGCGACGGGAGCCTTGGCGGCGTTCGGGCTTGCCGGATGCGCGCCCAAAACGCGCGACACCGCTCCCGCCGAATCGGCGCAGGAGGCCAGCACCGCGAACGACACGCCGGACTGGCTTGGCACCGCACCCGAGATCGACCCGGCAGACATCATCGAGACGCGCGAGACGGAGCTGCTCATCATTGGCGCCGGCAACGGCGGCATGTCCGCAGCCGCGACCGCCGCGGACCTCGGCCTTGACTTCACGCTGTGCGAGAAGACCGGCGACATCCAAAAGTCCCGCCATTGGTTCGGCGCCATCAACACACGCTACACCGAAGCAGCGGGCGCCCATGTGGACGAGGGACGCCTGCTGAACGAGTTCTCCCGCTACGCGTCCGGCCAGTGCGACCAGCGCGTCATCAACGTCTGGATCCGCGAGAGCAAAGACGTCGTCGAATGGATCGACCCGATCCTCACGGCAGCGGGCATGAAGTGCGCCTTCGACAACGACATCGACCACGAGACGGGCGGCACCAGCTACTACCTCGCACCCATGGAGCATTATTACTCCGGCAAGGACGCCGAGGGCAAATCGCTCGACCGCAACACGATCCTGCTGCACTACATCCAAGAGCGCGGCTACGACGTGACGTACAATCATGACCTTGCGAAGCTCGTCCAGGACGAGAACGGCAAGGTCACGGGCGCCATCTTCAAAGTGACCGACGGTTACGTGCAGATTAACTCTCAGCTGGGCGTGCTCCTGACCACGGGCGGCTACGTCAGCAACGCCGAAATGCTGCGCGCGTGCAACCCGATGGTTGACCGCTGCGTCACGCTGCAGTACGGCTCCCCCAACAACACGGGCGGCGGCATCAAGGCGGCGCTCTGGGCGGGTGCCGCGAAAGACACGATCGGCGCTCCTATGATCTTCGACCGCGGCGCGGTCTTCCCGGGTGAAGACGCAGGCATCGTGACCGAGCCAGGGGAAATCGCCGGTTTCCGCGGTACCGACAAGCAGTTCAACCTGGGCTCCCAGCCGTTCATGAAGGTCACGCGCGACGGTCGTCGCTTCTGCAACGAGTCCACCCCGTACGACTTCTGCTGCTTCGCGGCGGCAGAGCACAACGGCGGCGTGTTCTGCCAGATCTTCGACGCGAACCTCAAAGAGGACGTGAAGCGCTTTTCCACCATCGGCTGCTCGCGCCAGACCCAGCAGCTCTTGGCGAAGGAGGCCGACACCCCAATCGACGAGATCTACGCTGCAGAGCTGGAAAAGGGCGTCATGAAGAAGTCCGACACCATCGAGGACCTTGCTGACGAGCTTGGCTTCACGGGCGAGGCGAAAGAAACGTTCCTGGCGGAGGTCGAGCGCTACAACGGGTTCTTCGACGCCCAGGCGGACACGGATTTCGGCAAGGAAGCCTATCGCCTCTCCTCCCTGCGAACGCCCCCGTTCTACGGCGTCTGGTATGGCGGCTCGCTCCTCACCACCGTTGACGGCATTCGCATCAACGAGAACATGCAGTGCCTGAACGCCCAGGGGCAGGTCATCGAGGGCCTGTGGGCAGCCGGCGACTGCTCCGGCAGCGTGTTCGGCAACAACTACCCCGAATGCATCGTCGGGTGCGCGTGTGGCCGCACGATCACCTTCGGTCGCCACGCCGTCCGCCACATGGCTGGCGACATCGCCTAACGATTCGTCTTCGCGAGAAAGGAACCACCAATGGCCGAGAATACCGCCGACACCCCGAGCCCGAAGAAAAAGACGAAGAGATTGCCCATCGTGACCGGCGTCGTCGTGGCCGTCCTCGTGGTGGCAGGAGCCGGCATGTGGGTCTGGCATGAGCAGCCGAGCTTCTGCGGCGCCATCTGCCACACCCCCATGGAGACGTATCTCCCCACCTACGAGGCAGAGCCCGGGCAGCCCGCCACGGACAAATGGGGCAACGAGGTGAGCGACGCCAGCTCCATGCTGGCCGCCAGCCACCGCTCCCTGAACGGCGACACCTGCCTGTCGTGCCACGTCCCCACGTTGGACGAGCAGATCGCTGAGGGTATGAACTGGGTCACCGGCAACTACTACTACCCGCTCGATGAGCGCACCGACGAAGACCTCACCGAGGCGCGCGGCCTGCAGGGCGACGACTTCTGCCTGAACGAGGCCTGCCACGCTGAAACGCGCGCCGACCTGAAGGAGCTGACCGCCGACATGGGCCAGTACAATCCGCACAACGCCCAGCACGGCGAGCTGGCCTGCACCACTTGTCACAAGGCGCACCGCGCGTCCGTTATGTACTGCGCACAGTGCCATGATGACGCCGAGGTGCTCGAAGGCTGGGTCGCCGGCGACGAGGGCGACGCCCTGGAAGACGCCGCAATGGCAGCTTAACGTCACCATCATTCGATGGAAGCCAGCCCTCCATGGCTTCCAAGCCTCGTCCGCGCGACATTTCGCAAGAGCGCGGGCATAGCAAAGGGGAAGGCGGGCCGTGTGCGCGGCGCCGCCTTCCCCTTTGTCTCGAGTTTGCGACTTATACTCTACCATTTCCGCAGACGCATGGACGTCCTGTTACCTTCCTGTAGCATGCACTGCCCATTTTCGCCGGATGACCTGCGCATAAAATTCATAGTTACGTTTCTCGAAATAACCTGAGAAATACCCCCTTCGCCCAGTGTATTTCCCTATAAAAGGTGCTACATTGTTGCAGTAACGTTGGTTGTATGCGCGCACCGCGGTATGAGACCCCAGGGCCAGACAGCGAGCAACGCATCCACAACCCCTCGCAAATAG
>DVLD01000117.1 GCA_018715725.1 Candidatus Aveggerthella excrementigallinarum
CTGCCCAATCGGTTATCTCGGGGTTGGCTACCAGCCAGGCAATCGTCACAGGCTCGAGGGAGTTGCGGTCGAGATCATTGTTGGGAAAGCCATTGCCGGTGCATTCGGGGAGCGCGCTTCGGCGGCGTTGATGATAGAGTCCCGGGCGGTGCCGACTGCGTCTTCCAAAGCGGCCCTGCTCCCATCGCCGCACCGGCTATCCGACCGGCACTCTCCTCCAGAGCTTCGGGAACCTTGTCGGACATGATATCGGCAACCTTCTTTGCTATGGGTGCGACGAGATGGGGCCACTTCGGACAGTTGCTCCGCTGCGATGCGCATGTGGGGAACGGCGTCCTCGACGGCTCCGGCAATCCTTGCACCCCCGCCGCTTCTTTTCTTGAGTTGGGGTACTGCCATTTCCGCCGAGCTGATCGCCGCGTTGGCCGCTTCGATGTACGCATCCGCCGAACGGCTATCGGAGGGTCGGGCCTCTGTCTTCTTGTGTTTCCGCATAGAGTCACCCGCTCCGATCTGCTGACCGAACCGACGCTTATCTTCCAAAGGGCAGTTTGAAGGGGAGTGCCTCCGCCACCTTGCCAAGGTCGATGGATTCGAGCGCCTTCGCTGCGTCCTGAGCGCCCTTCCCGACGGCGTCGCCGAGAGCGCCGGCACCCTCGGCGACCGCCCCTCCAAGGTCTTGTGCCCCTACGAGCGCCTTGCCGCCGAGGTCCTGTGCCCCTGCAGCCATCTGCTCTCCCGCGGCTGCCGCGTCGGCGGCGCGATCCTCGACGAACTTGCGGGCGACCACGTCCCAGCCGGGCGCGCGCTCGATCGTCTTCTCCTCCATCTCGATACCGAGCTGCTCGGAGAACTCCCTCGTTGCCGCCATGAGGGCGTCGAGTTTTCCCAGCACCCTGTCTACGACGAAGGGATGGAGCAGCTTCTCGCCGCGGACGCGGTCGGCGGTTTCGTTGAGGGTCGCCCGCATGGCGTCCACCTTCGTGCGGACCTTTGCAAGCCGGTCCCTCCGTGCCTCGACGATCGCCAGCCGATGCTCCTCGAGCACCTCGGGCTTTTCGGCAAACGCGCGCTCGAGCTCGATGACGGAAAACCGGTCGCGCGTCTGGATAGCGCGGGCGATCACGAAGAGCCACATGCGAGCGTCGTCCGTGGCGCGCTCGAGCACGCCGTCGACGTCCTCGGGGGAGTGGGCCCTAGCGAGTTTGTCGCAGATCCCCTGGAGCTTGGTCAGGGCGTACGCGAGGGCTGTCCCCGTTGTCTTGGCGCAGGGGGCAACCTTGGACCAGGCCGCGTCGCTAAGCGTTCCGGTGCAATCTCTGATGGAGGTCGCCTCGTCAAGCTCGAAGACGACGCCCATGAGATCGGCGAGCACGCGGTCTTTCTGATCCTGTAGGAGGTCGTTGACCTTATCGTCGATGGTGGCGAGGTAATCGGTTATCTCCTGGATCGCCTGCTCGAGTGCCATCTGGGTCATCATTCCGGCTACGCCCGTTGCCATGGCCGGAGAGAAGAGCTGACTGGGGGTCTCGAACTTCAGCCACTTGACGATGCGTCCGTTCGCCGCCTGTGCGACTCCGGGCTGGAGGCCTCCCGCCTTGCCGTACTTCTTTACGAGCTCGGCGGACTCCTTGGTGAGTTTAACCCAGCGCCCGGACTGCATGGACGCGTCGCTCGCTTTCTGCAGCGCGACGCCGCCCATCTTGAGAGCCTTGGTGCGGAACTCGCGTGATGCCAGGCTGTGCTCCTCGAAGAACCGTTGGATTTCGCGGGGGTCTCCGAGGAAGAGGATCCCCTGGTCGTCTTTGATGACGCTGATTTCCTGGGAGCAGCCTTCCTTGGCCATAGTCCCATCCTTCCATCATGATTGATGCGTTCAAACAAGATTATACGAGCCCGAGGAGATGACCGGAGAGCGCCGTGGGCCTCTGCGTCGCTCGCCTTACCGGGCCATCTTCTCTGCCCATCTCTGGAACTTGTCTAGGTTGTAGCCGCTGTTGTTCTCGCGAAACCACTGGCTGCACAAGAAAAAATGTCCGCAGCACATCTCTGCGTAATATCGCGGATGACCGTGCTCGTCGAAGCGTTCCGCATCGTTTGTAACCAGGAGTGGCCTGGTGAAACCGAAAGTCCTCGAACGATACGCTTCATCGTCGGCGTCGTGGGAGCAGAGCCTATTCAGCTCGTAATCGGAAATATTCCCTCCTCGATAGAGTTGCTCGAAAACCCTCGTGACATACGTTTTGTTGCTTTCTCCTGGTTTCGGGGAGAGATCAGAGGGCTTGCGGGCGGTGTCGGGGTTTGCGGTGGCCGCAAGGGCGTCGGCACCGGATTTCGTGCCGAGCTTTGCTTCGTCCGATCTCGCTTCAGCTGAGCAGTTGCGGTCGTAGGCGCGGTGGCACTCGGGGCAGAGGAAGAGGACCACGTTGCCGATGGGGGAGTGTGCTGCATCGAGTTGCCGCTCGAAGGCGTCGAGGTCGACCCGGTACGTATCCCCGTCATCGTACGATTCGAGAATCTCATGGACGATCGTCTTCCGGTCGCGTCCGTGAATATGGGTTGCCTCGAGCTCATCGACCTTCCTGCCGCAATGTTCGCATACGAGCCCGCGGTCGTGCTTGGCGGCGCGTGCGAGCGCGTTGATCCTGTTGTGGACGCGCGGGCCTATGAACTTGTTGAACTCTTGCTCTGTACCGATGAAGATGGCCATGGATATTCCTTCCCTCAGTGAGTTGACGATACCCTAAAAATAGCCATCTACCTGCAATAAGTCCATGAAGAGTTCAAGTTAAAAGCGATTGCATGGGCGAGGAGGCACCGCCTGGTGAGCTCGGGTAAGAACCGCTGTGCGCTCCCCGTGTCTTATTTCTCGAGGTATCCGTCGAACAGGTATATATCGACCGTTTTCACCTTGTACGCCTTGCGCGTGGACACGCCGAAGTCGTGCTCGATCATGGGCTCAGCGAGGCGCTCGGCGTACTCCCGCGCCTGCTTGCTTGAACTTCAAGGTGGTCACGAAAAGGCCCTGTCGCCATGAACTGCGCCTCAGAACTTGGACGCGTTAAATCATAACCGCTAGGCGGCCGCCCGAAGGGCCTGCTCTCGGAACTCCGCCGGGGTCAGGCCCTTCAGCTTCTTCTGGCGTCTCACGTGGTTCCAGTGGTGGATGTAGGACTCGAGATCCGCCTTGAAGCTCGCGAACGTCCCCCAGTCTCGGCCGCGGAAGAACTCGTCCTTGATGTGCCCGAAGACCTGCTCGGTCGCCCCGTTGTCGATGCAGTTGCCCTTGCGCGACATGCTCTGGGTGAAGCCGTTGTCCCGAAGCGCGGAGACGTAGAGGTCGTGCTGGTACTGCCAGCCCATGTCCGAGTGCAGAACCGGATGCGCTCCCTCGGGCTTCGCCTCTATGAGCATCGAGAGCATCTCCTTCTGCTGTGTGAGACCCGGGCTCTCAGAGACGG
>DVLD01000118.1 GCA_018715725.1 Candidatus Aveggerthella excrementigallinarum
CGTGCTGAGCGCGCGGTCGACGGATCGGGCGGGCCTTGTGCGGCGTTGCGGGCGTGCGTTCCGTGCGGGCGGCATGCCCGTGCGCCGGAAGGAAGAGAGAATTCATTCATGGCAGAAATCGAGAGCAACTCGTTTTTGTTCACGTCGGAGTCTGTGACCGAAGGGCATCCGGACAAGGTGTGCGATCAAATCTCCGACGCCATTCTTGACGCCATCCTCGAGAAGGAGATCGAGCTGGCGCAAGCGGGCTACGTGGCGCCCAACGGCGCTCCCGCCGACCCCACGAAGGTGCGCTGCGCCTGCGAGGCGCTGGCCACCACCGGCATGGTCATCGTGACCGGCGAGATCCGCACGCAGGCCTACGTTGACGTGCAGGCCATCACGCGCGACGTGCTGAAGGAGATTGGCTACGACCGCGCGAAGTACGGCTTCGACTGCGACACCTGCGGCGTGCTGAACGCCATCCACGACCAGAGCGCCGACATCGCCATGGGCGTCGACGAGTCCTACGAGACGCAGCATGGCGAAATCGTCAAGGGCGACGAGTTCGACCGCGTGGGCGCGGGCGACCAGGGCATGATGTTCGGTTACGCCTGCAACGAGACGAAGACGCTCATGCCGCTGCCCATCTACGCGGCGCACCGCCTGGCCGAGCGCCTGACCTACGTGCGCAAGGAGGGCATCGTGCCGCACCTGCGCCCGGACGGCAAGACGCAGGTCTCCGTGCGCTACGTGGACGGCAAGCCCGTGCATATCGAGAAGGTGCTCGTCTCCACGCAGCATTCCGAGGACGTGGGCGTGGAAGAGCTGCGCGCGCAGCTGACCGAGCACGTCATCAAACCCGTGTTCGAGGCGGAGGGCTTCACGGCTGCGCCCGACATGGAGGTCTACGTGAACCCCACCGGCCGTTTCGTCATCGGCGGCCCCATGGGCGACGCGGGCCTCACGGGCCGCAAGATCATCGTCGACACCTACGGCGGCATGGGTCGCCACGGCGGCGGCGCGTTCTCAGGCAAGGACTGCACGAAGGTCGATCGCTCGGGCGCCTACGCTGCGCGCTGGGTGGCGAAGAACGTGGTGGCCGCCGGCCTGGCCGACCGCTGCGAGGTCCAGGTGGCCTACGCCATCGGCATGGCGCGCCCCATCTCGGTCATGGTGGACACGTTCGGCACGAACCACCTGCCCGAGGCCGACATCGAGCGCGCGGTGAGCGAGGTCTTCGACCTGCGCCCGGGCGCTATCATCGCCGAGCTCGACCTGCGCCGTCCCATTTACCGCAAGACCGCGGCGTACGGCCATTTCGGCCGCGAGCTGCCGGAGTTCACGTGGGAGCGCACCGACAAGGTCGACGCGCTGCGCGCCGCGTGCGGCCTGGCGTAAATCATCGTCGGACAAAGCAAGCGAACCAAAGAGGCTGCCGTTCATTCGGCAGCCTCTTTTGTAAGCCGTATCAAGTGAAGCAGGTGCTGCGAGCTGTGAATCGGTTCCAAAACCATTGGGCGCACGACGGTTCTCCGGACACCTGCCGTTGCGCATTCCTCCCGCGGAGCACCGCCGGATTGCCATGGAGGCGGCGGAAGAGGGGGTCTCCATCAACCAGCTTATCCTCTCGCGAATCTAGCGAAAGCATCAATGAAGCGCTGCGTTTAAGCTGCGAGCCCACTGGCAGAGGTCGCGAATAAAGCTGCTATTTCAAATCGAGCATCCCGCGGATGCAGGTCATGATGTGCCACATGGCCTCGTCGTTAGCGTAGCCGACGAAGCGATAGCCCCGTTGCGCCACGTCGAGGGATCGAATGCCCTCCACGCAAGCGAAGCCGCTTGCATCTCCGGCACGCACGGGAACATGGAAGGGATGGCCGTTGTTCTTTGATGTGATGGGGACAACGGCGACAACGCTCGAGCGCGCGTTGAACGCAAAACAGCTCACGACGATGGCGGGCCTGCGCTTGGCGGGCTCGTGGCCGACGGCGGGGGTAAAATCGACTTCGATGATGTCGCCTTGCTCGAGAGGGCTCATTCCACGACCTCCGCGCCAACATCCTCGCCCCAATCGAACTCGCCGCACGCTGCGCGCGGTGTCTCGCTGTACTTTCCGAACAGGTCTTCGGCTGACTTGTAGGGAGCCGCACCATATGAACGGTGCTCTTGGACTGGGCGGATGGTGATGTAAGGACCGTCGGCATCGGCGCCGGTGGCAATGCTGACGGAAGAGCCGATTTCGATGCCCGCTCGATCGCACATGCGCTTTGGGATGCGCACTGCGCGCGATGTGCCCCACGAGCAGAGGCTCGTCGTGCTGGCAAGTCCGGAAGAGCTCTCGATAATGGCTCCCATGGTATTCCTCCTAGAAAGATATCTTGAAGATATCTTATCATAGGTTGCGGATTTTGACCGCAGCGAAAGGGAGGAAGACAGCAAGACGCTCATGATGAACCCCCTGGTTGTGGGCATGATTCTCTCAAGCGAGCAAAACAGCCTTGCCGGATTGCGCATCGCGTCTTGATGCCATCCCGATGAAACTTTGCACGGACCTTGCGAGGGCGCCTGCATCCTGTTCGCATACACGCTTGACCACGTGAAATCTTTCTGAAACGTGACGTTGCGGCCCATGAGGGCAATAGCTACAATGCCGGTTGTGTGCTTTAGCACAGCAGAGTGATAAAGCATTCGGCGGCTTGCATATGAGGCCGCCGCGAACAACGATCACGCGAAAGGGGAAGTCATGAGCGAGCAAGGGGACTCCGCGGCCCAGGGCGGGCAGGTGGCGCTGCGGCGCACGTTCGGCCTGCGCGAGGCCATCACCATCACGGCGGGCACCGTCATCGGCGTCGGCCTGTTCACCACGGGCGGCAACATCGTCGGCCAGATGGGCGCGGGCGTCATCTTCGCCACGTTCATCGCCATGCTGATCAGCGTCTACCCGGCGCTGCTCTACGGCGAGATGGGCGCGGCGCTGCCGTACGCGGGCGGTACGTACCGTTACGCGTCGCTCGGCATCGGGCGGCCGTTCGGCTTCCTGGCGGGTTGGAACTTCATCATCTCGCTCGTGAGCGTCACGGCGGGCGAGTCGCTTGCGTTCGCGTACTACTTCAAGACGATGTTCGCCGCGTTCGGCGTGGAGCTGCCCGTGGGCGACACCGTGCTCGCGTGCATCGTGCTGGTGGCGTTCATCATCACGAACGTGTGCGGCGTGCAGATCACCGGCCGCTTGCAGAACGGCTTCATGTTCTTCTTCTGGGGCGTGGCGATCATCTGGTTCGTGACCATGGTGCCCAACGTCTCGCTGCCGAACTTCGTCGAAACGCCCGACTTCCTCTCCGGCATGGGGGCCGGCGGGTTCATTGCCGCGGTGGCCATGATCTGGTGGTGCTTCGCGGGCTTTGAGACGTGCTGTGCCATGGGCGAGGAGATCAAGTACCCGCACATCAACATCCCGCGCGCCCTCATCCTTTCTCCGTTCATCATCTTCGCGGTGAACGCCCTGTTCCAGTGGTTCCTGGTGGGCATCGTGCCGCCGGAGGGCCTGGCTGCCGTCGCCGAGTCCTCGGCGCCGTACGCGGAGGCTATGATGACCGCCGGCATTTTGGGATTCCCGCTGCTGCTTTTGGCTGCGGGCGTTGCGTTCGGCGGCGATTTCTCCACCATGAACGCGAGCCTGGCCGTTCCGCCGCGCTACCTGTTCACCATGGCGCGCGACGGCTCCATGCCGCGCGTGTTCGCGAAGCTGCACCCGCGCTTCCAGACGCCCTACGTTGCTATTCTCACGCTCGGCGTCATCACGGTGCTGCTCGTCGCCACGGGCTCGCTCGTCTACATCTCGAACCTAAGCCTGTTCGCCGATTTGTTCTATTACGTGATCGGCATCGCCGCGGCGTTCGGCCTGCGCCGGAAGATGCCTGGCCTGAAACGCCCGTTCAAGGTGCCAGGCGTTATGGTAGGCGCGCCGGTGAGCGTGGTCATCTACCTTGTCATGATGACGCAGCTCGTGCCCGAGGCGCTTATCACGGGCGTTGTGTGGTGC
>DVLD01000119.1 GCA_018715725.1 Candidatus Aveggerthella excrementigallinarum
GTCCACCATGATTTCTTCGTGCGCCACATGGAACTCGTCGAGCAGCGCCTCCCATTTGCGCGCCGGATAGCCGTTGTCGGCATCCAGCTTGCCCAAGTCCTCCGTGCGCCCGCGCGCCGCCAGCTGCACGCGGCGGAAGAGCGCATTGCGCACGAGCACCGTAAGACCACGCCGGTCGCGCACGACCGCGTCCGCAGCGCCAGGGGCCGCGGCGCCCTCCGCGTCCGCTCCGCCTTGCCCCGCCATCTCCCACTCGTCCACCAGGCTCGAGTCGATAGAGTGCACCACGAAATCAAGCCACGCCACGATGTCCGTCAGGCGCTCGTCAAACCGGTCGCGCGGCACCGTGCGGTCGAGCACGCGGAAGGCGTCGGAGAGATAGCGCAGGAGCAAGCCTTCGGATCGGGCGATGCCATAGCGCGCCACATACCCCATGAAGTCGGCGGACGTCTCCACCATATCGCGCAAGACGGATTTCGGGCTGGGCTCGTAATCGCGTGCCCACGGCACGGTCTCGCAGTACTTCCCGAATGCGAAGCCAATCACGTCCTCGAGCGGCTTGGGATACGTGACGTCCTGGATGCGCTCCAGGCGTTCTTCGTAATCCACGCCCTCCGCCTTCATCGCCGCCATGGCGGCGTCCTTCGCCTTGCGCTCCTGAGCGCGCAGCACCTGGCGCGGATCCTCCAGCGTCGCCTCCACCAGCGAGATGAGGTCGAGCGCGTAGTCCTCGCCCTCTGGGTCCAGCAGGTCAAGCGCCGCCAGCAAGAACGGCGAAAGCGGCTGGTCAAGCGCGAAATCCTGCGGCAAGTCGACGGTCGAGGCGTACACCACGTTGCCGTCCTCTCCCTCTCTGCGCTCGACCACGCCCGCGTCCACCAGCGTGTCGAAAATCTCCCGCGCACGCTGCACGAGCTTCGCCTTCTCCTCGTCGCTTTGCGCCGAGTCGGCGATGAGCTTGCACGTGCGCTCCCACGCGTCACCACCCTGCTCCACCAGCGCGAGGACCATAGAGTGCGTGATGCGCATATGCGGCACGAGCGTCTCGGGCGGGGCGGCCACCAGCCGCTCGAAGACCTGCTCCGTCCAGCCGACGAAGCCCTCGGGAGGCTGCTTTTTCTTGACCTTCTTGAGTTTCTTCGGGTCGTCGCCTGCCTTCGCGAGCGCCTTCGCGTTCTCAATCTCATAGTCGGGCGCCTCGGCGATGACCAGGCCCTCGGTGTCGAAGCCCGAGCGGCCGGCTCGACCGGCAATCTGATGGAACTCGCGCGCCCGCAGGCGGCGCATGCGCACGCCGTCGAACTTCGAAAGCGCCGTGAGCACCACGGTGTGGATAGGCACGTTGATGCCCACGCCCAGCGTGTCGGTGCCGCAGATGACCGGCAAGAGCCCCTGCTGCGCCAGCTTCTCCACGAGCAGGCGGTAGCGCGGCAGCATGCCGGCATGGTGCACGCCCACGCCGCAGCCCAGCAAGCGCTGGAGCGTCTTGCCGAACCCCGTGGTGAAGCGCGTGCCGCGGATGGCGGCCTTCACGGCCTCGCGCTGCTCTTTGGTGGAGACGCCGTAGCTTGCAAGCGACTGCGCGGTGGCCAACGCCGCGTCCTGAGAGAAGTGCACGATGTAGAGCGGCGCCTTGCCGTCGCGCAGCGCCAGTTCGACCGTCCCCTCCAGCGGGTTGCGCACGTACTCATAGGACAGCGGCACCGGGCGCGGCGCGTCCGCCACCACGTCCACCGCGCGCCCCGTGCGCTCTTCAAGCGCCGCGGCTATCTGCGACACGTCGCCGAGCGTGGCGCTCATCAGCAGGAATTGCGTCTGCGGCAGCGTGAGCAACGGCACCTGCCATGCCCAGCCGCGATCGCGCTCGCCGTAGTAGTGGAACTCGTCCATGGCCACGCAGCCGATGTCGGCACCCTCGCCCTCGCGTAAAGCCTGGTTCGCCAGAATCTCTTCCGTGCAGCAGACCACCGGCGCGCCCGTGTTGAGGTGGACGTCGCCCGTGCTCATGCCCACGTTGTCGCGACCGAGCAGCTCCACCAGGTCGAAGAACTTCTCGCTCACGAGCGCCTTGATGGGCGCGGTGTAATACGAGCGCCGTCCGGTGGCGAGCGCCATGAACAGCATGCCGAGCGCCACCATGGATTTTCCCGAGCCCGTCGGCGTGCCAAGAATCACGTGGTCGCCGGCGGCAAGGTTCATGAGGGCGTCCTCCTGGTGCGGCCACAGCTCGACCCCGCGCTCGATCGCCCAGTCAAGAAAGCGCTCGAAGGCCTCGTCAGACGTGAGCCACGGCTCAGCCTCCTCGCCTTCTTCGGGCTCCCACCACGAAGGCGCCATGCGCCCAAGCGCACCGTACGCAGACGACCCGGGGAACGACCCGCCCGTAGAGGCACTGCTCGCGTCATCAGCCGCCTCCCCGACCGCGCCCTCAAGATTCACCATGTCTTCGCCCATCACGCCACCTGCGCCTTCCCTTCGACCACGCGCTCTTCCGCGGTCAGACACTCTGCCACTCGTAGTTCAGTTAGCTCGCCATTATCGCACGACATCGCATGCGACAATCCTTTTCAACACATTCCAGTGGCTATCACGCCCCAGACGCCCTGGCACCCAGACCCCAACCCAAGCCCCCTTGAACTCAGCGCGCCCTTGCGCTTGACAGCAACTCCCCCACTCCTGGCCGCTCAAACTCGATTTGGACGCATTGAGCGACAAAGCAAGTGCAAAACGCAGC
>DVLD01000120.1 GCA_018715725.1 Candidatus Aveggerthella excrementigallinarum
ATATGACGCCAGGCCGGTCCGCCGCGAACCATGGAACAAGGTTGACGAAAAGGCGGCCCGCCCTATCCCCTCACGCCATCCGCCCATTACAGTTTTGAAGCGTAGCTAGTCGACTGCCCAGGCCACCTGCCTAGACGGTCAGACTACGATTGACGTATGTCCCGAGGGACTGTCGATCGGGTGCCCGCGGACGGCCTTCTGCCCCTGCCCTTCGAGGGCCCGGGGGGTGTTGCCGACGCGGGCGCCGCTGCTTCTGACGACTGATAGGAAACTGCCGGGCTCCCTCGGCCAAAGGGCGCCACGGCCGGGTAATGTGGGTGTCGCGCGAGGCAGCATTCCGATCGACCGACGATTGGAAGGATACCACCATGCTGACCGAAGCCGCCACCTGCGCAGCCGTCATAGGGCTAGACGTCGGGAAGCTCTCCCATTGGGCATGCCACGTGACCAGGCAGGGCGAGGTGCTGAGAAACGAGCCCGTAGCCAACACCGAGCATGACCTGGACGGCCTGTTTGCCCAGGCCGAAGCCGGGACGCTGGTCGTCGTCGACCAGGTCCGCAACATCGGCTCGCTCGCGATATCGAGGGCCAGGCTCGCCGGCCTGCCGGTCGCCTACCTGCCCGGGATCGCCGCCCACGGCGCGGCCAAGCTGTTCGCAGGCGACGCGAAGACGGACGAGCGGGACGCCGCCGTCATCGCCAAGACGGCCCTCGGCATCCCCGACTCGCTCCTGCCCGTGCCGAAACATGACGAAAGGCTCGAGGCCGCAAGGTCGATGGCGGCGCAGGGAAGCCACATGGCCGCCTGCTCCACCCGCGACAAGAACAGGCTCCGGAGCATCCTCCTGGAAAGCTGCCCGGAATTCGAGGCGCTGGCCGACCTGGCGGACCCCCATTGGCTGAGGATGATGGAGTCCCTGGGCGGCCCCTGGGGCATCGTCGACGCGGGAAAGGCGGCCGTCGGGGCCGTGACCCGCGGCGCGAACAGGGCCCGCATCGACGCGGCGGTCGCGGCGGCGGCGTCGTCGGCGCGACCGTCGGAGTACCGGGTCATGGCGGAGAATCCGCAGGTGAAGGTGCTCGCCAGGCGCATCAGGGAGTCCGCGGAGGAGGCGGCCCGGCTCGACGCCGAGATAACGGCGCTGCTCGCCGGAGACGAAACCTACGCATGCCTGCTGACCATCCCGGGAATCGGCCCCAGGACCGCATCCGAGCTGGTGATAAGCATAGACATCGGCGACTTTCCCGATCACGACCACCTCGCATCCTACTGCGGCATCGCGCCCAGAAACCGGCGGTCGGGCAAGTCGATATCGTCGGTGAGCTCGTCTCGCCAGGGGAACAAGCGGCTGAAGAACCTGCTCATCTTCTCCTGCAACTCGCTGAGCCGCAGCAAAGGCCGGTTCGGCGACTACTACCGCAGCTGCAGGGAACGCGGCATGTGCCACGGGGAGGCCTTGAAGGCCGTCGCCAGGAAGAGGCTGAAGGTAATCTACGCGATCATGAGGGACAAGGTCCCGTACTCGGCATAGCCGGCCGCCTCTTCGTAAAAACCGCAGGGCCCATAAGCGGGTCCTGCGTCAGCATTGCCTATTTGGGGGATCAATCGGGGGAAATCGGTTGACAAAACTATAGGAACACCCCCCCTCCACAACCCTCACGACAGGAGCGCCCATCGGGCGCTCTTTTTTTCGCGCCTTCTACGGCGCGCTTCGCAGCGCGCGTCGCGCTCTCTGCAGCGCGCGCCATGTACCCTGCAGCACGCGCCATTGCACCCTACAGCACGCGCCATGTACCCTGCAGCACGCCCCGTGCGCTGCGCTTCTCGCCCATCGTGCGCCGCGCATCGTCCATCGTACGGCGCGCTTCGCCCATCGTACGCTGCAGGACGCCGTCGGAGTTATGCGTGCCGCATTGCGACATGCATGCCGTGTTGCGTCATATGCGCCGCGTCGCGTCATGCGCGCCGCGTTGCATCGTCGGATGTCCTCTCTCCTCTCGCTTGTCCCCCGCTTCCCCAAATTATCCCTACCGACATTCTCGCCAACGTCCATATTCGTTTCACAATCTCTGCACAATCTCACCTATTTTTCTCACCCATTTCCCATGAAATGCCCGTTCAGCAGCTCACTGGGTGAAGACCTCCCCCGCTCGCCCGTGCGATAACGTGCCCGTCAACGCCGCCGGGCTCACCCGGTAGGCGCACGAAAGGCCCGCAACCGCAATCGCACGGCGAAGACGGCGCGGGCACGGTTTCAGTCCGCGGAAAGCGGACGCGTACGTGGAAAGGAAGGGTTGCTGCATGACTGGCGTGAACGTCAAGAGCGAGATCAAGCCGCTCAAGAAAGTTCTGCTTCACCGTCCGGGCAAAGAGCTCCTGAACCTCACCCCGAACACGCTCGAAGAGCTGCTGTTCGACGACATCCCGTTCCTGAAGGTCGCTCAAGCCGAGCATGACGCCTTCGCGCAGGCGCTGCGCAACGAGGGCGTCGAGGTCTTCTACCTCGAGGACCTCACGGCCGAGGTGCTCGCCGCCGACCCGGCGCTGCGCGAGCAGTTCCTCAAGCAGTGGATCGAAGAGGCCGGCATCCGCACCGAGCGCTACCAGAAGATCATCTTCGACTACATGCAGGAGAACTACCCCGACGCCAAGGACTTCGTCCTGAAGACCATGGAGGGCATCAACCTGCAGGAGCTGCACACCGACAAGTCCAACTCGCTGGTGGACCTGGTGAGCGAGGCCTCCAAGATGGTCGTCGCGCCCATGCCGAACCTCTACTTCACCCGCGACCCGTTCGCGATGATCGGCAACGGCGTCTCCATCAACCGCATGTACTCCGTCACGCGCAACCGCGAGACCATCTACGGCGAGTACATTTTCGGCAACCATCCCATGCTGAAAGGCACGCCGCAGTACTACAGCCGCTACAGCGCCTTCCATATCGAGGGCGGCGACATCCTCAACATCAACGAGCACGTGCTGGCCATCGGCATCTCCCAGCGCACCGAGCCCGACGCCATCGACGAGATTGCGCACAACATCTTCAACGACGAGACGAGCCCGATCGACACCATCCTGGCGTTCAACATCCCGAACTCCCGCGCCTTCATGCACCTCGACACCGTGTTCACCCAGATCGACGTCGACAAGTTCACCGTCCACCCGGGCATCATGGGCCCGCTCGAGGTCTTCGAGATCACCCCTGAGGGCGAGGGCATCAAGGTCCGCGCCATGACCGAGCCGCTCGAGAAGATCCTCGAGAAGTACCTGGGCTGCCCCGTCGAGCTCATCCCCTGCGGCGGCGGTGACCGCATCGCCGCGGAGCGCGAGCAGTGGAACGACGGCTCCAACACCCTGTGCATCGCCCCGGGCACCGTGGTGGTCTACGAGCGCAACGACGTCACGAACGAGGTGCTCGAGGCCAAGGGCCTGCGCCTGGTCCAGATCCCGTCCGCGGAGCTCTCCCGCGGCCGTGGCGGCCCACGCTGCATGTCCATGCCGATCTGGCGCGAGGACTAAGCTGCTCCCCGTGCCCGCTCCGTCTTGGCACGCGCCTCTCTCCAGGGGACGAAGCGGGCACGGTTTTGCGGGCCTGGAAGGCGCACGACGTCGTCCAGGCCCGTCTTCGCAAGGCAGCTTCACGCTGTTTCGCTGCTTCGTTACTTTTTGCCGGCCTTTGCCGGCACCCTAATCACGCAGGATCCGCCGTGGCGCGAGGCGGGCGGTGAGCCCACGCACGAACCGACGGCGCGGATGCGCTCCACGCACCCGGTTCACGCCACGACAGACCTGTACGACACGGCGCGCAAAAGCGCCCTCACCCCAAGGAGGAGGACACTATGGATTCCAAGCAGAAGGGTTTGGGACTCTTCTCACTCATCGGCATGGTCGTCAGCGCCTGTATCGGCTCAGGCGTCTTCGCCACCACCGGCCAGCTGGCGCAGGTGGCCGCCCCTGGCCCGGCGCTTATCGCCTGGTGCATCGTTGGCATTGGCTTTTTGGCCTTGTCGTTCTCTCTGAACAACCTCGTCTCCAAGCGTCCGGAGATGAAAGGCATCTTCGAGTACGCTTCCGAGGGCTTCGGCCCGCTCGCCGGCTTCGTCTCCGGTTGGGGCTACTGGCTGTCCGCGTGGCTTGGCAACATTGCGTTCGCCACGATGATGATGTCCTCCATCGGCTACTTCATCCCCGACTTCCTGCCGGGCAACACCCTGCCTTGCATCGTGGTTGCCTCTATCGTGCTGTGGCTGCTGACCTTCCTCGTCATCCGCGGTGTTGAGAGCGCTTCGTTCCTCAACGCTATCGTCATGGTGTGCAAGGTCGCCTCGCTTAGCCTGTTCATCATCTTCACGCTGTTCCTA
>DVLD01000121.1 GCA_018715725.1 Candidatus Aveggerthella excrementigallinarum
TGTGCGGGCCTTCCGTTTCTTGTTTCTACTCCCTCCCCAAGCTCCGCTCGTGGCGGTCGCGGGCTTCTTGGCTGTAGCGCTGTCGGTAGCGCACGTCCACGAGCTCGGCGACGATGGCAATCGCCAGCTCGGCCGGGGTTTTCGCACCGAACTTCAGGCCGATGGGGCGCTTCACGCGCGCCCAGCCCTCTTCGGTGCCGCCCTTCGCCAGCACCAGGTCGTGCACGGTGTCGTTCTTGCCCTTGCAACCCATCATGCCCACGTAGTGCGCGTCGTGCTTCAAAGCCCACACGCAGCCTTCAGGGTCGAACATGTGGCCGCGCGTGAGCACGCACACGTAGTCCTCCGGCGCCGCAGCGTGCGCGTCGAGCCCGTCGAACGAGCCGGCCGGCAACAGGATACGCCGCGCATCGGGGAAGCGATCCTCGTTCAGGTACGCCGCGTCGTAGTCCACCGCCACGACCTCGAAGCCCACGTGCGCGGCCAACGCCGAGACCTCGCTCGCCGCGTCGGACGCACCAAGCAGCCACACGCGCACGGGGTCGAACAGCGCCACGGACGTCCAGGTGAGCCCCGGGAATTGCTCGGTATGCATGGACGGGCCGCGCGTGGCGTCCTTCATCTGGAACGCGTCACGCGGCGACCACGCGCGCGCAGCGACAATCTCTTTCGCGTCGTTGCAGAAGTACACCAGATGCCGCCCATCGGCAGACCCCACGTCGCCGTACTTCTTCGTGACCTCGTTGTCCGTATTGGTCACCGCCGCGTCCGCATCCCACACGATTTTGAAGCCGATCCACGCCAGGTCGCCCTCGTCAATCGCGTGCGCAGCGCGCTCGAACACCACGGCATCATCCGCCGTAAACCCCGCTGCGATCTCCTCGAGCGTCTGAGGCCCCACGTACGGATTGCCCTCGGTCCGCCCTGCCGAAAAGCACGGGAAGTCGTCGACGGAAAGCGTCGGGCGCTCCCCGGCGCGCAGCTTTGCGGCAATGCGCTCGAGCGTCTCTTTCTTCATGCGCTGCTCCTTTCGCACGCGCGCCCTGGCGTTATCGCCAGGGCGCTTCGTTGGTGCTTAATTATATCCATTGACGAATAGCCAGCGGGCGAAATCGCTTGTCGAAAGACGCGCGCCCCACCAGCCATCCGAGCTACGCTTCGGGCGCCACGTGGACCTTACGGTCCTCCCCCACGCTCACGCGACCGGCGGCAATCCAGCGCAGCACTTCCGGATACAGCTCGTGCTCCACGCCGTGAATGCGCTCTTCCAGGGCATCGAGCGTGTCGCCTTCGCGCACCGGCACAGCGCACTGCGCCACGATGGGGCCCTTGTCGTACTCTTCGTTGGCGAAGTGCACGGTCACGCCCGTGACCTTCACGCCCGCCTCGAACGCGTCCTGGATGGCGTGCGCGCCCTTGAACGAAGGCAGCAACGCCGGATGCAAGTTCAGCACGCGGTCGGGGAACGCGTTCAGCATGACCGGCGTGACCATGCGCATGTAGCCCGCCATGACCACGTACTCGGCGCCTGCCGCCTGCAGCGTCTCGACGATGCGCGCGTCCGCCGCCTCGCGGTCGGCGTACGCGTCGCGATTGAGCACCGTGACCGGGATGCCCGCCGCCTGCGCACGCTCGATGCCGTACGCGTCCGGGCGCGACGACACCACGTGCACGATGCGAGCGTTCAGGGTGCCCGCGGCGATGGCGTCAATGATGGCCTGCAGGTTCGTGCCGCTGCCCGAGAGCAGGACGGCGATGTTCAACGGTTGCGTCATGGACGACCTCCCTCCCTTCGCGACCGGGCGCTTTATGCGAACAGCTGGCCCTCGTTGGCGTAGCGGACCTCGCCCGCGCCCGCCACCGCCCGGCCGATGCGGAACGTGCGCTCGCCCGCGGCCTGCAGCGCCGCCTCGACGGCCTCGACCTGCTCCGGGTCAACGATGAGCACCATGCCGACGCCCATGTTGAACGTCTTGAGCGCTTCGACCTCGGACAGCTGCGCGGCGCGGCACACGTACGGCACGATGGCCGGCATGTCCCACGTGCCCAGCTCGACGAACGCGTCGATGTCCTTCGGCAGCGCGCGGTTGAGGTTCTCGGTGATGCCGCCGCCCGTGATGTGCGCGAGCGCATGAACAGCGCCCGGGACCTCGCGCAGGACCGACAGCACGGACTTCACGTAGATGCGCGTCGGCGTGAGCAGGGCGTCCGCAACGCTCTGGCCGCCGAGCTCTTCCACCGGCGCGGTGATCTCGTCCAGCGAACGGCCTTCCGTGCACACGCGGCGCGCCAGCGAGTAGCCGTTGGAGTGCAGGCCGCTCGAAGCAACGCCCACGAGCACGTCGCCCTCGCGCACGTGCTCGGGATCGAGCATGCGCGGACGGTCAACGAGCGCCACGCAGAAGCCGGACAGGTCGTACTCGTCCGGGTCCATGACGCCCGGGTGCTCGGCCATCTCGCCTCCGATGAGCGCGCAGCCCGCCTGACGGCAACCTTCGGCGACGCCGGAGACGAGCACGTCGGCCACTTCGGCGCGCAGCTTGCCGATGGCCAGGTAGTCCAGGAAGAACAGCGGCTCGGCGCCCGTGGCGAGCACGTCGTTGGCGCACATGGCCACCAGGTCGATGCCCACCGTGTCGTGCTTGCCCACGATCTGCGCCAGGCGCAGCTTCGTGCCCACGCCGTCGGTGCCCGAAACGAGAATAGGGTCCTCCATGCCTTTCGCCGCGGCCAGCGAGAACAGGCCGCCGAAGCCGCCAATGTCGCCGATGACCTCGGAGCGGTACGTACTGTGCACGGCGTCCTTGATGGCGTCCACCGCGCGGGCGCCCTCGGCCGTGTCCACGCCCGCCTGGGCGTACGTCATGCCCTGCGTGCTTTCGTTGCGTTCCGTGTCAGCCATGTTTTTCCTTTCTTCGCCTGACGGCATTATCTCATAACGCGCTTAGGAGCCCGCCAACTCCCGCGCGGCGTCCACCGCGGGGCGCGCGTCGCTCACGGCGCCCGTCTTCTCTGGGGCCGTGCTCTCCACCACGCTTGCGTACAGCACCTGGCGCAAGTCTCTTCCGTTGTGATCGCATGTGGCGAACATGAACGTCTTTGTGATGGACGCGGCGTCCACCGCCTCGCTCGGCGCGACTTCGCTGCGGTCGATCGTGTCCTGCACGTAAGCCGCGTACTCTTCCGTCGAGGAGAACGACACCTGCGCGATGGGCTCGTCCGGCTCGCACCTGAACAGCGAGAAGGTGCGCAAATGGTAATTCCCATCAGGCGTGAGTAGGTAGATATCACGCGTGGCATTGAACTTCGCCGCATCGAAGAGGCCGTCGATGAAGCCGAACATGGAGCCATCGTTCATATGGTGCCCGAACAGCACGTTATTGCGATCGGCAAAGCCAGGCTCGTTCTCGGCCGCCACGAAAATGCAGCCGAATTGCGCGAGCCACCCGTGCTCGCCGCGGAAATCGGTGCTGAGGTACGTCACGTTGTTGGAAGTCTGCACCACCGGGTAGTTCACCGGCGTGCCGGGCACGTAGATCCACGCCACCGTGTCGGGGTTGATGGCGCGCAGGGCGTCCCAGTCGATGCCCTCGGAGGCGGCCTCCAGGTCCACCTCGCTTTGCGCGAAGACGTCCTGCGCCGCAGGGTACGCCTCTTGCGCCACCTCTTTGTAGGATTGCTGGCCCTGCCAATAGCTGAACACGATGGCACCCAGCGCCAGCAGCGAAAGAACCAGCACGATGAACGCGACGCCGAGCACCACGCGCGAGATGCGGCCTTTGCGCGACTGCCGGTAGGAAATCTGCGGGGCTTTCGCCCCGTCCGGAGACGCGCTGTCCCCGCCAGGCGCACGGCGCTGCTGGCTGGACGCGGGAAGGACGCTCCCGTATGGGCGCTGCTTGGGCATGGCTCCCTTTCGTCTTAGGGCCCCGGCGTCGGCGGGGCCGGCCGCACTGGCTTTTCCCTGCTAGCAAAGCGCCCCCAAGGCGGGGGCGCTTTTCGTCACTCGGTCTCGCAGAGGGCGCGCACCGCGCGCAGCCCCCGCACCGCGCCGCAGCGAGCGCCGTGCGATGGCACGCACCATCGAGCGCGAGCTGCGGTCGGGCGCAAGTCCGACTACTTCTTCATCTCGTCGAAAAAGCCCTTCGCGATGAAGATGACGATGATGAGCACGATGATCGCGACGATCGCGCCGATGCCCCACATCGGGATTTCCATACCGAACAAAGTCATGTCATGTCCCCTTTTTCTCTGACGCCCCAAAGGGCGCTCCGTACGCGTCTTTCCTGGCCAGGAGCCTGGCCGTCGGGCAATAGTATACCGCGCCTAGTTTTCGTGCAAGCGCGCTTCGAGCGCGTCGTTAATGATTCGTAGGGCTTTGATGCGCGCGTACATCTTGTCGTCGCTCTCGAGGACGATCCACGGCGCGTACTCGGTGGACGTGAGGCGGAACATGTCCTCGATGGCGCTCTTGTACTGCGGGAACTTGTCGCGGTTGCGCCAGTCCTCCGCGGTGATCTTCCACTGCTTGTCGGGATCCTGCTCGCGGGCCTCGAAGCGCTCCAGCTGCACGTCGGGGCTGACGTCCACCCAGAACTTGATGAGGACGGCGCCCCAGCGCTCCAGATCGCGCTCGAACTCGTTGATCTCGTCGTAGGCGCGGGCCCACTCGGCCGGGCTCGCGAAGCCCTCTACACGCTCCACGAGCACGCGGCCGTACCACGTGCGGTCGTAGATGCCCACATGCCCCGCCTTCGGCAGGCGCGTCCAATAACGCCACAAGTGCGGATGCAGCAGCTCTTCTTTGGTGGGAGCCGGCGAGGGATAAATGGTGTAGGCGCGCGCGTCCAGCGCCTGCGCGACGCGCTTGATGGCGCCGCCCTTGCCCGCGGCGTCCAGGCCCTCGAAGCAGATCATGAGCGGCACGCGCTTCTGGTACATCTCGAGCTCCAGCTCGAACAGGCGCTTCTGCTCGATCTTCAGACGGCGCTTGTAGTCCTCGCGCGTCAGGCGCAGATGACGGTCGATGCCCGTGAGGGTCGGGAAGTCGGAGACGATCTGGAACTTCGAGGCGACAGGGGCGTGAGCATGCTGGGCGGCGGCAGCGGCCTCGGCCTCGTGGCGCAGCTGCTCGTTCTGCTCGGGCGTGCGCGTGCGCTCGTCGCCTTCAAACTGCGATCCCTGCGTGGAGTTCGCCAACGCCGCCTGCGCGGCGGCCTCGGCAGCCGGGTCCTTCTGGCGGTGCAGCGCGGAATCAAGCTTCTCCACCAGCGTGCGCACCACGGTCAGGTTCGCACGGCGCTTGTCTTCGCCGTTGAGCAGGACCCACGGCGCGAAGCTGTAGTTCGTGGCGTGCAGGAAACGATCGTAGACGCGGTAGGTGCGCTCGTAGTCGTCAATGGCGTCCAGCTCGTCCTGCGAGACGCGCCACGCCGTCGACGGGTCGTCGGCCAGGCCGGTCAAACGCTTGCGCTGCGTTTTCTCGGAGATGTGCAAGAAGAACTTCACCACCACGTAGCCGTCGTCCACCAGCTGGGATTCGAAGTCCTCGATGGAGTTCACGAAGGACTCCGCTTGCACGCCGAGGCGCTTTTCAATCTTGCGGCGCTTCTTGTCGGAGAGGTCCTTGTCGGGCAGCGCGTAAATAAGGCGCTGCGCGGCGGTAGTGTACCAACCGCGGTCGAAGAAGGTGATGTTGCCGCGCGGGCCAAGCGCCTTCCAGAACTCCTGCATTATGGGGTAATAGCCCGTGGAGCCCATGTGCTCCTCGCGATACCGGCGCGCGTCCTCCACGTTGAAGTTCGCGGTCACGTGCACGGTCGTGGCGCGCGCGTCCAGCTCGTAGAGCAGATCAGAGATGCGCCCGCCCTTGCCAGCGCCGTTCCAGCCCTCGAACAGCACGACCAGGCCGATATTGCGTCGGCGCGCCTCCTGCTGAAGCACGACCAGGCGGTCGACCAGCTCTTTGTGGAGCGGCTTGTACTCTTCCTTCGTGATCTTGTCGACGTCGAAATCGATCTTCTCGAGCATGCGGACCTCCTGACGGGCCTTCCGGGCGGCACCGTGCCGTGGAGCACCCTGCGGGCAGCCCCGCGGTCGCGCGTTCGACATCATATGGGCGTACCGGCCGCGCAGGCCGGCTCCCTCCCCTTCGCTGCGCGCTCCGCCCTCCTTGTTTGCAAAGCTTGCGTAAAATATACCACGTGGCATACGGCTCTTCAGCGCCGGAACGCCCCTTACTACTAGAATGTACGCCTGCGCGCGAGCGCAAGAGAGCGTCATAGAAAGGCAAGCCGGCATATGCCGAACTACGGAATCATCGACCTTGGATCGAACACGGTCCGCATGTGCATCTACGAAGTCCGCAACAGCAAGCAGCTGGAATACCGCAAGAAGAAGGACTTTCGCACCATCATCAACCACAAAGTCATGGCAGGCCTTGCAGCTCACGTGGTGGACGGGGAAATGACCGACCAGGGTATCGAGCATGCTGTGAGCGTGCTCTCCGGCCACCTGCGCCGCGCCGAGTACTTCGACTGCAAGCGACTCGACATCTTCGCCACTGCCGTGCTCCGCAACTGCGAGAACTCGCACGAAGCCGTGCGCGTCATCGAGCGCCGCATTGGCCACGACATCCGCCTGCTCTCCAGCGCCGACGAGGCGCACTTGGGGTTCGTGGGCGCCATGAGCGCGGATGCGCTCGGCACCGGCACGCTTATCGACATTGGCGGCGGCTCCACGGAGCTTACCCGCGTGCGCGACGGCAAGGACTCCAACAACGTGAGCATTGGCCAGGGCTCGCTCTCCTCGTACGCGAACTTCGTGGCGGGCGTGCTGCCCACGGCTCACGAAGCGCGCGCCATCGTGGAGTCGTTCGACGAAAAGCTCGAGGAGACCGTCCGCAAGAACCGCGATCGGTACGAGAACGCGCAGTTCTACGGTGTCGGCGGCGCCGTGCGCGCCGCTTCGAAGATGATCGCGGAAGTGAAGCGCTCCGCCCGCCCTACCGACCTCACGCCCGCAGACCTCGACCAGATCGTGACCCTTTCCTGCGAGGACCCGAGCGCTTTCGCCCACCTCGCCGTGAAGGCCACGCCCGACCGCGTGCACACGCTGTTGCCCGGCTGCCTCATCCTGCGGCGCGTGCTGGAGGAATTTGGCGCTGAAAGCCTGCACGTTTGCGGGGGCGGAGTTCGCGAAGGATACCTTATTGAGCGTATACTGAAAGGAGTGCCGAAACAGCAGCGCTCGTAGGGAATTGGACGACGCGCTTTAGCTGAGGGC
>DVLD01000122.1 GCA_018715725.1 Candidatus Aveggerthella excrementigallinarum
GCCTTGCAGGCCGTGGCCCGTGTCGCGCCGCGGCGGCGCGATGCCCACGCCGTCGTCCTCCACTGTCAGGAGCGCGCGCCCTCCTTCCGTCCGCAGGCGAATGGTGGCCGAGCTGGCCTTCGCATGCCGGACTATGTTCGTGGCGGCCTCGCGCGCGATGCCGAACAGCGCCACGTCGATGAACACGGGCACCGCCGCGCGGTCGTAGCCGGCAACGTCAAGCTCCGTCCGCACGCCCGCTTCCTCCAGGTAGCGCGCCAAATCGCCGAGGCGCTCGGTGCCCTGGGTGGGCGCGGTCTCGGCCCCGTTGTCGTCGCGCAGGACGCCGATCATGGAGCGGATCTCGTCAAGCGAGCTCTTTGCCGTGGCGCGGACGGTGGCGATGGCCTCCTTTGCCGCTTGCGGGTCGCGGTCGACTAGGCGCTCCGCGGCCGCCGCCTGGATGCTCACGGCCGTGAGCGAGTGCGCCGTGATGTCGTGCAGCTCGCGCGCGATGCGCACGCGCTCTTCGGCCACGCGGCGGACGGCCTCTTCCTCGCGCGAGCGCTCCGCCTGCGCCGCGCGTTGCTCGGCCGCCTCCAGGTATTCGCGGTGCATGCGCACGGCGTAGCCGGCGAGCGCCGCCGCAATGAGGTACGTCACGTTCTGCAGGCGGAAGAGCAGGGCCACGCCCGTGCTCTCCACCGGAATGGACGAGAAGAACATGGCCGCTGCGCCGATGACCGCTGCGATGGCCGTCTCGGCGCGCGGACGCAGGCAGCCCACCGTGAACAGCGCGACCAGAGGGCCAGCAAGCGACATGGAGTAGCCGCGGAACTCGCCCTGCACGCCCAGGAACGTTACGACCGTGAACAGGTAGACCAGCCACGGGGACACGCGCCGCAGCACGAGCGGCAGCGTGGTGAGCGCGAGCGAGAGGAACACCGGCAGCGGCGGCACGGTGGTCACGTAGCCCACCATGCTGCGGAACATCTCGTCGCGCACCACGAGCGTGGAGGACGCGAAGAACGCCTGCGCGCAGCAGAACGCGAACGCGCACACGGCCACGAGGACGTCGAATCCCCATTCGCGCGCCGTCAAACTTTTGTTCTGTATCAGGATGCTTTCCATGGGCTCATACTACCCGCCAGCCAGCATGCCGGCCATACGTCTCCCGGCGTATTTCGGCCGGAAGCCGAGGGAGGAATCATGGGGAAGGCTGCGAGCGGTGCGGCGCGATACGCAGCGCGCACATCGTGCGAGCGCTGTGCCCTATGAGCCGTCACGCAGGGCTTTGAGCTTTCGCAGGACGTCAGGGGACAGGCGCTCGGCCACGGTGTTCTTCACGGAGATGGCGGGCGCGTCATCCTGGCGGACTTCTTCCACCATCATCTCTATCTCATGCGAGAAGCCGTCGGCGCTCATGCGGTCGACGCCGCCGCCGAACACCGTGTCCTGAATGGTGGCATCGCTCGTGACCACGATGGTCTCGACGCCGCGCTCGCGCGCGTCGTGCGCGAGCTTCTCGATGACCTTGTCGGCCGACTGGCCGGCGGGCGAGAACATGATGCGCACGCCCCCGATGACGTCGGGCTCGCCGGTGGAGAGCGCGTTGTCCTTGCCGTCGTACACGATGACCGCGCGCGTGCCGCGCCCGGCGTAGCTCACCACGTCGTTGACGAGCGCTTCGCGGGCGCGGTTGAACGCGTCGTGCGTGTAGTCCGGGCCGGCGATGGTGCGGTACCGCCGGCCCGACCGCAGGACGTTGTACCCGTCTACGATCAGGAGTTTCTTTCGCTGTTTCGCCACAGCGCGGCCTTTACGCCTGAGGTGCCGCAGCACCGCGGCGCACGGGCGCCGGCGTGTTCTGACGCAGGAACTCGTACATGCACGCGGTGGCCGCCTGCGCCACGTTGAGCGAGCCCACCTGGCCTTCCACCGGCAGCTTCACCAGGAAGTCGCAGCTTTCCATGGTCAGGCGTGCCAGGCCTTCGCCTTCGTTACCCATGACAAGCGCGATCTTGCCCTTCAGGTTGGTGTCCCAGATGACGTCGCGCGCGTGCTCGGACGCGCCGGCCACCCAGAAGCCCTCTTTCTTCAGGGAGTCCATGGTCTGCGCGATGTTCGAGACAAGGGCCACCGGCACATGGGCGATAGCGCCGGCGGACGTCTTGTACGTGGCGGTGGAAACGCGGGCCGAGCGCTTGCTGGGAATGATGACGCCCGCGGCGCCCACGACCTCGGCCGAGCGCACGATGGCGCCCAGGTTGCCGGCGTCGGTGATGTGGTCGAGCACCACGATGAGCGCGGCGCCGTCATGGTCGGCCGCGCAACGGTTGGCCGCCTTCAGGATGTCGGCGATCTTCGCGTACTGGTACGGGATGGCCTTCGCGATAACGCCCTGGTGGTTCTCGACCTGCGAGATGCCGTCCATGACCTTGCGCGATGCCAGCTTCACCGGGACGTTCGCGTTGCGCGCCTTGCGGCGGATGTCCTCGGTCAGGCCGTCCTTGCGCAGGTTGTCGGCCATCATGACGTACTCCATGGGCACGCCGGAGCGCAGCGCCTCGACGACCGGGCGCTTGCCCTCGATGAAAGTGTTCTCGTTCTTCTCGCTCATGTCTCCCCACTGTTCTTGCGGGCGCGCACTGCGCCTGCGCGGCACAATGCCGCCGAAAGGGCCGCCGTGCGACGACCGTCCGATACGGCCGCAGGGCGGCCGGGTCATGCGCGCCCTATTCTAGCCGTTCGGGCGAACCGGAGCGCGCACCGCCCCGCGCGTCCTCGCAAAGCACAGATGCAGGCGAAGAGAGCGGGCACGGCGTCAGCCGCGAGGCGTCATGCGTGTATCGCGCGTGAACTCGCCGAGAGCCGCCACGTCCTCTTCGCGCACACCGCTGCCGACCGCCACGTCGTCGGCCTCCGCGTCGCCGACCGTTCCCCTGCCGGACGCGCGGCCGCCGGTCGCCGCACCGCCCTCTCCTTCGGGGCCCGTGCGCTTCATGTGGAAGATGCCACGGAAGCGACGGCTGCCGCGCTTGCTGGAACCGTGCAGGAAGATGGCCTTCACCGTGCGCGAGAGCACCGGCGTGAGATCGGTCGGCGTGCTCGTGCGCCAGTCGAAGTAGACGCTCCAGTAGCGCAGCGCCACGACCGTGAACACGCACAACAGCGAGGCCGCCAGGCTTGGCGAGCCCACGTAGACGGCGACCACGTACATGAGCGCGCCGCCCAAGCTGGCGACCGCGTAGAAGTTGCTTTCTTTGAACACGCCGGGGACCTCGCCCACGCACACGTCGCGGATGGCGCCGCCGCCAACGCCCGTGATGGCGCCCAAGAGCACGGCGTACACGAACCCGACGTCGCACGAGACCGCCTTGCTGGCGCCCGCCAGCGCGAACAGGCCCACCGAGAGCGCGTCGGCGAAGAAGACCGTGGCGTCCAGATGCTTGAACACGCCCTGGAAGAAGAATACGAACGCGCAGATGGCGGCCGCAATGAGCACGAGGTCGGCGTGCTGCATGAAGTAGAAGCCGTGGCCGTCCAGCAGGATGTCGCGCACGACGCCGCCGCCGTAGCCGGTCATGAGGCCGAGCGTGACGGCGCCCACGATATCGAGGTTGCGATCGCACGCGAACAGCGCGCCCGTGATGCCACCCACGATGACCGACAGATAGTCATACGTGGTCTGCGACGAGAGGAAATCGATGACGACCCAAACGTCCATGGCGGCCTTCTCCCCTTTCTTCCTGCGCGGGCTACCGCCGGCTTCTGCGCGCGCGGCCGCGCGCTCGAACGTGCGGCGTGCCCCTGACGGCCGGCACGGCCGCGCGCCTTCGCGCGTGCGAGCCAGTGCGCATGCGCGCGTTTGCCCCGGCCACCATGCCGAACGCGCGCTCGCGCGTGCGCGCATTTGCCGCCGTGCATGGTACCAAATGCGCGCGGGGTTGTGTGTGGTTCTCGTGCTCCTTTTACCGCCCCCGCAAAGCCGCTTCGCAGCGGGGGTCATACTACATGGTTTGTTTGAAGAGGAATCGCGCGCCAACAGCCCATCCGCCCTTGTGAGCGCCGACGGGCACCAGCAGCCGCCGTCCCCTGGCAGGCACCGCAAGCGCGCTTCGCTTTTGCACCACCCCTTGCGCCCCGCCCCGCGCGGGAGACGCCGACCGAAAGAAGACACCGCCTTATGACCACGTTCGAAGAACTCGGCCTTACCGCCAGCCGCCTGGTCGCCGTCAAGCAGCTCGGCTACGAAGAGCCCACGCCCGTCCAGGAGCAGGCCATCCCACTCGTGCTGGACGGCCGGGACATCGTGGCCACCGCGCAGACCGGCACCGGCAAGACCGCTGCGTTTGGCCTGCCCATCCTGCAGCGCGTGAAGCCCAACCGCAAGCAGAAGGCCCCCGCGGCGCTCGTCGTCACGCCCACGCGCGAGCTGGCCGAGCAGATCGAGCACTTCTTCACCACGTCTGCCCAGGCCACGCGCCACCGCATCCTCACGGTGTTCGGCGGCGTCGCCTACGCCCGCCAGCTGCGCAAACTGCGCGACGGCGTGGACGTGTGCGTGGCCACGCCCGGTCGCCTCATCGACCTCATGGAGCGCGGCGCGTGCGACCTTTCGCACGTGGCCGTCCTGGTGCTCGACGAGGCGGACCGCATGCTCGACATGGGCTTTTGGCCCGACGTGGAGAAGATCATCGCGGCCACGCCCGCCGAAGGCCGCCAGACCATGCTGTTCTCCGCGACCATCGACCGTCAGGTGGCCGACACCGTGAAGAACTCGCTCAAGGACCCCGCGTTCGTGGAGATCGCACACCGCGGCGACACGGCCGAGACCATCGAACAGCACGTCGTTCGCATCCCGCACCGCAAGAAGCCGGAGCTGCTGCGCTGCGTGCTCGAGCGCCGCGGCTGCATGCGCACCATCGTCTTCGTGCGTACGAAGGGCGCCTGCGACGACGTGGCGCGCGACCTGCGCCAGAAGGGCTTCCGCGCCGAGCCCATCCACTCGAACCTCTCGCAGGCGAAGCGCCGCCAGGCGTTGCAGCGCTTCAAGGAAGACCGCATTGGCGTGCTCGTGGCGACCGACGTGCTGGCGCGCGGCATTGACGTCTCGGACGTGGAGCACATCATCAACTACGACCTGCCCGACGTGCCTGACGACTACATCCACCGCATCGGCCGCACGGGCCGCGCCGGCAAGTCCGGTGACGCGCTGTCGTTCGTGAGCCCGAAGGGCGAGCGCAACCTGAAGTCCATCGAACGCCTCATTGGCGAGAAGATTCCTGCCCTGACCTTGGACGACATCCTGAGTCTGCCCGTGCTGGAGCAGCCGCAGTACAACGACTCGCCCGAAGAGCGCCCGCGCGACAAGCGCCGCGGCGGCAGCCGCTCCGGCGCCGACCGTCAGCACGCGCGTCGCACGGCCAAGAAGGCCGCACCGAGCGAGCGCAAGGCCGGCGGCCACGGCAAGAAGCCGCTGCACCCCGAGCATCCGGCCGAGCGTCGCATCCGCGAGAAGGAGGCGAAGGCCGCGAAGGCGGCGCGCCGTGCGAAGAACGGCGCGGCCGGCAACAAGAAGGGTGGCGCGAAGGGCGCTGGCGCGCCGTTCGGCAGCAACGGGCGCTCGTTCAGCACGCCGAGCGCGACGGCGGCCCTCGACGGCGGCATGGCGGACGCGCTCGCCCAGAAGGCCGCGAAGAAGGCGAAAGCGCACGGCGCCCACAAGCCCGGCGGCGTGGCGGCCTTTGGCGAGGCGAAGCTCAACCGCAAGCGTCGCGGGTAGGTTTGCGGCCCAGCGGGCACGCTCCTTGCGCCCGGAATGCCTAGCTCCGCAGCGCCTAATAATATGGCGCCCGGCGTCCAATAGCTTTGGCTCCCCGCGCCTAATGTGAAAAAGTGTGAAAAAGGGACTGTCCCTTTTTCACATTCTCTCTGGCGCGCAAGCATGGTTGCGCGCCGACCCTCCCATGCTTACACCTCGCCGAACTGGAGGCGGTAGTAGAGCGCGTACGTGCCGCCTTTCGCGAGCAGCTCCTCGTGCGTGCCGAACTCCACGACGCGGCCTTCGTCCACCACGGCAATATGGTCGGCGCTCCGAATGGTGGACAGGCGATGCGCGATCACGAGCGTCGTGCGCCCGACCGACAGCTCTTCGAGCGAGCGCTGCACCGCGCGCTCGCTTTCGTTGTCGAGCGCGCTCGTGGCCTCGTCCAGGATGAGGATGCGCGGGTCGCGCAGGAACACGCGCGCG
>DVLD01000123.1 GCA_018715725.1 Candidatus Aveggerthella excrementigallinarum
GGAGAGGGGATGTCGCTATCGGAACAGGTACGTGATTCCGTCGACGGCCTGGAATGCGTCGATGCTCATGAGCGCTTCGTGGCTTCCTGCGCCGACCACGCAGAATCGGATCGCCAGGCCAAGCGCGATGACGGCGATGCAGGCGACCGCGGCGGGGGCGACAATGCTCCTGCTTCGCTCGGAGAAGACCAAGGCAATGACGCCGCCTGCGAGCAACGCCGCCGCGCCAATCGCGCCCACGATGAACGCCGGGCTTTCCATCACCCATGCAGCGCTCTCGGCGCCTGATCCGGTGCTCATGCTCGAGAGGTACGCAGCGATCAGCCCTCCGCACACGAGCGGGAGCACGATTGAGGCTCCGGCGAGCACGCGAACGACGTTCTTCTCGCCTTCCTTCATGAGGGCGACGATAAGCAACAGCGTTCCGCATCCTGCGGCGAGCGACGAGCAGACGAACGTTGCGGGGAGGAAAAGCGTATCCCAGAAGGGGATGTTGACGCTGTCCTTCAGCAGGAAGCCCGTGTACAGGGTCACGAACAAGCCTGCGATAATGCCGACGACCCCAAGGCCGATTCGCGCGCTGCGCAGCATACGAGCGCGTTTTGCCGCATCAGTGCCGATATGATTGGTGACCTTGCTCTCGAACGAGAGCGCGAAGAGCAAGAAAACGATCAGGGCGATCGCAAGCGACCAGGCGCCTCGTGGCATCCATGATTCGAAGTTGGAGAACGAAAGCGGCATGACCATGGCGCGCAAGGGCTGCCCGACGTCGGCGAGCAGGCACAGGACGCCAGCGAGCACGGATGCGAACGAGACCCACGAAGCTATCCTGGCGGATTGCTGGTGCTTGTCACCCGCGACCAGCACCAGGAGCGCCGAAGCCGCGAACAGGCATCCGCCAAAACCGCTCAAGAACAGGTCGAGCACAACCGTGGCCCCCCATTCTGACTGCAACATATGACACCTCCTATCCTTGCATCGCGTTTGCATCGGCCATGCGCGCGAAGAAGGAACCCTCGAGCGCGGTCAAGCCGCGTGCAAATCGGGCGAGGCCGCGATAAAACTCGGTCTGCGCCTCTTGTTCCAGTCGATCGCAAAACGTGCCGATCCACGGTGAGACGAATTCCGCGAAAAATGCGGCGGCAGCGTCTGCACTGCCGAGCCGTTCTTCGACGGTGGCGTCGTCGGAGTCCATGAACGCTCGCTTCTGCATGTCCGCAAGGAACTGCAGCTCGTATGCCACATGGTCCGCCGGCTCGGCGGTCCCTTCGGGTATGGCGAAGCCCTGCGCGGCAAACGCCTTGCGCACGCGCAACGCCGTTGGCCCGAAGAGGATGTTTCCTGCATCCAGGTAAATCGAAGACCAGGGTGCGGCCTTCAGCTTGTGAGGTCCGACGAAAAGGTCGTGGAAGTCGTTGCTCGCTTGCAGCTCGTTCGTCTCGTCGAGGGACAGGCAGAACGACTTCATGGCGTGCATGCCCTCACGGCATTCGGGCTGGTCGAGAACGAGATCGTCCTCGTCGTCCACGCTCGTCTCGGCGATGCGGCGTGCCGACTCGGGGTCAAGCGGCTGCCGGAACAGAGGCGCTGCCATCTGGCACGCCGCGGCAAGCGTCAGGGCGTGGAGGGAAAGCTCCTCGACCTCTTCGAACGGGAGTTGCGCGCTAGTCTTCATGGCCGATGGTCACCACCGATGGTTGCGTGTCGGAAGTGAACGGCTGGGCGGTTCCCTGGGACATCTCCGAGAGCTCGTTGAGCGGGCCCGCCTTGAGCGCTCCGTAGAAGCAGGTGTGCACGCAGGCGGGGTCGAGGCCCATCGCGCGACGGTCCGCGCACAGGTCGCACTTGATCATCGTGCCGTCGTCCTCGCGGTACTGCGGGACGCCGAACGGGCACGCGAAGAAGCAGTAATGGCAGCCGATGCACTTGTCGCGATGGGCGATCACCGCGCCGTCCTCGTCCTTGGTGATGGCGTTCGCCGGGCATACCTTCATGCATGCCGGGTCGGCGCAGTGCATGCAGCTCATCGAGAAGCGAACGACCTTGGTGTCAGGAAATTCGCCAGACTCGGTGACTTGGACGCGGCGCAGGCGAGGGCCGCCCGGTTCAAGCTTGTTGCGCTGCTTGCACGCGACCTCGCAGGCCTTGCACCCGGTGCATTTTCTTTCGTCGACCAAAAATCCCCACTGAGTCATGATTCAGAACCTCCTTACGCCTTGTAGACCTTGCACAGCACGCCGCTCTGGCAGTTTTGTGCGCCGCCCGACGTGCGCTTCGTGCCGCCGTCGGAGAACGGGCCTACGACGGGCGGGAGCACGGCGCCGCGGACGCTCGGGTCGAGGCGCTCGAGCGAGAGGGAATACGGATAGAGCTTCGTTTGGGCGGGCGCCCAGTGCGCAGGAGGAACGACCGTCTTCGGCATGACTGTCTGCGACAGGATGACGTTGACGCCCTCGATTTTGCCGTAGAGGCTCTCGATGGTGACCGTGTCGCCGTCCTCGACGCCTAAACGCTCGGCATCGGCGGGATTGAGCAGGCAGGATGGCGTCGATGCCGTCTCGAACGCTTCGCGCAGCAGACGGGAGCCGGGGCCGCCGTCCATGTCCTGATTGAACGAGAGGAACTGCCAGTGCTGGTGCGCTTTGCCCACGGCGACGAAATCGTAGCCGTTCTTCACCGTGTCGGAGAGCTCCCAGTTGCCGGACTCGATAGGATTGCCCTCGGCGTAATAGCTGTCCTGCGGCTCGCACGGGATGGGGAGGGCAGGGAGGACTCCGTTCGATGCGGTCGTCAGGAAGTCCGCCTTGAACAGCGCCTTGCCGTTTCCGCCGTCCGTTGGGAACCAGAGCGCCTCGGGGTCGTCGGCGGGCGCGCCGTTGTTCGTGTAGTACTTGGCCTGGTACGGAAGGAACTCTTCCTGGCCGGCGTAGTACGGGTTCGGCACGCCAAAGGCCTGGGACGCGATGAAATCGATGTCGCCTTCAGCGAACGGGGCGAACTTCTCCTTGCCTTCGTCAACGCGCTTCTGGAATTCCGCCTTGATGTCGTCATTGCACAGGATCTGCGCCATGAAGTCCTTGTCGGTCGCCCACGGCCATACCTCTTCGTCGGACAGGCCCAGGTTGAGCTTGTTCGCGAGCGTGATGGCGATGGTGCGGAAGATGTCCAGGTCGTTGCGGCACTCGAACATGGGGTCAATCGCAGGCGCCGAAACGCCGGAGTACTCCCAGTCAGGACGCCAGACGTACTCTTCCGCCCACGAGCACGCGGGAAGCAGGATGTCGGCGAATGCGGATCCCGTCCAGTTGATGATGCGGTTGTGCATGACGACGAGGTCCATCTGCTTGAACGCCGCCTCGGCCTTCGCGTAGTCGCCCGTGGATCCGGCGACGTTGCCGTTCGTGACGAAGACGCGGTAGCCGTACGGGTCGCGTTCGTAGAGCACCTTGGAGGTGCCCCAGACGCCCGACGCAGCCTTCTGGTCGGTCTCGAAGAGCGGCTTCACGCGGTTGGTCGGAGCGGAGTAGGTCTTGCCCATGTTCCAGTGGAAGATGTTGCCGTTGAACGCGCCGACCGACGTCTCGAGGCTCAGGCCGGAGCCTCGCACGCCCACTTGGCCGCACAGGGGGATCAGGCAGGTGACGGCGCGGCCCATCATCCAGCCAGCGTCGCTGTTCTTGCCGCCGGTCTGGTTGCCGCCACGGCCGATCTCGATCATCGCGGGCTTCGTGGTCGCGTACAGGCGCGCCACTTCGCGGATCTTGTCGGCGGGCGTCCAGGTGATCTGCTCGACGAGCTCGGGGGTGTAGCGCAGGGCGACTTCCTTGAACTCTTCGTAGCCGACGGTGTACTTGTCGATGAACTCCTGGTCCTGCAGGCCTTCGGTGATGATGACGTTCGCCATGGCCATGGCAAGGTACGAGTCCGTGCCGGGGCGCACGGGCAGGTAAATGTCGGCCTTCTCGGAGGTCTCAGAAATGCGCGACTCGATGCTCACGATTTTCGCGCCGTGCTCGAATTTCGCCTCGCCCCAGCTGGCGCCCCATTCCTGCGGCTTCGCCATAGCGCTGTTGTCGCCCCAGAAGATGATGAGCTTCGAATGGAAGGGGTCGTGCTCAAGGGCGTGGTACATATCACCGAGCGTTGCCACCGGGCCGATCTTCAGGTCATTCCAGCAGCCGCCCGGGCCGCTGCCGGTGTCGAAGTTGAACAGCTTGCGCATGACGGCGCCGCCCACTTCGAGCATCTGGTTGCCCGGATGCGCCGAGGCGGTGCCGAAGGCGACCGTACGCGGGCCGCTCTCGTTGATCGCGGTCACGATGGCGTCGGTGACCGTCTCGATTGCCTCGTCCCAGCTGATGCGCTCGAACTCGCCCTGGACGCCCTTCTCGTTGGTGCGGCGCATGGGGTATTTGATGCGGTTGGGGCTGTTGATGATCTCCAGGCCCGCCATGCCGCGCGGGCACAGGTGGCCGGCGTTGTTGCCGTCCGAGTTGCCCTCGTAGTAGACGATGGCGCCGTCTTTCACGTACGCGTTCGCGGTGTGGACCATGCCGCACACGTCGCCGCAGGTGCAGATCACCGGAACGATCTTATCTGCGCCGTAGGGGTTCCCGTCGCTGATGGCGTCAGTGACGTTCGCGGTGATGTCGGATGCCCCCTCTGCCGCCGCGTCGGCGGAGCATGCGGTCGTGCACAGAAGCGAGCTGCTCAATGCTGCAGTTCCTCCTGCGGCAGCGGCCCACTTCAAGAACGACCTTCGGTTGATAGTGCTTGTCATGTCCTTGTCCTCCCTCTGCTCCTCGTCCTTTTGTTGCGCGGGCGTGCGCGCCCGCATTCTCCCCATTCATTGAGAAAACACTCAATGAAGCAATTATATGCTTCATTGATGTAATATTCAAGGAACGAAGGGATTCTCGAGGCTGCCGCCCGCATACGGGGCTTCGAATCGAGCGCGGTGGAAAGGGGATGGTCGATGAAGAGTGGGAGATGAGGGCCGCTAGAGCATGCTTGCCGCAAAAGCGCAGCTCAAACCAAAGAAGAGGACGAAGACGCGCAATGCGAGCCCGCCAAGGAGTGAGCATGCTTCCGCTACGGGCGACGGCGCGAAGCGTCGCGAGGCGGCAAGACGCGTTGCGCACAGGACAAGCGCGGCAAAAAGGCTCGCGACGGTGACGCACAGAGCGGCAAGCATAATTGCCTCGACGGGCGTTTCCGGAGAACGCCAGACTGCGGAAGGCACGGTGGTGACGCTCTGCGCGACGAACATCGCGAGGAGCGTTCCTTCGACAGTGAGGGAGGCGAACAACGCGCGAGGCATGACCTCTGACAAGCGTGTGGCGTGCGCCCCTGGACGGTCCTTGACGCGCACGATGACGACAAGGAGGGCGATGCCGCAGTCAACGGACGAGGCAAGGAACAGCAAGGGAACGAGCGGCGTGCTCCATGCGCTCGTCCCGTTCCCATCGTTCAGGAGGAAGCCCGTGTACAGCATGAGCAGGACGGAAGCGATAATGCCAAGAATGCCAAGCACGTTCAACGTGCGTGCCATCCGCCGGCGCGCGAAGCGGCCGCCGCCGACGCGCGGCCATGGCACAAGGGCGACGAGCAAGAACGCGCTGAAGATGATTCCGCACACGACGAGAATCCATGCCCCTCGCGCCATCCACGACGTAGCAACGTTCTGGAAGCTTTCGATAAGGTTGATGGCCTTCCACGGCACGCCGACTTCGAAGAGCAGGCAGGCGGTGCCGGCGGCAAGGGACAGGACGGACACGGCGGCTCCCGTGCGGACGGACCGCATGAACTGGCTTCCGTACGCAAGCTGCAGCAGTGCGGACATGGCGAACAGACCACCGCTCAGGCCGCCGAAAAACAGGTACGCCGCAATCGGCAATCCCCACAACATCGTTTACCTTCTGTCGATTCAATGCGCAATGACTTGGGCTTATATAATGATATGCGATAGTGAAGCAATTTTGATCGACAAGGCCCTCCTGTGCAAGATTTCAAACTCGACGACACCAGCAGCATGCCTCTCTGGGCGCAGCTGAAAAAACGACTGACGTACCTCATCACGACGGGGGCGTATGCCTATGGGGAGAAGCTGCCGACCGTTCGAGAGCTCTCAAGCGGGCTCGGCGTTGCGTACAACACGGTGAGCAAGGTATACCGCGATCTTGAGCGCGATGGCCTGATTCGAACGAAGCAGGGGAGTGGGACGTTCTCCACGTATCGCAAAGACGAGCGGGCGGACTATCCCGACGCTGCGGTGGAGGCGCTGGCGACGGAGCTGGTAGAGAAGGCGCGTGAGGTCGGCATGACGGAGGACGAGACGATGCGCCTGGTCAGGAATCTATGGGGAAGGGGAGTCTGATGTTTGACGAAAAGCCGGGAGTCGGGGTTCCTGACGACCCGCAAGGCAAGACGGACGCATTCGACGAAGGAATCGCGTTCGCGCAACGAAAAAGCAAGGACAAGGCGGAGCCGAAGCGCACGACGTCCCGAAACGGCGCCGTGCTCTTTTCCGCGGTCGTGTTCCTGCTGGGCTGCGTGGTCGGCCTCGCTCTGGGGTGGCTGCTATTCCCCGGACCGTGGGCTGTCATCGCAGGGTTGGTCGTCGGCGCCGTGTTCGCCATGTGCGTTCGCGTCACGATGCAGTGGGAGCGTGCGGTCGTGATGCGGCTGGGCAAGTTCAATCGCGTAGCAGGGCCAGGCGTGTACTTCACGATTCCGATCGTCGAGTTCACGACATCCGTTGTCGACCAGCGCATGCGGTGCACGTACTTTTCCGGGGAGCGCATCCTGACGGCAGACCTTGTTCCAGTGGACGTTGACGCGGTCTTTTTCTGGACGGTGTGGGACCCCCGTCAGGCGTGCACCGAAGTCGAGAACTATGAGAGCTCGGTCTCTCGAACGGCACAGGCATGCATGCGCGATGTGATCGGCAGTATGGAGATCGAGGAGATGGCCACGCGTCGTGCCCAGATCGACGCCGAGATTCGCGACCAGATCGCCACGATCACCGAGCAGTGGGGCGTCTCGGTCGCCACGGTGAAGATTCGAAACATCATCATTCCCGAGGAGCTGCAGGACGCCATGTCGAAGGCCGCGCAGGCGCAGCGAGAGCGCGACGCTCGCGTGATCCTGGCGGAGGTCGAGCGGGATATCTCCGCGATGCTCGTCGAGGCGGCCAACGAGTACGACGCGAACGAGCACGCCATGCAGCTGCGCGCCATGCACGCGGTGAACGACAGCGTCCGGGAGCACGGCGGCATGATCGTGGTGCCCAGCTCTCTGGGCGACAGCTTTGGCAACGCCGCCGATTTCCTGAAGCGGCTGTAAGCAGGAGGACACATCGGCTGCGATTGACCTCTTGTAGTCCTTTGCTGGGGAGGGTAATGCGCGCGATGCCGCCGCGCAAGAGACGTCGCACGAATGAAAAAGAGGGGCTTCGGCGCAACGCCGAAGCCCCTCTGCCATGCATGCTTCGTTCCGTGCTACCGCGTGCGCTGGACCTCGCGCTCCATGACGAAGCCCATGGTGTGGGCAGGGTAGGTGGCGCTCAGGTCATTTGGGGCGTCGTACCAGCCCCAGACACCATTCACGTTGTAAAGCGCCAGGTAGTTTTCGGAGCCGCCGTCGTTATTGGGCTCGCCGGGTGCCCAGCTGCTGTACGAGAACGGCTCACCGGAGACCCAGCTGAACGAAGAGCCGCTGCGCTGGCCGCCCAGCCACAGCACGTGCAGGCCGCTCTGTTCGGCCACGGCAAGCACCTTGTCGTACTCGGCTTGGCTCGTGATGCACGCGAGCGTTCCGCCCTGGCTGGCGCAGTACGCGTTCGCCTCGCTCCAGGTCATAGCCTGGGACACCACAGTGTACTCCGTCTCGGTGACGGTCTCTTGCGGGCCGGACGAGACCACGAGCGACACGCGCACGGTGCCCGGGTCGCCCATTTGCCCGCCGTTCGGGGACTGCGAAATGACGAAGCCTTCCGGTGTGCTGACACTGTGCTCCTCGGTGATGCTGGAGGTGGCGAAGCCTTCGCGCGAGAGCATGTCGAGGGCGTCGGACTGGCTCAGCCCCACTACGTTGGGGATGGCAACCTCTTGCACCGTGCTGGCGGATGCGGTGGAGCTGCTCGAGCTGGAGGACGCCGTCGTGGACGGTTGCTGCGCGGTCGAGGTCTCTGCGGGCTGCCCGCCGCCGAAGGCGCCGGCGTTCAGCGCGAAGATCACGCCGCACACGATGAGCAGCACCACCACGACGATGCCCGCCACGATTGCGACAATCTTGTACGGGTTCTTGCCGCCGGGAGCCGCCTGGTCGACGCCAGGGGCGGACATGGTCACCTGGCTTGCCGGTTGGCTCGCCGGCATCGCGGCGGTCGCATCGGGGCGGAGCGTGCGCGGGTCGGGCGTTTGGGGCATGAGCGCGGAATCGGGCAGCGCGCCGCCGACGTCATGGGCGTCAGGTGCCGCGGCATTGCTCGGCGTCGCGCCTGTCGACGATCCCGCCTGCTCTTTGGCGTCTTTCGGGTCGTGGTTGACCGCAGCGCCGCAGTGGACGCAGAAGACGGAGTCGTCGTCGATTTTCTTGCCGCATTCCGTGCAGAACATGGTGTTCCTCCTTGTGTGAAAAGATGGGGGGCCTGGGGTTCGTGGTTATGCCAGGCGCGCCTTAGCTTCAACAATGCGCATGACGGACTCGTTGATGCGGTCTTCGCTGATGCGGCCGCTGGCCACGGCATCCAGCACGCTCTGATACGCGGTCGGGAAGTCGGCGGGCGTGAGCACGATGTCGACGCCCGCCTCGATGGCGAGAACGGCAGCTTCTCCCGCCTCGTAGCGTTCGTTGACGGCGCCCATGCCCATGGAGTCCGTGACGACGATGCCGTCGTAGCCCAGCCGGTCGCGCAGCACGCCCGTGACGATAGCGGGGTTGACCGAAGCGGGCGTGTCGTCGCCGGTGGCCTCCGGGGTGGACAGGTGGCCCACCATGACGAAGGGAACGTCCTCTTCAATGGCGGCCTCGAAGGGAAGGAGCTCATCCTGCGCCATCTCGTCGATGGTCTTGTGCGAGTAGATGGACACCTCGTGGCTGTCGCCCTCGGCACCGCCGATGCCCGGGAAATGTTTGGCGCACGAGAGAATGCCAGCCTCCGTGAAGCCTTCGATCTGGGCTTTCACGAACGGGGCGACCTCGGAGCCCACCGTGCCGAACGAGCGCAGCGTCATGGTGTCGCTGTTGGGGTTGTTGGCAACGTCGGCGTCGGGGGCGAAGTCGACGTTGAAGCCGAGCTCGGTGAGGTACGTGCCGATGTTCGCGGCGACTTCCTTCGCGTAGGTGGTGTCGCCCGATGCGCCGACCGCGCTCATGTCGCCGACGTTCTCGACGCCGAAACCCTCGGTGCCGCCAATGCGCGAGACCGTGCCGCCTTCCTCGTCAACGCACAGGAAGGCCGGCAGTCCGGTGACCTCGTGGGAGAACTCTTGGGTGGCGGTCAGCATGGCGCGCGTCTGGTCTGCGTTCTCCAGGTTGGTGCCGAAGTAGATGATGCCGCCGACCGGGTAGCGCTCAAGCGCGGCGCGCGTTTGCTCGCCCGCCTGCACGACGGTGTCCACGCCGGTGATGTCCTCGGGCTTGACGATGAACATCTGAGCGACCTTCTCTTCCAGCGTCATGTCAGCGACGATGGCGTCCGCCTCGCTGGTTGCGGAGCTCGCCGCGTCCGTGGGAGAGGACGAGGAGGGTAGGGGCGTGTCGGAAACCTGCGGGGGCTCCGATTCGCTTGCCGTCTCGACGGGCGTGCTTGAAGCACCGCAGGCGGTCAAGAGACATGCGGATGCGAGCGCCATCGCTGCGCAAACGAGCGCGAGGACGCGACGGGGGGTCGAAAGGGTGCTGGCGATACGCCTCATAAGGCTCCTTACACGTAGGGTCTGATTGTGTTCCGCAGTGTATTATAGTGACGATATGGAGAAAAAGTGTATTCGGGTGCGCGGGCGCTCTGAATAAAGGGGAAAAGGAGGATGGAAGCTATGGGATACGGGTATTCGAGTTACGCGGGCGCTGCCATTGGAGGGATGGTGCTGCTGGTGATCGTTCTGATTGCCGGGCTGGTGCTCACGATCGTGGCGTGCGTGAAATATCTCGGAAAGAACGGCGACCGCTCGTCGAAGCTCGGGCGTCTGTTCAATTTCGACCACCTGTTCGTTGAGACGATCATGAAGGTCGTTTACATCATGAGCGTCATCGGCATCACGCTGGGCTGCTTGTGGATGGTGTTGACCACGGCGTTCGTCGGCAACGTTGGGACGTTCTTCATCTCGCTGTTCGTTGGCATCATCGCGTTTTTCGTCCTGCAGCTGCTGTGCCGTCTCTCGTTCGAGATGACGATGGCGTTCGTGCGCATGTCTTCAGACGTGCACGCTATGCGCAAGACTATCGTGGGCGACATTCCCGACGCCGCACCGCGTCCGGCGGGTCCGTCCGTTTTCGAGTCCATCGCCGCGCGCATCCCGAAGCAGCCGGTCGCACCTTCGTCCGCGGCTGCACCGGTGCCGCCGGCGACGCCCGTTTCGTCGGCACCGCAGCAGCCTGTTCAGCAAGCGCCTGCTGCCCCTGCCGCGGAGGCGCAGCCTGCCCAGCAGGCGCCTACCGCCTCCACCTCGGACAGCCAGCCTGCTCGGGCGTCCGCCGATGCGACCGTCGTGATGCCGCCGCAGCCCGATGCGGACTCCGGCGCATGGACTTGCCCGCTGTGCGGCAGGACCGGCAACACCGCGAAGTTCTGCCCGAAATGCGGTTGCGCGCGTCCGTAAACCGCGTGGCGTGACCCTGGGCATTGAGCGCGCTTATTGTCCAGGGTGCGTGCCATGGCGAACGCGACGTTGCAAGATGGCACGCGTGCCTTGATTAAAGGAAAGGGGCTGCCCGTTCAAACGGGCAGCCCCTTTTGTGCGATAAGGTCGCTTTGTGCGCGGTGCGCTATTGCGGCGGCTGCGGTTTCGCGTTCGGGTACCGCTGCTGGTAGTCGGTCAGATACTTGTTGACGGTGCCGACGTTGTCCTGCTCGATGGGGGCAAGGATTTCATTCTCATGGCCGCGGGGGTTGGCGTAGGCAAGGTCGATGTTCCATGATTGGACGATGACGGAGATGCGATTCTCCAGGTCATCGTAGCACGTGGCGATTTCGGCCTTCGTGGCGGCGTACGCGGACGCTGCTGGCACGTTGATGCTGTCCACGGTGGCGCCGGCACCGGAGATGCGGTCGAGCAAGTCCTGAGCGGCGCTCGCGTTCGCTTGGCGAGTGGAGAGGTCCGTAGAGAGGTACGTGTTGTTGAACGTTGTTGCGCACGAGCGAATTTCGTCGTCGAACCCGGCAAGCTGGTCGTAGGAGGACGAGAGCGCCGCGTAGATTTCCTGCTCCTGCGCCGCGCTCGCTTCCGTGGACCCCGTCGCCCCAGCCGACGTCGAGCTGCTTGCCGCCTCCTGCGACGTGGCAGGCTGCTCGCCAACGGAGGCGGCTTGCTCGGCGGCGTGGTTTGACCCGTGCGACGGCAGCACGAGGAGCACGAAGATGAGCGCGATCACCACCACGAGGGCTGCGGCAACGGCGACGATAGCAATTGTGAGCGGTTTCTTCGCGTGCGGTGCATCCTGCGCAGCGGAATCGTCAAGCGCCATGGCGCCGGGCGCTCGGTAGACTTGCTGGCCGCTTGGGGCGGGAGGGATGTCCTGGACGCGGGCGCCGCAGTTTTCGCAGAAATCGGCGTCTGGCGCAAGGGGCTTGCCGCATCGGGTGCAGTAGCGTGGCTTCATGGTGTTCTCCCGTCAGGCGATTCGTTGCTATAGTGGCTTCGTGCACAAGCGTCGTGCACTTTGGCTCAAGAATAGCATGCAGGCCGATGTGACAGGGGGCTGTAGTGGGCAACGTGGGTATGGCGGCGAGACCGTTCGGGAGCGTTCTCGTGGCAGGGGCGCTCTGCGTGGGGCTTTTCGGGTGCGGCGGCCAGCAGGCGCAGGAGCCATCGGGGGCCGAATCTTCCCAAACAAGCGAGGTGGTCATCTACGATGAGCGTCCATACCAAGAGGCGCTTGACGCATGGGCGAGCGGTTCGGGCGATACCACCCCTCATGACGACTCTCAAAAATCGCAGGAGATTCAGCAGGCTATCGAGAGCGTGATCGCGCCGTACAAAGGGAGCGTTTCGGTCGTCGTGTCTGGCGTGAACGGAAGCGACCTGGAGTGCGCCGTCGACGCCGAAGTGCCGCGAACGTCCGCGAGCATGATCAAGCTGGCCATCCTTGCCACGCTGTTCGACGCCGCGGACAGCGGGACGCTTTCTCTGGACGAGACCGTCACGACGACAAGCACCGACATGGTGGGCGGAACGGGGTCCATCCAGTCGATGGGGGCGGGGTCCGCGTTCACGCTCGAGGAGCTGGCGGGATACATGATCTCCGACAGCGACAACACCGCGACCAACCTGCTCATCGACCGTCTTGGCATGGATGCCGTCAACACCGAGGCGGACAAGATCGGCCTTGACCAGACGGTCCTCGAGCGCAAGATGATGGACGAAGACGCCATGGCCGCAGGGCAAGAGAACTACACGTCCGCAGAGGACGTGGCGACCGTGCTGAGGCTTGTCGCCGAAGGCCGCCTGACCAATCAGCAATACAGCGATATGGCGAAAGGGTACTTGCTTGCCCAGTCTGATGTGGATGGCCTGCTCGACGGCGTTCCCGAAGGCGTCGACGTGGCGCACAAGACCGGCACGCTCACGAACGTCGAGCATGACGGTGGCATTGTCTACGCCGATGAGCCGTACGTGATTGTGGTGATGACCGAAGGCGTCCCTAACGACGAGGCGACGACGCTTATTGGTGACGTGTCCGCGGCGGTGTACGAAGCGATAACGGCATAGTCGCCGCACGTCCGGATAGGAAGATTACCCTTTCAAAATCTCTATTTCAGAGATTCCTTCCTTTCTATGATGAGCCCATCAACGGGGCGCGGAAAACGCAGGCTCCAAGGCTGTTCATCACAATGAAAGGTGGGGATTATGAGCGCGGGAACGAAGGCGATTGGTAACCTGGCGTCGAAAGGCAATTCGGTTATGCGAAGGCTTGCCGGCATCGTCGGCTTGGCGTGCATTAAAGGGCCGAAGTTGATCGTGCAAACCTACGTCGTCCGACCTGTGGGTATAGCAGCAGCTTCAAGAAATGTGTTTCGCATGATTACGCACGATTTAATCACATATTAATGTGATATAATATGTGCAAAGAGCATAATAAAGCATATTCTTAATTGCCAAGGAGGTGCTCCATGTCACCCCAAGAGCTGAAACATTTCGAAGACCTGAAGGCGAAGTCGCGCAAGACTCCGCGCGTCACGTACACCGAGCTCGCGCGTGGAAAAGAATGGCGCGAAGAGCTGCCCGAATGCGGCATCATCGAGGTTGTCGACCGTAGCGAGACGTCCGCATGGTTGGTGACGGACGAGTACCTGCACGGCATCATCTCGCTCATTGACGAGCTCTTGGACGAGCGAGAAGAGCGTCAGATTCAAGGCATGCTCGCTGCGCGTGAAGGCTGCCAGGATTGGCGCGAGGGCGAAGATTTGGCGTCCGCCGCCAAGGCAAGTCTGCATGCGCGTCTTGATAAGATGAAGGCCGCGGCGCATGGCGATTAGCGTTGACCTTATTGCCCAGGCCATCGATCGACTGGCGTCCGTCCCGGGTGTGCTTATGGACCCGGACGCCCTCGCGGAAGACGCGTTCTTGCTATCGGTGTCGTTTCCCGACGAGCATGGCTTCCTTGCCGCCGTACTCGCTACGGAGCGCGCATTGCAGTACCTCGCAACGGGGAGGGTGTCGAGCGCTCGCCTTGGACGAGATCGAGCAGAGTGGATGCCGTATCGCTATCAACACCGCATCGCGCAAGGTCAGCAGGCCGACTGCCGCATTGAATGGCAGGCACGCGATGGCGTGGTTTACGTCCGCGGGTTCGGACATCGGTGGCGTCCGGTCGATTTCTACGCGCGCATAGCGCACCAGCGCAAGGAACGCTAAGATAAGCAGTCACCTGCATGTTCGGCCCCGCACCAAAGTGCGGGGCCTTTCGAAGAAAGAGCGCACATGGCCATTCAAGCACCTGAAGGAACCGTCGACCTGCTGCCGGACGGCGCGCGGCACTGGGACCATTTCCGCCGCACGGCGTTCGACATCTTCTCTCGCTACGGCTACAGCCCCATCGAGACCCCGGTCTTCGAGCAGACGGAGCTGTTCGTCCGCGGCATCGGCGAGGCGACCGACGTCGTCTCCAAGGAGATGTTCACCGCCATCTCGGGTGGCAACTTGGGCAAGCTGCTCAACGGCGAGAAGCTCAAGGGTAAAAGTCGCCTGTCGCTGCGTCCCGAGGGTACGGCGGGCGTGGTGCGCGCCGTGGTCCAGCACGACTTGGTGCCGCAGGGCGGTGCGCCGGCGAAGCTCATGTACGCCGGCCCCATGTTCCGTGCCGAGCGCCCGCAGAAGGGCCGCCTGCGTCAGTTCCACCAGGTGGGCATCGAGTGCCTGGGCGCCGAGGCTCCCACGGTGGACGCCGAGGCCATCATCATGCTCATGCGCTTCTACGAGCGCATCGGCATTCCGCGCGCGAACATGCGCTTGCTGCTGAACTCCATGGGTTGCGAGAAATGCCGCCCGGCCTATCGCGAGCAGGTGCGCGATTTCATCCATGCGCACGCTGGCGAGCTGTGCGAGGAGTGCAACCATCGCGCCGAGGTGAACCCGCTGCGCGCGTTCGATTGCAAGAACCCGGATTGCGCCGCCGTCATGGCGAGCGCGCCGAAGATCACCGACCACCTGTGCCCGGAATGCCGCGAGCACTACGCTGCCGTGAAGGAGCTGCTCGACGCCGCCGGCGTGACCTACGTCGAGGATCCGAAGCTTGTGCGCGGCCTGGACTACTACACCCGCACCGTGTTCGAGGTGCAGGTGGTGGACGGCATGGGGTCGCAGAACGCCATCGGCGGCGGCGGGCGCTACGACAAGCTCGCCCAAGAGGTGGGCGGCCGCAACACGCCGGGCTTGGGCTTCGCGCTCGGGTACGAACGTTGCGTGCTGGCGCTGGAAGCGGCAGGCGTCGAGATGTCCGCGCCGCGCGGCGTGGACGTGTTCATCGCGTGCGCGACCGACGATGTGCGCCCGAAAGCGTTCGAGCTGGCGCAAATCGTGCGCGATGCCGGCTCTTCGGCCGAGCTTGACCACCAAAGCCGCAGCTTGAAGGGCCAGTTCAAATTGGCCGACAAGCTTGGCGCTCGCCGCGTGGCCATCCTGGGCCCCGACGAGCTGGCAGAGGGCAAAGTGAAGGTGCGCGACATGAGCACGCACGAGGAACGCCTTGTTGACTCCGACATGATGGAGCGCTTCTTCGGCCAGTTCGGCGGCAAGAAGTTCGGTGAGTAAGCAAGCTGTGGGCTCCGCGCGCAAGCGCAGCGGCAGCGTGCTACAATAACCCAGTTTGAGCGGCGCCCGGTTGCGAGCTTTCGCGGCCGGGCGTTTTGAGCAAAGGTACCGTGCA
>DVLD01000124.1 GCA_018715725.1 Candidatus Aveggerthella excrementigallinarum
ATCTCGTCCTCGCCGGCGCGCACGCCGACGACGCGGCCCCCGGCGTCCTTCACGAGCTCCTCCACGGCGATGCCGCAGATGTACTCGGCGCCGGCCTCCTCGGCCTTCGAGGCGAGCCACTGGTCGAAGGGCCCGCGCAGGATCGAGTAGGAGTCCTTGCCCTCCTCGGCGAGCTCGGCGCTGGTGAAGTCGACGGCCAGCTGGCTCCCGGGGTCCATGAGCGCGATGCGCTCGTGGGTGATCTTGCGCTCGAGCGGCGCCTCGGACTCGAAGTCCGGGAACACCTCCTTCAGGCTGTGGGAGTAGATGCGGCCGCCCGTCATGTTCTTCGCGCCGGCGTAGTTGCCGCGCTCGACCACGAGGACGCTCTTGCCGGCGGAGGCCGCCACGTAGGCGGCGACGCCGCCGGCGCACCCCGATCCCACGACGATGACGTCGAAATCGGCTTCGCTCATCGCGTGTCCTTTCTCATCATGGATTGTTCGCCTTCGCAGCGCAGCTCGGCCCCAGAAAGGAGACACCGGGGCCGAGCTGCGCGCATTGCGCGCCCTGGATGCCCGTCCTCATCGACGGAGGACGGGCGCAGGTGCGCCCTACTGCCACCGGCAACAAAGCGCTCACGCTCTGCCGTCGGCGGCTGGCATTCGCTACAGTGCTGCCGCCAAAGCCGGGAGGACGTCCTTGATGTCGCCGACCAGGCCGTAATCGCACTGCTTGAAGATGGGAGCGTTCTTGTCCTTGTTGATGGCGAACACCGTCTCGGCTCGGTTGACGCCCACCATGTGCTGCATCTGACCCGACGTGCCGATGCCGACGTACACCTTCGGCGAGAGCATGAGGCCGGACACGCCGATGTACGCCTCGCGCGGGAACCAGTCGAGGCCCTCGGTGAGCGGACGGGTGCACCCCAGACCGCCGCCGATCTTCTCGCAGATATCGCGCGCAACGTCGAGCTGGCTTTCTTCCGTGAAGCCACGGCCCGCCGCCATGACGACGTCCGCCTTCGTCAGGTCAACGCCCGATTTCTCGATTGGCTGAGAGGACACGAGCTTCGTGCCGCGCACGGGAGCGACCCATGCGACGTCCTCGACCGCGCCCTCGCCCTGCGCCCCGGCAGGGTCGAACACGCCAGACCCCACGGTGTACACGGCCACATCGCCCGGCTTCTGCGCGCGCTGGGCAATGCCGCCGAAGTAGAGGGACGTCGCCGTGGCGCCCTCGAACGAGATCGCGTCCGTGATGACAGCGGTGCCCGCGTGGTAGGCGAGCTTCCCGACGATGGTCTTGACGTGCCTCGTGGGCTCCGCAAGGACCACGCCGGGCTTCTCGGCGTCGAACACTCCGACCACCGTGTCTGCCGCGTCGTCAAGGACGGCCCCTTCCGGGACGGAGATGCGCGCGATGCGGTCGGAGACTCCAGGCTCGACCGTGTCGCCGAACGAGATCGCGACCACTTCGTCCGCCATCGTGCGGGCGCCAGCGCACAGTTCGCGCGCCGCGTCGGCATGTTCCGCTATGACAAGTGCTTTCATGTGTGTTCCACCTTTCTGCCTGCGTGCGTCGTCCGACTACAGCGCTGCCTTGATCGCCTGGGCGAAGCGCTCGATGGCGCCGTCCTCCGCCGCGTCCATGATCTCCTGCTTGCGAGCAGCCTGCTCCGGCGCCAGGCACGAAACGGTCTCGAGCGTCGCGGCGTGCGCCGTCGCGGCCGTCGTGACGTTCATGGGCTTCTTGCCGGCGGCGAGCACGTCTTTCATGCCCGGAATGCGCGGCTGCACCATGTCCGGCGTGACGGAGACCACGCACGGGCATTCGACCTCCACGGTCTCGACAACGTCCTCAAGCGTCCTCTCGACCTCCAGGACGCCGCCTTTGGCCTGCACGTTCGTCGCGGACGTGACCACGGGCACGCCCAATCGTGCCGCCAGCTGGACGTCGACCTGCTGGGCGAAGTCGTCAGCGGATCCGTCACCGCACACGATGACGTCGAAACCGCCCAGTTCTTCGACCATATCGCCCAGGACAAGCGCGGTGGCGTGAGCGTCCAGACCGGCGCACGCGTCGTCCGCGACCATGCGAAGGTCGTCCACGCCGCGCGCGAGCACGTTCTTCTTCAGCTTAGAGTTGTCGATTCCGGCATCACCGACCGTCAACGCCGTGACGGTCGACCCCTCGGACGCCGCGGCAAGCTGGGCAGCAGCCTCGATGGCGTTCAGGTCGTACGTGGAGACGACCCTGCCAGCGCGCGAGTAATCCAGCGCGCGGTCAGCCTTGACGTTGATATCCTGGTCGTCATGGACGACCTTGAACGCAACTGCGATCTTCATGTTGCTCCTCTCTCTCAGCGCTCTTCCGCGTACGGAACCGTCGCCGCCACTTCGGCGCCGACCTCGTCGGCGAACATGCGCTGAAGCACGTATTTCTTGACCTTCCCGTTGGCGGTCATGGGGAACTCCTCGACGAAGCGGACGTGCCGCGGGATTTTGTAGTTCGCAAGCTCTTTGCAATGGTCAATCACGTCTTGCTCGGAAAGAGTCGCGCCTGCTTTCTTGATCACGTACGCGCACGCCACTTCGCCCAGGCGGTCGTCGGGCACGCCGACGACTTGCACGTCGCTCACGCCCTCTAGAAGCCTGATGTGGTTCTCAATCTCCCGCGGGTACGCGTTGACGCCGCCCACGATGAACATGTCCCTGATGCGCCCGTTGATCACCAGGCAGCCGTCCTCTCGGAAATAGCCCAGATCGCCCGTGCGCAGCCCGTACTGCGGATCGAAGGCCTGCTTGGTCTCTTCCTCCATGCGGTAGTAGCCCTTCATGTTGTACGGGCTCTTCACCGTCACTTCTCCCTGCTCCCCGACGCCCACCGGCATGCCGGTGTTGACGTCGAGGACGAAGACCTCGCTGCCAGGGATCACGCGGCCGACCGTGTTCGCGATCTGCTCGGGCGTGTCGCTCGGCGCGTTGCCAGTCACCATGCCGCACGTCTCCGTCTGCCCCCAGGCCTCGGAAATGTGCGGGGCGATGTTGTCGACGATCCGCTGCGCCAAATCCGGAGGGCAGAGCGCGCCGCCCAGCACGCCGGTCCTGCCGCACGAAAGGTCGAACCGATCGAACTCAGGGTCCTCCAACATCATGAAAAACGAGCTAGGAACCCCGTGGATGACCGTGCATCGCTCCCGGTCGATGGTCTCGAGCGCCTCGCGCGCCTTGAACTTCTCCATCAAGCACAGCTTCGAGCCCGTGACGAGCACTCCCAAGACCGTGACCACCACGCCGAAGCTATGGAACAGCGGCAGCGCGAAGAACGTCGAGTCGTCCTCGTTCATGCCGTTCCATGCAGCAAACCGCTGCATGCGGTTCAATAGGCACACGTGCTGCTGCTCGACGCCCTTCGGAGTCCCCGTCGTGCCGGACGTGTAGATCATGATGGCCGTGTCATCAGGGCCGACCGCCTCGCGCGCGGCAGCGTACGCCTCGTCGTCGATCGCGCGTCCGCGCTCGATCATCTCGTCGAGCGAGATGATGCCCGGCAGCTCATGCGGTTCGAACGTGACGACGCCCTTCACCGCAGGAAGCCGCTCGCTGCGGACCTCGCCGAACGGCTGCATCGCCAGTTCGGGCATCACGTCCAGCGCGCGGTCAAGCAGCCCCTGCTTCAGGAACCTGCCCTCCATGACGACCAAAGAAGCCTGGCATTGGTCCAGCTCGAAGCACAGCTCGTCTGCGTGGAAGCGCGTGTTCACGGTGACGAGCACCCCTCCGATGGAGACGGTCGCCAGGTAGCAGGCAATCCAGTCAGGATGGTTGCCCGCCCACAAGGCCACACGGTCGCCCTTCTTCACGCCGCACGCCATCAAGCCTTTCGCCAGCTCGTCGACGCGCTGAAGGAAGCTTCGGTAGCTGAAATGGGATCCTTCGAACGAGATGAAGACGGCGTCGTCCCGAGCTTGCGCCACCTCGCGAAATAAACCGCCGATCGTCTTGCCTTCGATGTCCGCCGTCATCTTCTCCTCCTTCTTCGACAGCGTTCAAACGAAGCGAGCGGCGGGAGCCTGCGCGAGCACGCCCCCGCCGCTGAGCGCCTGCTTAGCGAGGCCAGGGGTACTGGAGGCTACCCTCAGCGTCCTTCGCGATGACCTTGTCTTCGTACATCTTCTTGATCTGCTCGTCGTCGTAACCGAACTGATGCAGGATGTCCTCGTTGTCATAGCCCCACCACGGAGCGCCGCGCCACACCTGCGTCGGGTTGCGCTTGAACACCGGAACGCCGCGCGAGCCCGTGATCTCCTCGCCGCGCATGTTCTGCCACTTCACGAACAGGCCGCGGGCCTGAGCGTGCGGGTCGTTCTCCAGGTCGCCCATGGTGTAGACGAGCTGGCAGGGCAGGCCGGCCTCGAAGAACGCGCGTTGGACGTCCTCTCCATCGTGCTCGGCGCAGAACTCCTCGATCTTGGCACGGAACAGGTCGCCAGCCTCAGAGCCCATGTACAGCAGGCCCGTGCCCTCGGGCACCAGGTCGGTGCCGTACGGAATGCCCAGCAGCTCGCAGCCCTTCTTCGTGCTGACGGCGCCCGTGAAGCTCGTCTGGATGTAACGGCCGTCCTTGCAGCGAGCGGTCGTGATGCCGGCCATCGCGGGCGGGTCGCCGGCGCGCTCTTTGATCACGTGGTCGGTCAGCCAGTCGGTCTCGTACTGCTGGGTGCGGAAGCACGCCTCGAACTGGGCGAGGTCCATGGACTCGCCCTGGCCGGAGACCGTGGCACGATGCAGCGCCGCCAGGCAGCCGAGTGCGACGTACATGCCGGTGATGAAGTCGCCAGCGTACGGGCCGACCGGGTACGGAGCCGTCACCGGGTTACGGTTGTTGTCCATGTAGGACGAGTACGCCTGCGCGATGGAGTCGTACGAAGGACGGTTGACGTAGGCGTCCACGCCCGTCTTGCCGAAGCCGCTCTGGTGCATGATGACCAGCTTCGGATTGTGCTCCCACAGCACCTCGTCGCTCAGGCCCCACTTCTCATACTGGGCGCCGCGCGAGCACTCGATGAAGATGTCCGCGTCCTCGATGAGCGACAGGAAAATCTTGCGTCCCTCTTCCGACGGGATGTTCAGCGCGAAGTTGCGCTGGTTGCGGGAGTCGCCCTCGACCGTGCGGGACGGCATGGAACGACGGACGTCGGGGGTCAAAGCGCTCTCAAGCCAGATGACGTCGGCGCCGTAGTCCGCCAGCAAGCCGGCAGCGAACGGGGACGCCTGAGCCTGCGTGGCATGAAGGACCTTCACGCCCTGCAGAACGCCGAACTGGGGAAGTTCATCTGATTTCGGCCACATAACGATACTCCTGTTCTTTGGAAGGGTACGACCGGAAGTGGTGGGCCGTCGTGGTTGACGACGGCAGGAGCGCCCTCCTGAGCCGCCTTCGAAACGACGGCCCAGGAGGCGCGCTGTCGTGACGATTAGTCCTGGCGGTACTGCTTGACCAGCTGACGGCCGGCGATGTGGACCATGATGTCGTCCGCGCCGCCGCCGAAACGGCTACCGCGCGCGTCAAGCCACAGACGGCTGACGCGAACGTCTTCCATGTAGCCGATGCCGCCCATAATCTGCATGGCGTCGTCGCACACCTCGAAGGAGGACTGCACGCAGTACTTCTTCAGAAGCGCGCTGTTGGTGCGAACGGAGATGCCGTTGTCGATCTCCCACATGGTCTTGTACAGGAACGTGCGCATGGTCTGGAGCTTCGTCTCCATGCGGCACAGGCGCTCCTGAACCAGCTGGTAGTTGCCGATAGGCTGATCCCACGTCTTGCGCTGGGACGCGAAGGCGGCGGCGTCGTCCATGGCCGCCTGGGCGCAACCGAGCGTCTGCGCGGAGAGGTAGCAGCGCTCCATCTCAAGGCCGTGCATCAGGTTCACGAACGCGGCGCCCGGCTCGCCGATGCGCATGTCCTCGGTCACCACGACGTCGTCGAAGTACGCTTCGCAGATGGTGAGCACGCGCTCGCCGATCTTGTGCATGTGGGACATGGAGATGCCCTTGCTGTCCAGCGGGACAAGCCACATGGAGATGTTCTTGTTGGTGCGGGACGGGTCCTCGTCCTTCGCGAGCACCAGGATGTACGGGAAGCGGTCGCCCTGGGTCAGGAACGTCTTGACGCCGTTCATGAGGTACGTGCCGTCCGCCTGCTTCTTCGTGACGGTCGACATGTTCATGTTGTCGGAGCCAGCCTCCGGCTCGGAGATGGCGATGGACATCGGCGGCTCGCCAGTCTCGAGGTACTTGTCGACAGCGAGCTTGATGAGCTTCTCGTTGCCGAACTGAATCGTGTCGTACATGGTCACGAAGTTATTGAGGAACGGCACCCAGCAACCGGAGTAGTGGTGCACGGTCTCCAGGGCAAGGCCGATGGTCACCTGGTCGGCAGGGATTCCGCCGTACTCCTCAGGAATGCCCAGCAGGCCGAAGCCCTGGTCGACCCACGCCTTGAGCGCCTCGTGAGGGATGTTCTGGTCTGCGTAATACTGCTTCACCTGCTCTTCGGTGAAGTACTTCTCGCAGTACTCCTTGATGTTCTCCACCATGAGCTGTTGTTCGTCGGTCCAGCTGAAATCCATCTTCTCTCCTTCTTCCGAAGCGAATGCCGACCAGGCGGCGCCTTCGCGGCTCCCATGCCTGATGGCACGCACGATACTCAGGAGGGAGACTGATGGATACGAGCAAGAGCCCTGTTCTGCAGCAAAAGGAAACACCTATCTCATACTGCATGTAATTACGTCAATTATGTTGTATTGACGTATATTTTTCCCATTTCATCGAATATGTGGAGTTTTATCGCGACTAATCGCCGCAGGGAACTCGTCCGTCACGTCTAAGCGGGCAGAAAGCGAGTCCACCACACCGCGCATGGCATCATGGATGGTGCACGCCAGGATGTCGGTCACCTCGTCACGGAATTCCATGTTGCGCATGATGCGCCGGTTGATGATCCAGACCACCGAAAGGTTCGTGAAGTACGTCGCCAAATACGACATCACGTCCTCGTCCGGACGGTTCGGCTTGCTTTCGAACAACATCTCAAGGTCGCGTCGCAGCTGAGGCTTGTAGACCGCGAAGACGTACCTGCTGAAGCTCTCCCAGTCCACCGAGGAGAACAGCTTGCGGAAAAAGACCGTCTGCTCGCCAATGCACAAAGAGAACGCCCGGAAGAACCGGCGGCCCTCCAGGTCGAAATCGCCCACATAGTACAAAGGGAGGTTGCGGAATTTATCGTCGGTCACGCCAGAGTCGTACACGAGCTCTTCGGGCAAGAAATATTTCCTGAGCGTCTGCGCCAACAAGCGGCGGAACGTGTACATGGCCAGGTCCGCACGGTTGCTGAAATGGTAATAGAACGTCTTTCGGCTGATGTCGCATCGCTCGACGATATGCTGGACCGTCACGTCTCCGTACGGCATGTCGTCAACCAGCTCCAAGAAAACGTCGGAAATGTACCGTTTCGTGATGTCAGCGCGCGCCATGCGAGCCCCCTGCAACCGACCAACCGTCTATGCGACTCTATTGTATTCCGTCACTTTTTGACACACATCCGAAGCTGGCATCTCATATCACACGCTTGTGCCGAAATAGTCACATTTCAAATGTTTTGGGCAAGATGCGCACGGTTGAGCGCGCTACCGCGCGGGCACGTACCGCGTCACGCCATCCGCCCCAGGAGCAGCCTCCACCTGCCCGGTGGCGACCAAATGCTCGAGCACGGCCATGCCGTTCGCGACGACGCACCAGCGCTGCACCATGAAGATGGAGTCCCAATCGTCCAGCTTCGCGCTCGAAGGCGAGGACAGCACGACCTCCAAGCCTGTCAAGCCCGGCATGCGCTCGATGGTCTCGCAGTATTCACGCAAGCGGCGGGCACGGTGGTCGAGCAGCCAGTCCACTCGGCCTTCGAAAGCGGCGCGAGCATCGCCTCCGCCCAGGCCACGAAGGCGGCCATGGGACTGCAGCAGGCAGTTCACGCCCAGATCGCGCACGACGTGCAAGCGGTCCAGATAGAGCGCCAGCCGGTCGCGTGGGCCGGGGTAGAACGACACGTACGGAGAAACGGTGTAAAGCACCTGGTCGCCGCCGATGAGCAGGCCGCTTTCACGGTGAAAGAGCGAGCGGTGCCCCGGCGCATGGCCCGCCGTGTCCACGACCTCGAATGCGACGTCTCCCACGCGCACGACGTCGCCGCCGTCGGCGCGTCGCGCGTCGTAGCGGCCTTCGTCGAAGTCGTCGATGCCCAGGTTGAAGCCCAGGTACTCGTACGTTTCCTCCTTATCGACGCCAAAGGACACCAGGCGGGCGAGCAGCCCGTCGACCACGGCAGGGTCGCGCATGGCCCGGGCAGCTTCGAGCTCCGCGCCGCCCACGTGCACACGGGCGTCCTCCGGCGCCACGGCGGGCAGCAGGCCCGAATGGTCCAGGTGAAGGTGGGTCAGGAAGAACGACATCGCCTCAGGACGGGCGCCCACTTCGCGCAGGGCAGCGCGCATGAGCCGTTCGCCGTTCTCGGACATGCAGCCCACGTCCGCCACGAGCGTCTCGCCACCGTCGCGCACGATGAAGCAGTTCGTGGCGCCGCTGCGGTAGCGCTCGTCGGGGATGACGACCATGTACACCTCGGGGTCGCAGTGCACGAGCTGGCACACGTCGCTCACGGCAGCCTCCTTCCGCCCGCGCAGGGCACGTCGATGTTCGCAGGCACATGATGCCACTCCCCGCGCTACCCAGCGCTACGGGCGGGGTCATTTTTCACGATGTTCACGCTGCGCGGGAACCCGGCGGCTCAGTCCCGCGCGCGCAAGAACCCCACGACCAGCGGGATGACGAGCGTCACGCCCATCCCACGGAGCCCACGAGCGCACCGCCGATGGTCGGGTCGATGTTCGGCGCGAACCCCATGGCGATGCCCTCCGCGACCATGGCGGCAGTCCTAGCCGATGGCTCCAAACACGAGGCCGAGCACGATGACCACGACCGTGATGCCCACGAACACATAGCGCGTCATGGGCACGTACCAACGGCCAACTGGGTGCTTGCGACCCAGGCTCACCTGCTCGGCGGACGTGCCCTTCGGGCACACCCAGAAGAACATGACGGCGGCCAGCAGCGCGCCGAGCGGGATGGCGTAAATCGAGACGGCGTCCATCCACGCGCCGATGGAGTCGGCGCTCTCGATGAACAGGCCCACGCCCAGAGCGATGACGGCGACGATGCCCACGGCCACCGCGCGCGAGCGCCCGAAGTGCGTCTCGAGCATCTCGATGGGCGCCTCGAACAAGCTCACCAGGCTCGTGATGGCGGCGCACAGCACCGCGATGAAGAACAGGACGGCGAACAGCTGCCCGAACGGCATCTGCTGGAAGACGGAGGGCAGCGTGATGAACATGAGCGCCGGGCCGGAGGCAAGGTCCACGTCGAACGCGAAGACCGCCGGCACCACCACGAGCGCCGCCAGGAGCGCCGCGCAGATGTTGAAGAACGTGACGCTCACGGCCGAGCTCACCACGTCCACGTCCTTCTTCAGATAGCTGCCGTAGACGAGCATGCTGCTACCGGCAAGCGACAGGCTGAAGAACGCCTGACCGAGCGCGTAAATCCACGTGGTCGGGTTCGCGAGCGCCTCCCAGCGCGGAACGAACAGGTATTCGTAGCCCGCCATGGCGTTCGGCAGCATGGCCACGCGCACGAGCAGGATGATGAACAGCACCAGGAACAGCGGGATCATGACCTTGTTGAGCAGCTCGATGCCCTTCGAGATGCCGAACACCATGACGCCGAACGTGAGCGCGAGCGCGAGCACGTGCCAGCCTACGCTGCCGAAGTCGACGGCGAGCCCGCCGAAGTACGTGGCCGTGTCGGTCACGGCCATGACCTCGCCCGTGATGCTGGCGAACAGGTACTTCAGCAGCCAGCCCACCACGACGGAATACCCGATGGCCAGCGCCAGCGCGCCGAGCATGGGGATGGCACCCAGAATCTTGCCCACGCGGCGGCCTTTCTCGCCGAAGCGCATGACCATGGCCTTCGAGAACGCGCCGACCGATCCTTCCTGTGCCATACGGCCGAACGCCATCTCGCTCGCGACACCGGTGAAGCCGAGCACCACCATGAACACCATGAACGGAATCAAGAACGCCGCGCCGCCGAACTCGGCGATGCGGTACGGGAACAGCCAGATGCAGCCGATGCCCACGGCCGAGCCGACGCACGAGATGATGAACGCAGCCTTGCTCGTGAAGCTATCGCGGCTGCCGGCCGCGCCTTCGCCCGACGCGCCCTGCGCGATGTCCTTGCCCTCTGCCGCCACGGCGGCCTTCTTCTCCTTGGTCATTTACTCCCCCGCCAAAAAATCGTGCGCGTACTGCGCGGCCACCATGGAGCCGCCCACGAGCGCGCTCTCGTCAATGTTGTAGAAGCAGCTGTGCTGCGGGTAATCGGCGCCCGCCTCAGGGTTGCGCGCGCCGACGAACGCGAAGACGCCCGGCACCTCGTGGAGATACTCGGAGAAGTCCTCGCCGGACAAGGTGCCCTCGTAGTGCGCCAGCGCCTGCGGGCCCAACACCGCGGCAATGGACTTCTGCGCCCGGGCCGCGCATGCCGGATCGTTGTAGAGCGCCGCGTTGCCAGGCGTCCACGTGAACGTGGCCTCGGCGCCGAACGCTTCCGCAACCATGCGCACCATGCGCTCCATGCGCTCGCGCAACTGCACGCGCAACTCCGGGTTGAACGTGCGCACCGTGCCGGACAGGTAGGCGGTGCCCGCCATGACGTTCTTCGCCACACCGGCATGGAACTCGCCGATGGTGAGCACGGCAGGCTCGAACGGCGAGACGTCGCGGCTCACGATGACCTGCAGCGCGTCGATCATCTCAGCGCCGACGACGAGCGCGTCCACGCCCTTGTGCGGCATGGCGCCGTGGGCGCTCGCGCCGTCGATGTCCACGCGGAACCAGTCGGTGTTCGCCATGCGCGGTCCGGACTCGGCCGAGACCGTGCCAGCCTTCACGTCGCTCCAGATGTGCGCGCCGTAGATGGTGTCGACGCCTTCGAGCACGCCTGCCTCGATCAGGGCGCGGGCGCCGCTTGAGATCTCCTCGGCTGGCTGGAAGATGACGCGCACTTCGCCGCGCAGCGCGTCGCGCGTCTCCTGCAGGACGCGCACGGTGCCGAGCATCATGGCGATGTGGGCATCGTGCCCGCACGCGTGCATCTTGCCCTCGACCTCGGACGCGTAGGGCGCGCCCGTCATCTCCTGCACGGGCAGCGCGTCGATGTCGGCGCGCAGCGCGATGCGCCGCCGCGGCGTGCCGTCGGCACGGTAGGCGTCCGGCGCGGTGCCTTTGACGGTGGCGACGACGCCCGTGTCGAGCGGGCGCTCGTACGGCACGCCCATCGCGTCAAGCTCGCGCGCGATCTCCTCGGTCGTCCAGACCTCCTCGAAGCCGAGCTCCGGGTGCGCGTGGAACTTCCGACGCTGCTCGATGACGTAGGGCTCCCACTGGGCGCCCAACTCTTTGATGCGTAGCGTGATGGCCGAATCTGCCATACCCCTCAACCCCTCCGTTCGATGCGCGCAAGGGCGATCCCCCGCGCAACGTCAACGCCCGAGTATAGCAAACGAGCCCGCACGGCAGGCCGCCGCGCGCCGTCTGCTAAGATGAACGCTCAAGCACCTGGATGGACGGAGGGTCGCATGGACGTCGAGCTCGTTGTCACGTTTGTGCTCGGCGGAGGAACAGCAGTCCTCTTTGCCGTGATGGCCTTCAAGCTCTGGCACGGCAAGTGGCTCAACCTCATCGCCGGGAATTATTTCGTTACGAAAGAAGAGGCGAAGTCACCCGAGCAGCGCCAGCTCGGACGCCGCGTTGCCGTCGTGGTCGTCCCCTGCGCCATCATGTGCGCCCTCATTCCCGTTGCAGCCGTCGCGGAGGCGCTTGGGCTTCAGGCAGTGCAGCTGGCGACATATGTGCTCGTCGGCATCTCCGCCGTCGTCATGGTCGCGCTCATCGTGCGCCTCTTCGTCGTCGGGCACCGTGAGCAACGTGCCGCAGAAGAGAGGCTGCTTGCCCAAGACCCCTCGCAAGAGGACAACGTTCGCCTGAACCACCTGCAAACGCGGGTCATCTACGGGTTCCTCGCGTTCATGCTCATCGTGTACCTCGCCGTTGCCGCGTACGGCGCTCTGACAAGCTGACGCGCCGACTGAAGACGACGCTACGCAGAGTTTTCCCGCCCAAGGGTATCCGCGAGCGCACCTTCCTTGGGTCGCTCTGCCGTGTCGCCGTCCTCGAAAGCGCCCTCAACCTGCGGGTTCTTCTCTTTCTTTCGCTCGCCGAACTTCGTGGCGGCGATGTCCACCACTTCCGTGGCGATATCGAGCACCGTATCGAGCAGAAAACTCATCATGCCTCCTTGCAAGAAAAGGGCGCGCCGCCGCTGCGGCTGCGCGCCCTTCGCATCTAGTTGAATTGTTGCTGGGTTTTCTCGAGCCCGTTCTTCACCAGAAAGAGAGCCGCTTGCGCACCGAGGTCGCACGCGTGCTCGAAGTCCTCTCTCGCCTCCTTGCGCGGCAGCGAGAGCACGTAGTCAGCCACGTTCATGCGTCCCGGCGGGCGGCCGATGCCCACGCGCACGCGGAACCAGTCGCGCGTGCCCAGCTTGTCGCAGATGGAGCGCAGGCCGTTGTGACCCGCGTGCCCGCCGCCGAATTTCACGCGGACGGTGCCCGGGTCGATGTCCAGCTCGTCGTGGATGACGATCAGGTGGTCCGGCTCGATGCCGTAGGCGTTGCACAGCTGCTTCACCGGCCCGCCGGACGTGTTCATATAGCTCTGCGGCTTCGCCAGGATGAGGTCCTCGTCGCGGTAGACGCCCTTCGCTGTGAGCGCGCCGCACTCGGTCTTCCAGTACCGGGCGCCCGCCTCCTCGCCGATCAAGTCCACCGTATCGAACCCGGCGTTATGCCGCGTGTGCTCGTACTCCTCGCCCGGATTCCCCAGGCCCACGATCAAATACATGCTGCAATCCTTCTATGGTCTTTCGAACGCCCGTGCAACGACGCCCGACGAATGCGTTGCGCCCGATTATACACGCGCACCTGCTCGCGCCCCCTATGCGCACCGCGCTTTCATGTATCCTTGTGCGCCCTGCTTCCACGCCTTCCCGCGTGCATCCGCCGCCCTGCGCGCCACGCTTCCATGCGCCCCTGCACGCGCGCCTTCGCGCGCCTATCCCCCGCGCGTCCGCCTTCGTGCCCCTGCCCCTGCGCAGCATGCTTGCTCCCTGCGCACTGCACTTCCATACCTTCCTGCGTGCATCCGCCTCCCCGCACATGCTCGCCCACGCGAGCACACCCCGCTCGCACGGCTTCGTGCGCAACAGGAGCCCCATTTCGTGACACTTTTGACGATAGGGACGCTCGAGCAGGACCGCACGAGCCCCTCCTAGAATCTCGCTTTCACAAAACACCAGGTCACAACTCAGCACCCAAACTCACAACCTCACGGCACATGACGCTT
>DVLD01000125.1 GCA_018715725.1 Candidatus Aveggerthella excrementigallinarum
GCGGTCAAGCCGCCCTCGGGGCCGACGACGACGCCGACGCGCGCGTCGGCGACGTCGGAGCACTCGCACGCGGCCAGCGCCTCGGCCAGCGCGGGCGCGATCTTCGCGTCGAGCGGGGCCTCCTCCCAGAACACGAGCACCGCCGTGGCCTCGGCCAGCGACCGCGCGGCGTGGCGCACGCCCAGCGGCTCGGAGACCTCGGGCACGGACGCGCGGCCCGCCTGCATCGCGGCGCTCTTCGCGATGGTGCGCCAGCGCTGCGTGCGCGACGCCGCCTTCTTCGCGTCGAGCTTCACGATGGAGCGCTCGCACGCAAGCGGCACGATGCCGGAGACGCCGAGCTCGGTCGCATGGCGCACGACCTGGTCCATCTTCTCGCCTTTCGCGATGCCCTGCAGGAGCACGACGCTCGGGCGGGCGGGCGCGTCGAGCTTCGAGGAGATGCGCGCGGTCATGCCGCCGCCGTCGAAGGAGACGACCTCGCACTCGAAGTAGTCCGCCGCGGCGTCAACCACGGCAACGTGCTCGCCCGGCTGCAAGCGGAGCACGCGCGCGTGCTTCAGGTCGTCGGCGGCAAGGCGCAGCGGAAAGACGGCGTCCGCCTCGTCGGCCAGGATTTGGTCGTCTAGGAAGAAATGGTGGAGTGACATCGGGCCCCTTGTCGCGCAGCGCGCCGGCTCGGAGGCCGGCGCGGTTTGTTAGTTGAACACGTCTTTGAGCTTTTGCAGCGGCGAGCGCTCGGCGTTGACGCTCTCGCCCATCTCGTCCGCAAGCTCTTCGAGCAGCTCGCGCTCGCGCCGGGAGAGCTTTTTCGGGATGACGACGTTCACGTGGACGTACATGTCGCCGCGGGCGTCGCTCTTGAAGCGCGGCATGCCGAAACCGCGCACGCGCACGACCTGCTCGTTCTGGCAGCCCTCGGGGATGCGCACGGTGACGAGCTCGTCCTCGAAGACGCCCTCGATCTCGATGTCGGCGCCCAGGGCGGCCTGGACGAACGAGACGTTGGCGCGGGCGTGCAGGTTGTCGCCCTCGCGCTCGAAGAACTCGTGCGGCTGGATGCGGCACGTCACGATAAGGTCGCCCGCGGCGGCGCCGTTCATGCCGGCCTCGCCGAAGCCGGACAGGCGCAGCTGCTGGCCGTCGCGGATGCCCACCGGCACCTCCACGGTGACGCGCTGGCGGTCGGGCACGCGGCCTTGGCCCTCGCACTCCGGGCAGGGGTTGCTGATGGTCTTGCCGGTGCCGCCGCAGGCGCGGCACGTCGTGGCGGTCTGCATGTCGCCCAGGAAGGTGTGCTGGACGGTGACGACGCGGCCTTGGCCGTGGCACACGCTGCACGTGACCTCCTCGCCGCCTTCGCCCAGGCCGGTGCCGTCGCAGTCGGGGCACGGGGCAAGGCGGTCGTAGACGATCTCCTTCTTGGCGCCGGCCGCCACCTCCTCGAGCGTCAGGCGCAGGCCGACGCCCATGTCGCGGCCTTCCTTGCGCACGGCAGCGCCGCCGCCCGCCGCCCCGCCGAAGAACGAGCTGAAAATGTCGCCCATGCCGCCGAAGCCGCCGAACAGGTCCTCGAAGTCGACGTAGCCGCCGCCCGCGCCGCCCGCGGCGCCCGGGATGGTGCCGAAGCGGTCGTACTGAGCGCGCTTGCCCGGGTCGGACAGCACGTCGTACGCCTCGTTGAGCTCCTTGAAGCGGTCTTCCGCGTCAGGGGCCTTGTTGACGTCGGGGTGCAGCTGGCGCGCCTTCTTGCGGAACGCCTTCTTGATCTCGTCGTCGGTGGCGTTGCGGTCAACGCCGAGCACTTCGTAGAGGTCGTTAGCCATCGAAGGAGTATCCTCCTCGTCTCAAGTCGTTCATCAGCCGTTTTGTGCAGCCCGCCTACCCTACGCCGACCGTGCGGCGTGCGCAAGCGTCCGTTGGCAAGACGTCATCCATTCTCCAGCGAGGTGCGCGCGGCGCGCACGGCCCGGATGACGTTGGAGTAATCCATGCGGGTGGGCCCGATGACGGCGACGACGCCGGCGGACGCCCCCCGCCCGTACTGGGCGGCGACCACCGAGACGCCAGAGAGCGCCGCGGACTCGTTCTCGCTGCCGATCTTCACCATGGTCGACCCATGGTAGTCGGCGTCGCCCAAGATGTGCAGGAGCACCGTGTCGTCCTCGAGCATTTGCAGCATCGGCAGGAACTGCTGGGGGCTGGCGAACTCAGGCTTGCTGAGCAGCGCGCTCACGCCGATGCTGTGCGCGCGGTCGGCGTCGCCCTCCTTCACGCACGCGAACAGCTCCCCCATGAGCACCTGCGCCAAGGGGTCGCCCAGGGCGCGCGCCGTTTCAGGGTTGAGCGAGTCCTTGATCTCGGAGAGCGACTTGCCAGCGAAGACCTCGTTGAACAGCGCCTGCACGTGGGCAAGGTCGTCCGCCTCCACGTCCTCGGCGAACTCGAGCGACCGGTTGAGCACCTGGCCGTCTTCGGTCACCACCACGAGCAGCGTTCGACGCGGGCTCAAGGACACGAGCGTGATCTGGCGGATGTGGAGCGACATGGCGGAGGGCGGCAGCACGACGGCCAGGCAGTCCGTCAGGCGCGTCAGGGCGGCCGACGTCTCCTCCAGCAGGTCGTCGAGCTCCTTGGCGCTGCTCCGGATCTGCTCGACCGTCCGCTCGTCGGGGCGCTCGTCGGCCAGCTCGCCTTCGAGCAGCTCGTCGACGAAGGCGCGGTAGCCGACGTCGGTGGGAATGCGGCCGGCGGACGTGTGCGGCTGCGCGATGTAGCCTTCGTCCTCGAGCACGGAAAGCTCGTTGCGGACGGTGGCGGACGACACCCCGAGCCGATACCGCTCGGTCAAGGTGCGCGACCCGACGGGCAGCGCGTTCGCCACGTACTCCTCGATCAAAGCAGCCAGCACGCGCTGGCGACGGTCCGAGAGCATGCCGATCCTTCCCTTCCAACGACGCGGGCGCGCAGCGCGCGGAACGGGCCGACGTCCGCGTTGCCGCCCTTATGCCCTGCTGTTCGGGCACGATGATTGCACAAAACCCAACTATAGCAGTCGGGTCGGCCCCGTGGTAGCAGACGAAGGTTGAGAGTGCTAATTTGACAGCGAAATGAAACGTTGCGCAGCGCCGCGGCGCGCGTGCGTCGTCACACGTCCATGAGCGCGCCGTAGAGCTCGTTGCCGCACAGCCAGCCGCGCTCCGTCGGGCGCCACCGGCCCGCCGTGTGCTCCACCAGGCCGCGCTCCTCCAGCTCGGCAAGCACGCGGGGAACGTCGGGCGCGAGCCGTGCGGCGCGCGCCACCTGCTCGTCGGGCACGCCGCGCACCAGGCGCATGCCGAGCATGAGGTCCTCGGCCGCCATCTGGCGCGCGTCGAGGTCGTCGGTCACCTGCCCGTCTTGCACGCGCATGCGCCGTTCGGCGTTCTGGGTCATGGTGGCGGCGGAGGTGCCGATCCCCAGGTACGGGACGCCGGTCCAGTACGCGATGTTGTGCCGGCACTCGAAGCCTGGCTGCGCGTAGCTGGCCACCTCGTAGCGCTCGAAGCCCGCGGCGGTCAGGATGGAGGACGCCTCCTCCATCATGGCCGCCTCTTCGTCGTCGTCGACTTCGTCGATCTCGCCGGCAAGGAGCATCCGGTAGAACGGGGTGTGCTCCTCGATCGTCAGCGGGTAGACGCTCACGTGCCTCACGCCCAAGCGCACCGCCTCCTCCACGCTGGCGCGGAACTGCGCGGCCGTCTGGCCCGGCAGGCCGCACATGAGGTCGACGCTCACGTTCTCGAAGCGCTCCTGCGCCGCGGCGATAGCGCGGCGGGCGGCGTCGGCGTCGTGGGCGCGGCCGAGCGCGCGCAGCAGGCCGTCGTCGAAGCTCTGCACGCCGATCGACAGGCGGTTCACGCCGAGCGCCCAGAGGTCGCGCGCAAGCCGGGCGTCGACGCTCTCGGGGTTCGCCTCCATGCTGACCTCGACCTCGTCGGTGAGGTGCATGGAGACGCCGAGCAGGTAGAACAGGCTGGACAGGCGGCGCGGCCCGGCGTGGCTGGGCGTGCCGCCGCCCACGTAGACCGTCCGCACCTGCGAAAGCTCGCCCTGCTTCCCCACGCGCCTGATCTCGAGCGCGATGCGCTCGAAGTACTCGTCGATGAGCGGGGACTCCCGCGGGATGGCCTGCGTGGCGAAGTCGCAGTACGCGCACCGGGAGGTGCAGAACGGGATATGGATGTACAAAGCTCCGTACGGGTCGTGCATTGCCGTGCCTTTCCGCCGGACGCGCACGGTCCGGCTTGAAGCGGTTGGTCGCTCTCGCCTGCGCCCGCCGCCCGCGCGCGGGCGCCCACGGGCGGCGGCGTGATTCTCGTCCGAGGGACGCGGGACTGCGCGTCTCACGCGCCCGCAGGCGCCTCCCACGGGACGTCGTAGCCGTGGTCGCGCTGCCACTGCTCGTATTCGCGGACGTGCGCGAGCACCTCGTCGAAGACCTCGTCGAACTCCTCGACCGTCGAGCAGTGCGTGAACTTCCCGCGCACTTCCGCCGCGCGGGGGAATCCGGTCGTGTACCACATGGCGTGCTTGCGCATGCGGACGACGCTGCGCTGCTCGCGCGCGGCAAGCAGGCGGGCGTGGCGTCGAGCGCAGGCGACGCGCTCGTACGGCGAGGGCGGCAGGGGCGCCGGCGCGCCGGCCAGGGCGGCGTTCGCTTCGGCGAACACCCAGGGGTTGCCCTCCGCTGCGCGGCCGATCATGACGGCGGCGCAGCCGGTCTCTTCGCGCATGCGCACGGCGTCCGCGCCGCTCGCGACGTCGCCGTTGCCGATCACGGGCACGCTCACGGCCTCCACGACGCGTCGGATGGCGCCCCAGTCGGCCCTCCCGCGGTAGAACTGCTGCGCATAGCGCCCGTGCACGGTGACGGCCGACGCCCCCGCGCGCTCCATGAGCTGGGCGAACTCGACGCACGTCTCGTCGCCCTCCGCCCATCCGCGGCGGAACTTGACCGTGACCGGCCCCCGCGCCGCCTCGTTCACGGCCTGCACGATCTCGGCGGCAAGCGCGGGCGACCTCATGAGCGCCGAGCCGTCGCCCTTGCTCGCGATCTTGCGCGCAGGACAGCCCATGTTCACGTCAAGGTACGCGAGGTGGTCACCGAGCTCCTCTTCGACCCACGCGGCCTGCCGCGCCATGGTCTCGGGCTCGTGGCCGAACAGCTGGACGGCCACGAGGTCCTCCCCGGGTGCCAGCGCGAGCAGGCCGCGCGTCTTCTGATTGGCGAACGAGAGCGCTTTCGACGAGACCATCTCCGTGTAGCACAGGCGCGCGCCCTGCTCGGCGCACAGCGTGCGGAACGCCTCGTCGGTCACGCCCGCCATGGGCGCGAGCAGCACGCGATGCTCGGAGAAGAACGGGTGCAGGTCGTGGAACATTACGCCCAGACCACCTGGCTCGTGCGCTCGTGCGCCGTGCCTGCCGCCGCGGCGTAGCCGAGCGCGCAGACGCCGTGCACTTCCGCGTCCTCCGGCACGCCGAGCGCCGTGAGCTCGGCGCGGACGGCGGCCTCGTCGCAGATGCCCTGCAGCTGGTTGATCCACACGCTGCCGATGCCCAGGCTCTCTGCGGCGAGGAACATGTTCTGCATGGCGCAGCCGTCGTCTTCGCGGCCGAACTGCGCGCCCTTCTTGTGCGCCACGATGACGGCGGCAGCGGGGCGGTACATGGCGTACGCGTCGTTGCCGAGCGCCGTGCCCATGGCGGCGGCAAGGCGCTGCACCTTTTCAGCGTCCTCCACCACCACGAACGTCCACTCCTGGCGGTTCATGGCGGAAGGCGCCCACTGGCCGCACGTCACGATGGCCTCCAGGTCCTCGTGCGGGATAGGGCGTGCTTCGAACGCGCGGACGGATCGGCGCTGCAGTATGTTCTCGATCACGGCATTGCTCTTCATGCGTGCCTTCTTTCTTTCGCTCATGCCCGTTCGGGCGCAGGTTTCTCGTATGCGATTATAGTTCGTCAGGAGGCCGAGTTCGCCCGTTTTCCCCTGATGCGGCGCCGTACGGGCGCGTTTCGGGGTATCATGCGTAAAATCACAGCACATGTGCCCTGTGCGCTTCCTCCGCGCGATGCGACCATGGCGAGGAGAAGGCGCGCAGCGCCCGATAACGGAGGCTCCAGCATGTTCGACGAGAACTTGGACGGCATCGTCAAGGCGATGGCCGAAAACTACGAATCGCCCGAGATCTTCTTCACCGATCCTGACCGCCACTTCCCCAGCCAGCAAGCGGTCATCGACATCATCCACGACCTGCGCCGCGTCATGTTCCCGCGCTATTTCGGCGACGAGACGCCCACGGGCGCGAACCCTGAGTACTTCATCGGCGAGACGCTCATTCGCATCCAGGACTCGCTGTGCCGCCAGCTGCGCGAGGCGTTCCTGTTCCGCGACGCCGACCTGAGCGCCGAAGAGCTCGACGCGCGCGTCGGGGACGTGTGCGACCACTTCTTCGGCCGCCTGCCGGAGCTGCACAAGATGCTGCTCAAGGACGTGCAGGCAGCTTTCGACGGCGACCCGGCGGCCCAGAGCAAGGCCGAGATCATCTTCTCGTACCCAGGCTTCTACGCCATCTTCGTGCACCGTATCGCGCACGAGCTGTACGTGAAGGAAGTCCCCATGATCCCGCGCATCATGAGCGAGTACGCGCACGGCCGCACCGGCGTCGACATCAACCCGGGCGCCACGATCGACGAGTACTTCTTCATCGACCACGCCACCGGCGTCGTCATCGGCGAGACCACGACCATCGGCAAGCACGTGAAGATCTACCAGGGCGTCACGCTCGGCGCGCTCTCCACGCGCGCGGGCCAGCAGCTCGCGGGCGTGAAACGCCACCCCACCATCGAGGACAACGTGACCATCTACTCCAACGCGAGCGTCCTGGGCGGCGAGACCGTGGTGGGCGCCGGCACCGTCATCGCGGGCAGCACCTTCGTGACCGAGTCCGTCCCGCCGAACTCCCGCGTGAGCCTGGAAGGCCAGAAGGTGAACGTCCGCCAGGCGCGCAAGAAGCCGTCCGACTGGGAGGTGTAAAGCCCGCGCGATCCCCCTACTCCAGGTACGCGCCGGTCTGGCGGCTCCAAAGGTGGGCGTACTCCCCTCCCGCCGCGATGAGCTCGGCATGGGGGCCGTCCTCCACCACTTTGCCGTCGGCCAGCACCACGATGCGGTCAAGACTCGCCACTGTGGAGAGGCGATGCGCGACCACGATGCACGTGCGGCCGCGCATGAGCGTTGCCAGCGCGTCCTGAACCAGGTGCTCGCTCTCCGAGTCGAGCGCGCTCGTGGCCTCGTCCAGCACGAGAATCGGGCAGTCGGCCAAGAGCGCGCGGGCAATGGCGATGCGCTGGCGCTGGCCGCCGGAGAGCTTGATGCCGCGCTCGCCGGTCACCGTGTCGAACCCGCGCGGCAGCTTCTCGATGAACTCGAGCGCGTTTGCCTGGCGCGCCGCCTCGCGAATCTGCTCCATCGTGGCGTCGGGGCGGCCGTAGGCGATGTTCTCGGCGATGGTGCGGTGGAACAGCAGCGCCTCCTGCGGCACGTAGGCCACCCGGCGGCGGAGCGACTGCTGGGTGCACGCCGACACGTCCTGCCCGTCCACGAGGATGCGCCCTTCCTGGATGTCGGACAGGCGCAGCAGAAGCTTCGTGAGCGTGGTCTTCCCCGCCCCGCTCATTCCCACCAGGCCCACGCGCTGGCCGGCGGGAATGTGCAGGTCGAAGCCGTCGAACACCTTCGTGCGCACACCGCCGTCCTCGTAGGAGAACCCGATGCCAGAGAAGTCGATGGCGCCCTCGCGCACGATGAGCGCCGGCGCTCCCGGACGGTCGGCCACCAGGCGCGGCTCGTCCAAGACCTCGGTCATGCCGGACGCGTCACCGAAGGCGCGGTTGAAGCGCTGCAGGCCGCTGTTGATGAAGTTGAACTGGTTCGTGATGGTGTAGGTGTACGTGAACATCATGACGAGCGTGCCGGGGGTGATGCCGAACCACGCGTTGCCGCCCGCGATGAACACCGTCACGATGGACATGATGACGATCGTGATGCACGCGGTGATGACGCCGCGCGCGAGCGACGACATCATGCGCTTCGTGTCGCGCGCCACCACCTCGCGGTTCGCCGCGTCGAAGAGCGCGCGCTCGTAGTCCTCGCGGCCGTAGGTCTTGACCGCGAGGATGTTCGCCACCGAGTCGGACAGCTCGCCGGAAAGCTGGTTCTGCGCACCGGCGGCCTTCTCATTGAGCCCCAGGATGCGCTTGTACATGAGGTAGGACACGGTGGCGTAGACGGCGAGCAGCGCGAGCAGAATGGCCACGTAGGCCGGGACGCGCGGCGCGAGCAGGCCGCACGTGCAGACGATGGAGATGAGCACGGGCATGAACGGGAAGTTCACCGTCTCGATGAGCTGATTGTAGGCGTTCATGAACTTGGTCGTCTGGCTGACGAGCGCGCCGCCGAAGCGGTTGGAGTGGAAGCTCATCGACTGGTTGCACAGGGCGTCGAAGCTTTGCGTGGCGAGGTCGTAGGACACCGCGATCTCCAGTTTGAACAGGAAGAAGTCCTGGAGCTTGCTGCATGCCTGCCCGCACACGTTGATGAGGATGAGCGCGGCGATGTACGGCCCGAACACCGCGAACACCTCGTCCGCGGCCACGGCCTCGGCGCTCACGCGGTCGACGATGAGGCTCATGACGAAGGGGTTGCCGTACGAAAGGAGCGCCGAGAACCCGATATCGGCGAAGATGAGCCCCACGAACAGCCCGAGGTGCCGCTTGGTAGCCAGCCAGTAATAATGCAGCGTGCGCCGCGTGGTGGAAGGCGCCGCGCCAACCTTTCTCCGGGAATGCGCCCGCGCGCCCGCGCGGGCGCGCGTTGTCCGTGCCGTCTCGCCCATGTCCTCGCCTTTCCTCTCGCATCCGAAGACCGATTAAACCCGAACCGCGCCGCTGGCGCAAGAAACGAACGGTCGAACCGCCGCGCGATGGAAGACGCGCCCCGGTACGCTACTATAAGGGCATCTGCACCCAGCAAAGATCGGAGCGCCCATGTCGCCGCATTCATCCTGCCCTCGCCGCGCGCTGAGGTGCGCGCTCGCCGTCGTCCTCGCGTGCGGGCTCGCGCCTTCGGCCGCCCTCGCCCAGCCGTCCGCGCCTGCGCCGGACGCTGCCGTCTCGCCGACGCATGGCGGAGCGGCCGCGCCCGACGCGCCCGCGGCCGTCCCGGGCCAGGCGCTCGTCCTCTACCGCGCCCCTGGCGAGGCCGGCGCCCGCTCGACCGACGCGCCCGACACGGCGGCGCTCTCGGAGGCCGGTTTCGGCATAGCCCAGGAATGGGACGTGTCGGCCGTCGACCGCGCCCTCGCGCAGGGCGTCGTCGCGCGCGACGCGGACGAGCCGGCGCACGACGCGCTCCCCTCCGGCGACGACCTGCGCGTCGCCCTCGTCGAGCGCGCTGGAGCTGACGCCGAGACCCTCGCCGCCGAGCTCGAGGAGCTCGACTTCGTGGTGGCGGCGCAGCCCAACTTCGCGCTTTCCGTGGGCAGCGCCTCGGTGAACGACGCGCTCTACGACGACTGGCAGTACGCGATGACGAACGGGTCCGCCGGCATCGACCTGGAGGCGGCGCTTGCCGCGCGCGGCAGCGCCGTCCCGGATGAAAGGAACGTCGTCGCCGTGATCGACACGGGCGTCGACGCGAGCCATCCTGACCTTGCGGACGTCATGTGGCGCAACCCGGGCATCGACGGGCTGCCGGGCGCCGCGGGCTCCTGCGGCTACGACTTCGCGTGCAATGACGACGACCCGATGCCCGGCACTTCGTCGGGCAACTCCCACGGCACGCACTGCGCCGGCATCATCGCAGGCGCCGTGAACAACGGGGAGGGCATCGCCGGCGCGAGCGCCGACACCCAGATCATGGCGCTCAAGGTGACGGCGGACGAAGGCGACGAGTCCCTGCACGTCAGCAGCATCGTATCGTCGTACGCGTACGTGATCGGCGCCGCGCTCGCCGGGGAGAATGTCGTCGCCGTCAACGGCTCGTGGGCCCTGAGCGCGTACCAGCCCGTGCTCGACTACCTGGTGAACCAGGCCGGCAAGCTGGGCGTCCTCTCCCTCCTGGCCGCCGGCAACGATGACTCCGACACCGCCGCCGACGCCTCCGCCAGCGCCACGGCGGGCCTGCAGAGCCCGTACGCCGTCGTGGTGGCGTCGACCAACGAGCAGAACGCGCTCTCCACTTTCTCGAACTACAACGCCACCGAAGTCGATGTGGCGTTCCCAGGGTCGGATATCCTCTCAACAGTCAGCACCGAGGCTGCCGGCGCCTTCTTCGCCCCCAGCGTGTCGCTTGCCGCGGGAAAAGACCTTGCGTACGCGAACGACTTCTCCGACTTCTCGATGGAGGGGGGACGTTACGCCGTCACCGTGCAGAACTCCGACGGGTCGCCCGCACCCAGCGAGGTGGCAGAAGCGTTTGACATCGCACCAGTGGAGGACGCCGGCCACGGCCAGCCGGGGCTCAAGGTGACGTTCGACCCGACGGGCGTGGACACGTCCAACCGCTACCGCGTCCTTGTCGAATGGGACATCGACAACCCCTTCTTCGGCTCGCCGTACGCGGCCGAGGACTATGCGCTTGGCGTCACGGGCAGCGTCGACCAAGGCTGCGCGACCGACGTGGTCGCGCAGTACGGGGCCGCGCTTGCGACGGAGCGCGACGGCGAGCTTATCATGCTGCAGGGAAGCAGGGTCGGCAGCGTGTCGCTGTACGACAATTTCAGCATCGCCGGCACGTCCCTGGCCTCCCTCGACACGGAAAGCCCGACGCTGCGGGCGCGCCTTCAGGTCTCGGTCATGACCGACCAGGGGACAAGCCCGGACGAGCGCGCCGTCGTGTACGTGGAGCCTTACGGCGTAGGCCTGGTGTCGGGCGCGGGCGCATCCGCTGAGGGAAGCGACTACGCGCCGTACGGCCTCATGAGCGGCACGTCCATGGCCACGCCCCTGGCGGCGGGCACCGTCGCCCAGCTGGCCGCGCTCGACCCTGACACCAGTGCGCTCGAACTGCGCGGCCGCCTCGTGGGGTCGACGGTGCCCGTGGAGACCATCCTTGGCGGGAGCGAGAAGCACACGGCCACCGACGGGCGCTTCGACTGGAACGTCGCGCTTGACGAGGACGCCGTGAGCGCCAGCACGTGGTCGGTGGACGCTGACGCCGCCTCCCGCAGTCTCGTCGTGCGCGGATACGGTCTTGACGACGTCGCGGTATCCTTCGACGGCTCCCCTGCCGTCGTCACCGAGCGGGCGCGCGATCGCGTGGCCGTTTCCGTTCCCGCGGACGCCTTCGACGGGAGCGCCCGCCGCCTCGACGTGACGGACGCTTCCACCGGGCGCACGCACCGCGCCGCCTACCGGTTGCCGGCGCGCGACGCCTCCTACGAGCTGACGTACGCTGGCACGTTGCCCGGACCTGCCGAGCAGGCGGCCAAGGGCATGCTCGTGAGCGCGGGCGACGCGCTGTACTTCGCCGACCGCGACGGCGGCTTCCTCTACCGCACCGCGCGCCCTGGCTCCGATGAGTGGGCGCCGTGCGCGCCGGCGGAGACGCCCTGGGGAGACGAGGACAGCAGCGCCCGCGCGAACGTCTCGTACGCCGCGAACGGGAACGACCTGTGCGCGTTCACGACCGACAAGGCCGCGAACGGAGGGGTGGCCGTGTACGCGGCCCATTACGTGGCGGACGCCGATGAATGGGGGCCTTTTGAGCTCGTCGACACCCTGACATCCCCGCTGGAGAGCACGTCGATGGCCGGGGCGAACCTGATCGTTGGCACGGTCGGCGGCACTGCGTGCGCGCTCGTCGGGGGTGCCTTCGTGGACGCGTCAGGGGCTTCTTCCTCGATCTTTCGCCTGGTGCGCCCCAGCGAGGGCTCTCGCTCCTTCTCCTCGCGCGAGCTGGAGAGCGGCCTGCTCGCCGAGACGTCGCTCCTTCGGGGCGGGATGGTCGCACTCGACGGCCAGCCTGCCGTCCTTGGCTTGGAAGCCGCCACGGCGGGCGACGAGGACGCAGGCTACGCGCTGCATGCGTACGCGATCGACGAGGGAGCGGGCACGGTCGAAGACCGCGGCGCGATCGCGGGCTCGCAGGTTCCCGAAGAGCGCGACTCCCTGGACGTGCTGCAGGCCGTCGTCGTGCCTTTCGGCGACAAGGCGCTCGTCATCTCGCGGGCGCAGATGGGCGCGGGCGACACCGTGCTGGTCGACCTTGCGGGCATGCGCTGCGGCAGCGCCGTCTGGCTCGGATCGAACAGCGCATCGGGCATGGTCGCGGTCTCGGGCGCGGTGCACGAGGGAACGGTGCACCTGAGTGCAATCGACATGGCAGGCGGCTCTAATTCCGCAGCAGGCGCCCTTTGGACGCTTCCCTACCGCACCGCCGAGGAGCTTGCGGGGGCAGCGTGCCCGACCGCAGGCTATTCCGACCTTGATCCGCTGGCCTGGTACCACGAGGGCGTCGACTGGGCGGTCTCCGAGGGCGTCATGACCGGCGTCGACGCGTCCGCGGGCCTCTTCGAGCCCGTCCGCGACCTCACGCGCGCTGAGATGGCCCAGGTCTTCTACAACCTTGCGGGCGCGCCCAACGTCGAGGGCGCGCCGTCGTTCGACGACTGCGCCGCGGGAGCCTGGTACCAGCGCGCGGTCGCCTGGTGCGAGCAGCGCGGCCTCTTCGAGGGTTACGGCGACGGCGCGGCATTCGGCCCGGACGACGCGCTCACCCGCGAGCAGTTCGCGCTCGTGCTCTGGCGTTTCGCCGGCATGCCGGACGTCGAAAGCCGCCTCCCTTCGTTCCAGGACGCCGATCGCGTCTCTGACTGGGCGCTGGACGCCATGGGATGGGCGGTCGCCGAAGGATACCTGCGCGGGTACGCGGGCACCGACCTCCTTGGCCCTGGCGACGGCTTGCAGCGGGCGCAAGCGGCCACGATCATCATGCGCGCCCACCGCGACGGGTTCCCGTTCCCGCTGCTCGCGGAGTAACGGCCCTGCGCGCGAGCGGTGCGCACGAACGACGACGCCCGCGCCCCATCGAGCGCGGGCGTCGTGTCATGTGCCGCAAACGGCCGCGCTGCGCACGGCGAGCAGGCAGCTGCGCTTACAGGCCGCCGCCCACGCCGACGATGGCGAGCGAGAACACGCCGATGCAGCCGATCACGAAGAGCACCGCGATCACGGCGACGCAGCCCACGCCGAGCTTCGCGCCGCTTCCCATGCGCGCCTGCTCTCGCTCGGCGGCGGCCTTCTTCTCGTCGAACGGGTCGTTCAGCCAGTCGTATGTTTCGTCCTTCTTCGACATCGCGGCCTCCTTCCCGGCGCTAATCGTCCACTTTGAGGATTGCCATGAAGGCCTCTTGCGGCACCTCCACGTTGCCGATGGCCTTCATGCGCTTCTTGCCCGCCTTCTGCTTCTCGAGCAGCTTGCGCTTGCGGGAGATGTCGCCGCCGTAGCATTTCGCGAGCACGTCCTTGCGCTTGGCCTTCACGGTCTGGCGCGCCAGCACGCGCCCGCCGATGGCGGCCTGAATGGGCACTTCGAACAGCTGGCGCGGAATGATCTCCTTGAGCTTCTCGCACAGGACGCGACCACGGTCGTACGCCTTGTCCCGGTGCACGATGAAGGACAGCGCGTCGATCGGCTTGCCCGAGAGCAGGATGTCGAGCTTCACCAGGTTCGAGGGATTGTACCCGTCGAACTCGTAATCGAGGCTCGCGTAGCCCTTCGTGTGGGACTTCAGCTTGTCGAAGTAATCCAGGATAAGCTCAGAGAGCGGAATCTCCCAGATCATCTCCACGGTGGTCGGGGAGAGGTAGTTCATGGTGACGAAGGTGCCGCGACGGCCGACCGTGAGGTCCATGACCGCGCCCACGTAGTCCGGCGGGATGAGGATCTTCGCCTTCAGGTACGGCTCCTCCACGCGCTCGATTTCGCCCGCGTCGGGCATCTCCTGCGGGGAGTGGAGCGAGACCATCTCGCCGCCGCGCTTGAACACGTGGTATTCGACTGACGGTGCGGTCGCCAGCAGGTCGAGCCCGAACTCGCGCTCGAGGCGCTCTTTGATGACCTCCATGTGCAGCAGGCCCAGGAACCCCACGCGGAAGCCGAAACCGAGCGCGTGGGACTTCTCGGGCTCCCAGATGAGCGCCGGGTCGTTGAGCGAGAGCTTCTCGAGCGCCTCCTTGAGCGGCTCGTACTGGTCGCCGTCGATAGGGAACAGGCCGGTGTAGACCATGGGCTTGACCTCGCGGTAGCCCGGCAGGGGCTCCGTCACGCCGCCCTCGAGCGCGGTGACCGTGTCGCCGACCTTCACTTCCGAGACGTCCTTCAAGCCCGTGACCAGGTAGCCGACCTCGCCCACGCCAAGCTCCGGCATGGCGACCTCGACCGGGCGGCGCACGCCGACCTCTTCGACGAGCACCTCGGTGTTCGTGGCCATGAGGCGCACGCGGTCGCCTTTCTTGATGGAGCCGTCGACGATGCGGATGAGCGCGACGACGCCGCGGTACGGGTCGAAGTACGAGTCGAAGATGAGCGCGCGCAGCGGGGCGTCCGCGTCGCCTTCGGGGGCCGGGATGTTGTAGACAATCGCCTCGAGCAGGTCGTGCACGCCCTCGCCCGTCTTGCCGGACGCGAGCACGGCGTCGTCGGCGGGAATGGCCAGGCCGTCTTCGATCTCGGCGCGCACGCGGTCGGGCTCCGCGGCGGGCAGGTCGATTTTGTTGATGAGCGGGATGATCTCCAGATTGGCGTTCATGGCCATCATAGCGTTCGCCACGGTCTGGGCCTCCACGCCCTGCGTTGCGTCTACGACGAGCACGGCGCCCTCGCACGCGGCAAGGCTGCGGCTCACCTCGTAGGTGAAGTCCACGTGGCCCGGCGTGTCGATAAGGTTGAACTGGTAGGTCTGCCCGTCGTCCGCCGTGTAGTCCACGCGCACTGCCTGGCTTTTGATCGTGATGCCGCGCTCGCGCTCGATGTCCATGGAGTCGAGCAGCTGTGCCTGCATGTCGCGCTTCGCCACGGTGCCCGTCTGCTCTAGAATGCGGTCGGACAGCGTGGACTTGCCATGGTCGATGTGCGCGATGATCGAGAAATTGCGAATGTGCTTCGGGTCTTGGCTCACGTGCGGCCTTTCCTGTCGTGCGAAGCGCGGCCACGACGGCCGCGCTGAGTGTGCTCTTGCGTACAAACGCTCATTGTAAACGCTCGGCGCGCTCCGGGACCCCTTCTTCGCGAAAAGTGCGGGACGCGCACCGCGCGCGATAGGCGCTGTGGCGGGCGGCGACGCGGCCCGAAGCCCAGCGCCGCGGAGGGCTCAAGGCACGGTGGGGCCTGAGCCATGCGAAATCGTGCGGTGAGATGGGCGGGCATCACGCTAATCCCCCCAACCTGAGCCGTGCGAAAGCGGCGGGCGGGGCGGAGCCGAGGCGAGGCCTACAGCTCGAGGGAGCTTGCGCCCCCGTCGACAACCGTCACGAGCTTGGCGACCGCGCTGTCCCCGTTGTCGATGGCGATGACCCAAGTGCCCTCGTCAAGCTGCAGCGAAGCGCTGCCATCCGCGACCTGCACGGACTTCACGAGCACAGGAACGTAGGAGGAGCCGTCCTCTGCGGTGTAGAGGGGCTCGCAGACGGACACGGCGTCGGCGGACGTGGAGACGGAGAGCGTCGCGGAGACTTGCTCCGCCCCTGCCGGCGACGCGACGTCGTAAGTGGCCTTCTCGTCGCTGTGGCACTCGATGCACGAGTCCGCGCTGTCGACGATCTGATGGCCGCCGCCGGAGCATCCGGCGAGCGCGCACACGGGCATAAGGGCGCACAGGATGGTCAACGCGATTCGGGTCTTTCCCACAAGCGGCTCCTCGTCTCTTCAAGGGTGTCTGATCTCGTCGTCGATTGTACCAGCACCCGCTCGGAAATCGCAGCGCGGATCACGCGCGCTCGCGCGCCACGTCGATGGCGTCCGGCGTGAAGCGACAGGTCACCGCGCCGTGCACGTCGGTCCTGAAGACGGCGGCGCCCGCCTGCTCGAGCAGCGAGAGCACTTCGCCTGCAGGGTGGCCGTACGTGTTGCCCTCCCCCACGCTCACGAGCGCTATCTCGGGCTTGAGCGCGGCGGCGAGCGCCGCGGTCAGCCCGGCCTTGGCGCCGTGGTGCGCGACCTTCAGCACGTCGACGTCGCCCACGCGCCCTTCGTCAACGTACGCGCGCATCGTCTCCGCCTCGGCGTCGCCGCAGAACAGCGCCGTCCATACGGGAGCGGCGCTGTCGCGTGCGCCGTACTCGAGCACGAAGCAGACGGAGTCCGCGTTGCTGCCTTCGTCCCGGTACGCGTCGGGCCCGATCACGCGCAGCGCGAACGCGCCGACGTGCACGCGATCGCCCACCGCAAGGCCTTCGAGCGCGCCCGGCGCCACGCGCGCGGCGTCCGAGCGCGCGCTCGCGCAGTTGCCGCACGTGCACGAAAGGCCATCGCGCGCCACGAGGACCCGGTCGACCTGCACGGCCGTGCGCAGGACTGGCAGCGCCTTGCAGTGGTCGGCGTCAGGGTGGGTGACGAGCACCGCGTCCAGGCGGACGACGCCCTCTTTCGCAAGCTCTTCGAGCAACCGCGCCTCCCCCATCCCCGTGTCCACGAGGACCGCCGAACCGCGACTGCGAATGAGGAAGGCGTCCCCTTGCCCCACGTCCAACATCACGACCTCGTCGGGCCCGAATCGCGGCGCCACGAACGCCAGCGCACAGAACAGCGCGCAGCCGACGGCCACGCACCCGCGCAGCACGCGCGCGCTCGGACGGGGCCACCATATCCACACGGCAACGCACGCGGCCGCGCCCGCCAACGCCGAGGGCAGCGCGTCCGCCGTGACGGGCACGGCGGCGTAGGGAACGGCCGCGAGGATCGGCACGCCTTCCGAGAACGCTTGCGCCAGCCACACGATGGGCGCAAGCGCCAGGCTTGCGAGCGCCGGCAGGGCGAGCGACAGCGCGACTGCTGCGAGACCAGCGCAGCACAGGACGGCGAACACGGGTCCGGCAAGCACGTTGGCGAGCGGCGCTATGAGCGGCACCTGGGAGAACAGCGGGATGGTGAGCGGCAGCGTCAGGAAGCTCGCCGCGAGCGTCATGGCGACGGCATCGGCAAGCACGGGAGGAAGGAAGGGAGCGAGCGCGACGACCCACGACCGCACAAGCGGCATGAACGCAAGGATGCCAAGCGTCGAGACAACAGAAAGTTGCAGCGAGAGCGAGGTGGCGCACGTCGGATCGGAAGCGAGCAGCGCAAGGACGCAGATGGCGAGCGCCGAGATCCCACCGGGTCGGCGCCGCGTGAACGGTGCCGCCAGGGCGAGGGAGCACATGACCGCCGCTCGGACGGCGGACACCGGCATGCCGGTGAGCACGACGTACGCCGCCATGAAGCCGCCCACGACGACGCTGCGCACACCCCGGGGGACGCGCAGCGCCCGCAGCGCGCACTCGACCATCCCGACGACCACGACAAGATGGCTCCCTGACACGGCGATGAGATGCGCCAAGCCCACGGATTTCACGTCCCGGTAGAAGTCCTCCGCGCGCGACAGGTCAGACCGGTCTCCGAACAGGACCGCCTTGCAGAGCGCCGGACCTTCGCCCGCGTACCCGTCGAACAGCGCGATGGCGCGCGCCCTCAGCTCGACGAGCGCGGCCATCAGCCCTTCGCGCTCGTGCCGCTCGAGGGGCGCGTATGCGCTCACGGTCCCCACGATGCCCTGGGCGCGCAACCGCGCGGCGACCTCGGCGCCCGAGGGCTTGACGGTGACGGGCGCCGCGAATCGCTCACCGCACCGGACGCCGTTCCCGTCGACGAGCACGCGAACGCGGACACTGCCTCCCGCCGCGAGCTCCATGCGCGCGGTGACGGACGCACTGTAGTCGGACGGGCTTGCGTCGGCCAGGGCGGTGAACGCGTGCAGCCCCGCGCCCTCTTCGCCGAGCGCGCGCTCGTCGTACCGCAGGTCAAGCTCGCTCGCGCACGAGAGCGCGCTTCCCGCCAGCACGCCGATCGCGAGCAGGGAGAGAACGTTCGCGCGCGCTCGCCATCCGGCCAGCGCGACCGCGAGCACGCCGAGGGCAAGGGCGACCGCCGCCACGGCGAGCGTCGCGTCCGAAGCGGACGCAAGCGGGGCCCCGGGCGCAATAGCGAACGAAGTGCACAAAAGCGCCGTCCAGACGGCCGCGGCCATGTAGAAGAGAGGTGGAAGAGAGGGCCGCCGTGCGCCGTCCCTTCTCCCGCGCGCGCCCTTCCCGCCTGTCGTGATGGCGTCGGCTGCACGCGAAGGCGCGGCGTTCGAGCGCTCGCCGTGCGCCGCCCAGCCCTCGTCGCCCCAGAACGCCCGCGCGATGCGCGCGATGGCGCGCGTGACCGTACCGCGCATGCGTCACACGCAGATGAGCCCTGCGAGCTGCTCGTACTTCTTGTCGCCGATGCCCGAGACGCGCTTGAGGTCCTCGACGGAAGCGAAGGGGCCGTTCGCCTCGCGGTCCGCGATGATCTTCTCCGCCGTGGACGGGCCCACGCCTGGCAGCGTGTCGAGCTCCGCGGCGTCCGCCCGATTGATGTTGACCTTCGAACCGGCGCCGTCGGCCGCCGCCGAAACCGCGCCCGCGTCGCCTGCGGCGCTTTCGCCCCCGGCGGCGTTCGAAGCCTCCTCCAGGGAAGGGACGTGGATCTGCTCGCCATCCTGCGCCACGCGCGCGCAGTTCACGGCCGCGATGTCGGCGCCCTCAGCGAAGCCTCCCGCGGCATCGATGGCGGCTTGGACGCGATCGCCGTCAGCGAGCCCGTACACGCCGGGGACGGCCACGGCTCCTGTCACGTGCACGATGACGACGCTGCTCTCGGCCGTGGCGACGGAGGCGTCCTCGCCCTCTTTCGCCCCCGTGTCGTCCGCTTGGTGCTCGACCGCGCCCTCGGCGTCCTTCGCGACCGAGAAGCTGGCTCCCTCCAGGGCGCCCAGAGCGGAAACGACGCTGCCGATGACGAGCGCGACAACGAGGATGGCTCCCAGCGCGATGCCCGCCAGCGCAGGACGCGGGATGTCGCCCAGGTGCGCTTTTGCCCGGATGGTGTCTGCGTCCTCCACGAAACCCATGGCATGCCTCCGTTCGCTCGAAGCGCGGACGGCGGGCATCGTCGCGTCCGCCGCGCTGCGCGCTTTCATTCGAACGTACCCGAGCGGCCTTGCCGGGTTCGCTGTTGGATCTTGGCGCGAACCTTGCGGGTTCCTGACAAGACCTTGCCCGCCTGGTCATGCACGTGGTCAAAAACACCGTGCTCGGATGGCGGCGCGGGTGGGCGTGCCGAGCGCATCCCGAGCTAGCCTGCGCCGTGCGCGCGGCCTTCTCGCCTCCGCGCGCAAAGAAAGAAGGCCCCCAGCGGGGCCTTCTTTCTTCCTTGATATGCGGATGGTCCGGGATGTTCCCGTTCCGTGCGGTGTGCTATTCGGCAGCCTCTTCGCCCTCAGCCTCAGCCTCAGCCTCAGCGGCCTCGGCAGCGGCGGCGGCAGCAGCCTCGGCGGCCTTGCGCTCGTGCGCGGCCTTCTCCGCCTTCAGGGTCTCGGCGCGACGCAGCGCCTTCTCCTCGGAGGCCTTCTTCATGGCCTCGACGCGCTCGGCCTTGCGGGCAGCCTTCTTGGAGCCGGTCTTCTGCTCCTTCTTCGGAGCCGGCTGGTACGCGGCGCGATCGGCGTCGGTCACGACGGTGTTGGCGAGCTTCATGATGCCGGACTTGCGGTTCGCGGCCTGGTTCTTGTGGATGATGCCCTTGCCGGCTGCCTTGTCCATGAGGCGGCACGCAGCCACGGCGGCAGCGTAGGCCTCAGCGCCGTTGCCGGCGGCCACGGCGTCTTTGACGCGACGGGTGGCGGTCTTCAGCTCGGACTTGTACGCACGGTTGCGCATGCGGGCTTTCTCGTTGGTGATGTTGCGCTTCTTCTGGCTCTTGATGTTGGCCATGTCGGTTCCTCCTTCGCGGACCTGGTGATGCCTTCCGCCAGCGACCGCGAACGCGGCCCCGTCGAGTTGCGGGATGGCCTGTCAAGACATCGAAGCGCCGGCGCAGCGCGCCGAGAAGCGTCCAAGCGGGACGTGCGCTCGAACCAGGCGGGATTTTCCCTGGCCCTGACCTTGATCGGCCATCCAGCAACTCAGTCCGATGCAGCCTCGTCTGCGGACGCGCTTTCGCGCTTATCGCTGGACACAACTGCTTAGAATACCAGAGCTTGGGCGGGGAGTCATGGACAAATTGCGGATTCGCCCGATTTCGCGCAGCGTGGCCAGGTGCGCGCCCGCTCGGACGGGCCGGCGCGGTAGAATAGCGCGCATGACGAACGCACAGAAGACAGACACGCTGCTCCCCGTCTACCTTGTCGTGGGAGAAGACGAGCTCAAACGCCGCACGGTGCTCGACCGCTTGCGCAAGCGCCTCGAGCGCAGGGGCGACATCGCCTTCAACAGCGACGAGTTCGACGGCGCAGTCGCCACGGGCGAGGCCGTGGTCGCCGCGTGCAACACCGTCCCGTTCGCAAGCGACGTGCGGCTCGTGCAGGTGGACGCGGCGGACAAGTT
>DVLD01000126.1 GCA_018715725.1 Candidatus Aveggerthella excrementigallinarum
GCTCGTCTGTCAGCATGAGCGTCCCTCCTGTGTCGTTCGTGGTGTCGTCCTGAAGCCTGCCGCGCAACAAGCGTGCAGTGTGTTCATGGTACTGCGTGACGGCTCCGTACACGATGGCCAGATGGTTAAAAGGCGGGAAAGACTGGCCCGTTTTGGCCTATAGCCCCGATTCAATGCGCGGGAGCCCCAATGCACGGCGCCCCACTATAACGGCAAAAACCCGGCAGAAAGCGGCCAGCAGCAAGAGTGACCTGGACGGGCTCCGAACTCTGTCGCAACAGCAAAAAGCCCGGCGAGAAAGCCGGGCTTTTGAAGTTGAATGGTGGTCAGAGAGGGACTCGAACCCCCGGCACGGGGATTTTCAATCCCCTGCTCTACCAACTGAGCTACCTGACCGGTTCGCGTAAGCGCGGATTAGAATATTACGTGCTTCGTGCGCTCAGGTCAAGCGTTTTTGCAAACTTCGTCGACGATTTCTTATGCGCTGCAATCAGGACGCGCGCAGCGACAGGCACGGCTTGCGTGCTGGGCGGATATGGCTCGCGTACGGGGCAAGCATGAGTCGCTCGTTGCGCAGGCATGGCTCGCGCATGGGATTGGGAGCGGCTACTTCCCGCACCCAGCGCAGGCCGCACCGTCGCCGAAGAGGAGCTCACGCTCTTCGCCATGCAAGGCCTGGCGCGCCTGATCGCGCAGGTTGTTCACGCCGATGAAGAACTGCCGCATCATGACGACCATGAGGTAGCGGCCCTTCGGCGTGAGCGTGAGCTCATTCTCGTCGTTGGTGGCGAAGGCGCCCGAGAGCTTCATGAAGTCCATCTCAAGCGGCAGGCCCTGCTCAACCGTGCACCCGAAATCGCGCAGGAACTGCTGCTTGTCGAGGCGCAGGCCGAACAGCTGCATCATGAAGCGATAGCGCATGCGCTCGCGCTTCGTGAACGTGGTCTTGCCGGACAGCGACATGCGCCCCGACTCGATAGCGGCGTTGTACTCCTTGATGGAGAACGTGTTCACGTACAGGCTGCTGCCCAAATACGTGATGCCACCGGAGCCGATGGCCGGGTACTCCTCGTAGTCGACCACGTACTCGTCAATCATCGGGTCGCCGTCGCGCGCCGCGACGCCGGGGACCTCGCCGCCCATCACGGGCTCGCGGCGGTTGAACGTCCACGCGCTGCCGAAATCGTACGCCGGGTGTTCGCCGCCTGCCAGGGTCTCGCAAATGATCTCGTAGAAGCGCTGCTCGCGCGTGTAATCAACCTTGCCCACCGTGGCAGCCAGGCTGCGCTCCACCGACGGCGACGCCATGAGCGGGTAGAACGTGGTCTGCCCGGCGCCGCTGGCCAGCACCATCTCCAGGTCGTGGCGCAGCATGGCCTCCGTCTGCAGCGGGAAGTTGAAGATCATGTCCACGTTGAGCGATGTGAAGTACGGCGCGGCCACCTTGATGCGCTCGAAGATCTCTTCCGCACTACCGTACTTGTCGTAGCGGTCCATCTGCTTGAGCAGGCCGTCGTCGAAGCTCTGCACGCCCACGGACAGGCGCTGCACGCGGCCTTGGAGCGCCTCGAGGTACTCAGGGATGAGGTGGTTCGGGTTCGTCTCGCTTGAGACTTCCTTAATGCTGAACAGCTCGCACGCCTCGTCGATGGTCTGGCACAGCTCGTCGAGCATGATGGTGGGCGTGCCGCCGCCGATATAGAGGCTGTCGAAGTCGTAGCCTAGGTCCTTGAGCATGTGCATCTCGGCACGCAGGTTCTTGAAGTACGGGCGAGCGCGATCTTCGGAATACGGGAAGCGGTTGAACGAGCAGTACGGGCACAAGCGCTCGCAGAACGGCACGTGCATGTAGAGCATGTACGGCTGTCCGGGGACGGGCGCAGGAACGTGCGTGTCCTCCGTCGGCTTGAGTTTCAGGTACTGCTTCGTGCACGCGCGCACGACGCTCGTCAGCAATCGTTCGGAAAGCATGGTCACCGGCCTTGTGTATCGTAGGGCGCAGCCTGCGCCGCGCCGCGTTCGTTCAACCGACCACGATACAACAACGCGACCAGGGACGTTCCAACAATCCCTGGTCGCGAGAAAAAACGGACAAATCGTCAGACGCGCCCCGCCGCGGACGACGCCATGCCCCTGCTTGCCCTAGCGCTCTTCGAACACCGCAGCAGCGCGGTAGCCGATATCGCTGCGATACTGCTTGCCCTCGAACTCAATGCGGTCGCACGCCTCGTAGGCCAGCTCGCGCGCCTCGGTGAACGTGTCGGCCAGCGCCACGACGTTCAGCACGCGGCCGCCGTTGGTGATGAGCTCGCCGTCTGCGTTGTGCGCGGTGCCCGCATGGAAGACCTTCACGCCCTCCAGCTCCTCCGCGTCGTCGACGCCAAGGATGACCTTGCCCTTCTCGTAAGAGCCCGGGTAGCCTTCGCTTGCAAGGACGACGCACACGGCCCACTGGTCGGACCATGCCAGCTCCACGTCCTCCGGACGACCGTTGGCGACAGCCCACATGACGTCCACCAAATCGGACTTCAGGCGCGGCAGGACAACCTGGGTCTCCGGGTCGCCGAAGCGCGCGTTGAACTCGAGCACCTTCGGACCTTCCTCCGTCAGCATGAAGCCGCCGTAGAGCACGCCGCGGTAATCGTGGGCGAACGGTGCGCGCGCCGTGGCCGCGGCGGACGTCTCCATGACGTTCACCATGGCAGCCAGCTCTTCGTCGGTCACGATGGGCACCGGCGAGTACACGCCCATGCCGCCCGTGTTCGGACCGCAATCGCCGTCGAACGCGCGCTTGTGATCCTGAGCCGTGGCCATGCAGAACGCCTTGCCGCCGGTGACGAAGGCGAGCAGGGAGCACTCCGGGCCCACCATGCACTCTTCGATGACCACCGTGGCGCCGGCAGCGCCGAAGGCGCCGGAGAAGCAGTCGTGCACGGCATCGCGCGCTGCCTCGACCGTCTCGGCCACGACGACGCCCTTGCCCGCGGCCAGGCCGTCGGCCTTCACCACGATGGGCGCTCCCAGCTCGTCCACGTAGGCAAGCGCGGCCGCCTCGTCCGTGAAGCTCTGGTAGCGCGCGGTCGGGATGCCGTTGGCCTCCATGAACTCCTTGCTGTACGTCTTGGAGCCCTCAAGCTGGGCGCCCTGCGCGTCCGGGCCGAACACGGCAACGCCTGCTTCGCGCAGCACGTCGGCCACGCCCGCCACGAGCGGCGCCTCAGGGCCAATAACCACGAGGTCGATCGCGTGCTCGCGGGCAAAAGCCAGCACCGCCGCGCCATCCTCGGCGTTCAGGCCGGACACGTTCTCCGCGAAGGAGGCCGTGCCGCCGTTGCCGGGCGCGACGTAAAGGTTCTCGCACTTCGGGGACTTGGCAAGCGCCCACGCGATCGCATGCTCGCGGCCGCCAGACCCAAGAAGCAGGATGTTCATGTTCGTTTCCCTTCCGCCGTTCTCTTGAACGACAAGAACAATGCAAGTCAGTAGTGCGAGGAGAATTCTATCGCGCAACCCGCGATATTGCTATCGCGCGCACAAAAGCGGAGGCGAAGCGCACCCCCACGTCGCGGAACGAGCGCAAACAGGTGAGAAGGGACCTTCGTGGCGGACTAGACTGATTGCAAGGATGGCGAAAACGTTCTGGTGCCGAAGGTGGATGCGAGCGCCAAGGAAACGCCGTGCAAACGCGCAATGGATCAATTTTGCCACCCTGGTCGTTCGTAAAATCAGCGAGAAGCGCTGTGGCGCCGAAGAGAGGCGGAAACGCGAAGGCGGGCTGGCCTGGAGGGCCGCCCGCCTTCGAGTTCGCGACTCGGTTCGGTACCACAGCGCTTCGTAGCGTCGAGCATTCTGCCGTTCGCCAGAGCGGCAGAATGCAAAGCAGCGTCGGGTTGTTGCGCCGGCCGGAAGGCCGGTGCAACCCTCTACTCCCAACCGTGCAGGATCGTCTGATCGCGGTCGGGGCCGACGGCGATGATGCTCATGGGCACGCCGACGAGCTTTTCCAGGTACTCGATGTAGTTGCGCGCGTTCTCGGGCAGCTCCTCGTACGTGCGGCATTCCGTGATGTCGATGCCCTTCCAGCCAGGCAGCTCCTCGTAGATGGGCTTCGCGTGGAACAGCACGCTTTGCTGCATGGGGAAGTAGTCGTAGCGCACGCCCTCGTGCTCGTAGGCGACGCACACCTTGATGGTGTCGAAGGCCGACAGCACGTCGAGCTTCGTGAACGCCACGTCCGTCAGGCCGTTCACCTCGGCGGCATAGCGCGCGATGACCGCGTCGAACCAGCCGCAGCGGCGCTTGCGCCCCGTGGTGACGCCGTACTCATGGCCCACCTGGCACAGCAGCTCGCCGACCTCGGCCTCCTCCGGCGTGCCGCCGTCTTCGGCGAAACGCTGCTCGGTCGGGAACGGGCCGGAACCCACGCGCGTGACGTAGGCCTTCTGGATGCCGAGCACCTTCGTGATGGCCGTGGGGCCCACGCCCGAGCCCGTGGCGGCGCCGCCGGCGCAGCAGGACGAGGACGTGACGAACGGGTAGGTGCCGTGGTCGATGTCGAGCAGCGTGCCCTGCGCGCCTTCGAACAGGACGTTCTTGCCGTCGCGCAGCGCGTCGTTGAGCAACTGCGCGGTCTCGGCCATGTACGGCTTCAGGATGCGCGCGTACGGCAGGTACTCTTCGCAGATCTCCTCCACCGTGTAGGTGTGCAGGCCGTAGATCTTTTCGAGAATGGGATTCTTCTGCGCGAGCGCCGTCTCCACCTTCAGGCGAAAAATCTTCTCGTCCATGAGGTCCTGCACGCGGATGCCGCGGCGCGAGGCCTTGTCCTGGTAGCAGGGGCCGATGCCGCGCTTCGTGGTGCCGATCTTGTTCTCGCCCAGGCGCTTCTCGTCAGCACCGTCGAGATCTTTGTGGTACGGCATGATGACATGCGCGTCGCAGGAAATCTTCAGACGCTCGCACGAGATACCCTCCGCCTCGAGCATGGCCATTTCCTTCACGAGCACGCCCGGGTCAATGACCACGCCATTGCCGATGACCGGCACGGCCGTGTCGTACATGACGCCGGACGGCATGAGGTGCAGCGCCAGCTTCTTGTCGCCATGGATGACGGTGTGGCCTGCGTTGTTGCCGCCTTGATAGCGCACGACGTAATCGTAATCGCGCGCGATGAGGTCGGTGATCTTGCCTTTGCCCTCGTCGCCCCACTGGGCGCCGACCAGAACGGTGGATGGCATGGGTGCCCCTCTCGGTTAGCAGCTTCTGCGGTGCGCGCGGGCGTCCCTGCGGAAACCACGCGCGAACAGTCATTATATTACAGAGCCGTCGAATCGCGCGAATGCGCGGCGCTCGCGTCGCTTCGGAGGACGCACGAGGCTTCGCGCGCTCGCTCCGTTGTTCAAAAGCCCGGCAGGTGCCGGGCTTTTTCATGCGCTCCGCTGCTTCATGTGTTACACGGCGCGCTTCACGCGCGTTCAGGGGCAGTGTTCAGAATCACTGCTCAGCCTATCGCCCCCGAAGCAGCCAACCCGAAAACCCTCGTCTGCACGTTAGAGCTTCACCAGGTTCAAGCCAGGATCGACCTTCTGCATGAGCTTCGCCATGTCCTTGTGGCACGTGAACATGATGACCTGCCGGGTGCGCGCCAGCTCGGCAAGCGCCTCGGCTGCTCCGCGGCGTCGTTCGTCATCGAAGTTCACCAGAATGTCGTCAGCCAGAATGGGAACCGCCCGTCCCACGTTGTCAGCCGCCGTCAGCAACGCGATGCGCAACGACAGGTAGAGCTGCTGGCACGTGCCGAGCGAAAGGTGCAGCGGGTCGCGTTCTGCCTTGAAGGCGTCCACCACCGAAAGCCGGCCGCGCTCGTTCATGCGCACCTCCGTCCACGCGCCGCCGGTCATGCGCGCCATCAGGCGGCTGGCCTGGGCGTACACTTCCGGCTGGCTGCGGCTTTCCCACACGGAGATGGCGGAGCTCAGCATGGAGCGCGCCAGCAGCAAGCGTGCGTACGCATCGCAACTTTCGTTCAGGCGCGTCTGCACGCGCTCCGCCTCGAACTTGAGCGCCTCGAAGCGATGCTCCGCGCGCGCGGCGGCGAGGATGCTCTTGAGCTCGCCCGCACGATGGTTCGCGCGATCGAGCGCCTCTTGCAGGCCATCGCGCTGGTGCACCTTCGCAGCAAGCGCCTGCGACAACGTTGCCGCCGAGACGGGCACGCCCGGTGCCAAGCCCACGGAAGCGTGCGCGGCAGCAAGCTCGTTTTCGAGCGCATCGCGCTGGGCGTACACCTCGTCCAACCGGGATTCCACGGACGTGCGCTGCGACGCGATGGCTTGGCGGCGCTGCGCGAACAAGCGAAGCTGGGCGCGCGCTTCCTTCGCGTTGTCAAGCAGCGTGCGCGCGTGGCGCAACGAGCCGTGCGCGCCGGCCAGGCCGACGCTCTCCAGGTATGCCGCGATGGCCTGCCCGTGCTCCGCCACGTCCGCTTCGCAGGCTTCGAGCTTTTTCTCGTCCTGCAGCATGACCCACCGCAGGCTCTGCTGCCGATCACCACGCTGCTCCTCGCGGTGCGGCGGGCGGAACAGGAGCACCATGGCGGCAATCGCCATGAGCACGCCGCACACGACAAGGCCCACGCCGATCATGCTGATGGACAGACTGCGGTCCATGCGTCCGACTATGAACGTGGGGATACCCGCCCCCAGGAGCACGATGGGCAGCAGCGTGGAGATGACCAGCTGCGCGCTGCGCTGGCCTGCGTGTGGCGCGGCCCCTTCCTGCAGGCCTTCGCTCTCCATGAACGCCCGATAGCTTGCCGTGGACGTGCGGTTGTTCTCGCGCGCGATCTCAACCGCATGCTCCCGACGAGCCCGCTCTTCGGCCAGGTTGTCGAGCGTCTCGCGCACGCGCGCGTCCGCCGCGTCGTCAAGCGCCGCCAAGCTGGCGTCCATCCCCGCCCGAAAGCGGCTTTCGTCGCGGCGCGCGTCCTGCTCTTGCGCGTTCAACTGCGCGATGCGCTCGTCGGCGTCGGCGATGCTCTCGTCCAAGCGAGCGAGCGTTGCCTGCGCCGCCGTGAGCCGCTCGATCTCGGCGTTGAGCGCGCGAAGGCGCTCTTGCAAATCGGCGCGCTGCGGCTCGAGCTCGCGCAGCTCCTTGTCCTGCGCTTTCGCGCGCTCTGACGCCTCGGCGGCCTGGGCCACCTGAGCGCGCAGCTCTTCGCGGCGCGCCCGCAGGTTCACGATGGAGTCCTCCGCGCCCGCCGCGCGCGAGGTCAGCGCGGCCAGGCGCGCGTTCACGTCCGCCAGCGCGTGGGCGGGCGACGCAGCCGTGCCCGAACCCGCCGTCAGCAGGCGCGCGGTCACATCGGGCGTGTTCCGCAGCGAGCGCAATTCGTCGCTGGTGAGCGAGAACATGGTGGAAAACGTCTCTTTGTCGATGTCGTCGAAAAGGGCACGCGCGTCAGGGGACCCTTGCAGCCCGTCGGCGTTGCGGGCACGCGAGACTTCGCGCTCGACGCCGGTCTTCTCGTCGACGAAGACCATGCTGCCCGTGCGCTCGGCGCCCGCGGGACGATAGGTGTTGCGCGCGCCGCGGTCGGCCTCCCAGCCGAACAGCACGCCTTCGATGAACTTCGCCGTGGTGGTCTTGCCGGCCTCGTTCTTGCCGTAGACCACGTTCATGCCCGGCTTGAACGGGCCCACGCGCTTGTCCGAGAACGCGCCAAACCCCTGCATGCGCAGCCGCTCCAAGAACACGCTCATGACGCGTCCCCCGTTCCGAGCAGCAAATCGAGCACCAGGCGCTCGGCGCTCTGGGAAAGCTCGCCCACGGAGCGCTCCGTCGACGCCGGCAACGTCATGCCCAGCTTCAAGAACTCGTCTTGCAGCAGCGCGCGCTCTGCCAGCTCATCGCCTTGCAACGCGTCCGCCGCTTGCATGAACACCGCGGGGAAGAGCCCTTCGCGCCGCAATGCGGCGCGGTCAAGCGGCTGGACGGTGGCGTCCACCAGCGCGTCGCAGAAGAACATGGAGTACCCACGGTTCAAGTTCGCGCGCACGTCCTCGAGCACGCCTGGACGCTGGAGGAGCCCGTGCAGGGGCGTGGCGCCCGCGAGCGTGACGCGCGTGACCATCTCTTCGCAATGAGCGTCGCCGTTGGCGCGGAACTCTTCGCGCATGATCTTCTCTTGGACGGCCGTGAGGCTTTCCAGGCCGGCCACGTCCACGGTGAGGCGCTCCCACACGACCGAGGCCGTGGGAATGAACACCGCCGTGTTCGGCAGCCCTTCCTCCAGCGTGACCTGCCACACCCCGCGCGGGCCGGTCTCTTTGATGTCGCGGCCTTGGATGATGCCCGAAAACGCGATGCGCGGGTTTTCGGGCGCGTCCTGCCAGGGCATATGCACGTGACCGCACGCCCAGTAATCGACGCCGCGCGCATAGAGAGCCTTCGGGTCGCACGGCGCCTTCACGCGGTCAAGGTGCAGGCCCGTATGGAGCACGCCCACCATGAACGGCGCGGTCGTTCCCAACGCCGCCTCGGCTGCTTCACGTGAAACACCCGCGCTAATGTCCTCGGCATGCGACCACGTCTGGTTGTAGTACCCGCGTCCGCCGAGCAGCGCGAGCGGCTCGCCGTCGCGCTCGTGCAGAAAGAACGACGGCTTGTCGGCACTGAACATATGGGCGTTCTCAGGCAGGTCGACCATGCGCCCTTGCCACGAGGTGTACGGGTCGTGGTTGCCGGTGCAGAAGTACACGGGAATGCCCGCCCGCTGCAGGCGGCGACATCCTTCGGAGAAATGGACGTAATCGGCGTAGGAGCCGCGCGAGGTGTCGAAGATGTCGCCCGCTATGACGACGAAGTCAACCGCGCGGTCAATGGCAGCTTCGATCACACGGTCGAACGCCTCGGGAATCGCCCGCAGCAGGCGGTCGGCCCATGCCTCGGAAAGCGCGCGCAAGCCCCTGAACGGTGCGCCCAGGTGCACGTCGGCAGCGTGTATGAACGTAAGCTTTCTTCCCATGGGGGCAGTGTAGCGCGAAACCACGACTCCCGCCGCCAAGGCGCCTGGAATCCCCGCAACATACCGCGGCGAAGGGCCGCCGCGCGCAAGTTCACACCTCTCGCTCTGCACCATAGTTTCGTATACAATAACGTATACGAAAAGAACGCCAGATGGATTTAATCGCAATACATCCCAACTCCTACAAGCACGGCCTTGACGACGATGCCATCGAGCACGCATGGCGCAATGCGTTCGAATGGCTTCGCAGGGAAAGGGACGACGGGAAAACGGAGTACGTCCTTCTCGGCGTCGACCAACAAGGGCGACTTGTAGAACTGGTAGCGCGATCTATCGGAGACGACGGGTACATCGTGTTCCACGCCAACACCCCTCCTTCAAGCAGGGTGTTGGCGGAACTTGGACTCAATGGATAGCAAGGAGGTGAACGCATGGATACAAAGACTATGGAAGAATTGATGGGATTCGCCCCCGGGGAGCTCGAAGAGACGGCGCGGGCGTACGAATCTGGCGATTGGCCCGCAGGGCGCACGGTCAGGCTGGGCAGGCCCCCTATCGCCGACGAGCCAACGAAGATCGTTTCCGGCCGCGTCCCAGAATCCATCGCCGATGCCTTCGACCGCAAGGCTCAGCAGCGCGGGCAGACAAGAGCGGAACGCCTCCGCGAGCTCATCACCATCGACGCGCTCAGCGCGTAATCGCACGGCCCTTAACCTCACAAAGCCAGCGAGAAGCGCTCTCGCACCGAAGACGAACGGGAACGCGAAGGCGGGCGGCCTCCCAGGCCAGCCCGCCTTCTCGTTCGCAGCTAGATTCAGTGCGGGAGCGCTTCGCAGCGTCGAGCCGTTCCGCCGTTCGCCAGAGCGGCGGAACCCTAAGGCGCCGGAACGTACGCCTCGTCGATGAAGTTCATGAAGCGAGTGTGCTCGGCGCTGAACGACAGGGTAATGTCGCGCGTGGGACCGTTACGATGCTTCGCCACGATAATCTCCGCCGTTCCCAGGTCGGGACGGCCGTCTTGCTCGGCCTCCATCTCGTCCATACTGCGGTCGATGAACATGACGATGTCGGCGTCCTGCTCGATGGAGCCGGATTCGCGCAGGTCAGAGAGCATCGGGCGCTTCTTGCCGCGCATCTCGACGGCGCGCGAGAGCTGCGAGAGCGCGATGACCGGCATGTTCATCTCTTTCGCGAGCACCTTCAGGCCGCGGGAGATCTCGCCGACCTCGACCGCGCGGTTGCCGTCGGCGCGAGCGCGCGGCGGCTGCATGAGCTGCAGGTAGTCAACCACAATCAAGCCTTTTTCCTTGCTCCGAAGCTCGCGGCGCGCCTTCGCGCGCAACTCGAGGATGGAGAGCGCCGGCGTGTCGTCGATATAGATGTCCAGGTTGTACAGCGTGTTCGACGCTTCGATGATGGCCATCCAGTCCGAGTCGGTCATGCGGCCCTGCCGCACGTTGCCCAGGTTCACGCGTGCCTCCGAGCAGAGGATGCGCTGCGTGAGCTGCGACGCGGACATTTCGAGCGACAGGAAGGCCACGGTGGTGCCCGCTTTCGCCGCGTTCACGGCCAGGTTGAGCGCGAACGACGTCTTGCCGACGCCGGGGCGCGCGGCCAAGATGACGAGGTCACCCCCACGGAAGCCGCCGAAGAGCTCGTCGAGGTCCTTGAAGCCGCTCGGGACGCCCGCCATGTGCGTTTGCTGCTGCGCGAGCTGGGTGATCTCGTCCATAGCGCTCGTGAGCAGGCTGTCCATCTTCGTGAACGCGGAGCTCACGCGCTTCTCCGTCACGTTGAAAAGCGTCTTCTCAGCTTCTTCCACCACCACGTTCAAATCGTCCGGCGCGTCGTAGGCAAGCGCGCGGATGTCGGCGGAAGCGTAGATGAGCTCGCGCAGGATAGCCGTGCGCTTCACGATGTCGGCATGGTTCGCCCAGTTCGTGAGCGCGAACGTGTTGTCTGCAAGGTCGGCCAGGTACGCCCGTCCGCCCGCTGCCTCAAGCTGTCCGTTTGCCTGCAGCGTGTCCGCAAGCGCGATCGGGTCAACCGGAATGTGGCGCAGGTTCAAATCGCACATCGCCTCGAAGATGATGCGGTGCGAAGGACGGAAGAAGTTCTCCGGCTTCAGGCGCGTCATGACCTCCGTGAGCGCGTCGGCATTGAGCATGCTCGCCGCCAGAACGGATTTTTCCGCCTCGATGTTCTGCGGCAGGCTCCGGCGCGAGCCGCCCTCTTCGGCAGGGTCGGTCGTCCGCGCGGTGCGATCGTCAGTGCCAGATGCCATAGTCCCTCCCCATGCCTCGGTAACAATGCAATCTGTCAGTATACAGAAGGCGCGCGAACGCGCGCTGCGACTTCGCGCGGCGGTTGACAGCCCCGCGACGCCCGAACGGCAGGCGTCCCTCTTGGGCGTTCTGCGCCTTTTGCGGCATGACATAAAAAGAGACCTGGACGACGCGCCCAGGTCTCGAATGCGTGAAGTGCGGCTGCGTTACTCAGCGGCCTCTTCAGTCTCGGCGGCTTCCTCAGCCTCGGCCTCGACGGCCTCCTCGGCCGGAGCCTCCTCAGCCTCGACAGCCTCTTCGGCGGCCAGGGCGTCGGCGGAACCGACGGTCAGCGTCACGACGGCCTTGATATCGCGGTACAGCGAAATGGTGACCTCGTGGGTGCCGGCGGTCTTGATCGGGTTCTTGAGGTCGATGCGCTTGCGATCGATCTCAACGCCCGTGGCGGCCTTGATGGCCTCGGCGATGATCGGAGCGGTGACGGAGCCGAACAGAACGCCCTCTTCGCCAACCTGGGCCTCGACCGGAACGGTCGTGCCGGCCAGCTGCTCGCGCAGGGACTCAGCCTCGGCGATGCGCTTCTCCTCGCGCTTGGCGATGGCGCCACGACGCTGCTCGAGCTGCTTGAGCTCGCCCTTGGTGGCACGGACGGCGATACCCTGACGGAGCAGGTAGTTGTTCGCGAAACCATCGGCAACGTTGATGACGTCGCCTTCGCCGCCGCGGCCCCTCAGTTCCTGAAGCAGAATAACCTTCATGTCTCTACCTCCCTGGACTAACGGTTGCGACGGTCGCCGCGGCCGCTGACGGCCGGAACCGTGTACGGCATGAGCGCCATGTAACGGGCGCGCTTGACGGCGTTCGCAATGTCACGCTGGTGCTGCGTGCAAGCGCCGGTCACGCGGCGCGGCTTGATCTTGCCGCGATCGGTGACGTACTTGCGCAGCATCTGGGTGTCTTTGTAGTCGATGTACTGGGTGTCCTCTTTGCAGAACTGGCAGTACTTACGACGAGGCTGCTTAGCATAATCTGCCATGAGTGTCCTCTTTCAGATCAGAACGGAATGTCTTCGTCGTAGATGGAAGCATCCACCGCCGGAGCCGCCTGGGCGGGCGCCGGTGCGGCGTAGGCCGGAGCAGCGGGCATGGCGCCATACGCTGCGGCGGGCGCGCCGTATGCCGCGTGACCCTGGTCTTGGCCGCTGTTGCGGCTGGACATGAACTCGAGCTCGTCGACGATAACCTCGATCTTGCTGCGCTTCTGCCCATCACGCTCCCACTGGCTCCAACGGAGCTTGCCCTCGATGGCCACTTTCGTGCCCTTCGAGAGGTACCGGGAGAGCGCCTCCGCGCGAGAACCGAACATCGTGCAGTCGATGAAGTTCGGGTAGTCTTCCCACTCGCCCGTGGTCTGGTTCTTGCGGCGGTCGTTCACCGCCACGCCCAGGCCCAGGACCGGCATGCCGCTCTGCGTCTGGCGCAGTTCGGGATCGCGCGTCAGGTTGCCACTGATGATCACACGGTTGATGCTCATACTGTCTACCTCTTCTCATGCGTGGGGCGAATGCCCCGGATCCGGTGCCTTAGTCGCGGTCGGTACGGCGGACGATCATGTGACGCTCAACGGCGTCAGTGATGCGCAGCACGCGATCGAGCTCGGCAATGTTCTCGGGATCGGCATGGAAATCGATCAGGGTGTAGTCACCCTCAGTCAGACCGTTGATCTCATAAGCCAGCTTGCGCTTGCCCCAGTCCTCGACGTTGTCGATGACGCCCTGGCCGGCGGCCACGGTGGTCTCGATGCGCTTCATGGTCGCAAGACGAGATTCCTCATCGATAGTCGGAGCGACAAAGAACAGCAGTTCGTAAGCCTTCATCAGCTCACCTCCTTTGGACTCGCGGCTTCGGGCATGGATGAAGGCTCGCACCCGAAGCAGGAAATAAACAACTGGTCTAAGATAGCAGCCGCTTGAAGACCTCGCAAATCGTTTCTCGCCGCTTCACGCGAAGGCCACATTTACGAAGTGCGCGCCTCCCTCCGCCATGCCGACCCTTCGTCAAACATGGCATACGGGGCTTGCCGGCTTCACTGTCGCAGCTGGCTGGAATCCTGGCGAAACCTTGCGCGCCCTCGCGTGAAACCTTGCGGGAGACGAGACCGCGCAGGAAACGGACCCCCTCGCGAAGCGCACGATGGCGCGACAACCCCCTCTAACGACGAAAGCCCCGAGATGGGGCTTTCGATGCATCGCTTTTGCGCGTTTATCTCGCACGCATCCGTTTTTGGACGCGACGCTGCAGTTTGCTCGCGCGGTTACGCTTCCTCGTCTCCCTCGACGAAGTTCTCTTCCGCGGCCGCTTCGAAGGCGGCGGCGTCCTCGTCGGTGGGCTGCGTCAGCTTGGCCATGAAGTTCGGCGCCGGGCCCACGTAGGCGGGCTCGCCCTCGAACTTGAGCACGTCGCCCTCGATGGTGTAGAGCAGCGCCACCGCGACGCCGTCCTCTTCGCCAGGCAGGCCGCCCTCGGCGATGATGGCGTCCTGCTGGCCGGCGTCCGTGTCCACGTAGCCGTCGTAGCAGAACGCGTACGCGCCCGCGCCGCGGGCGTTCTCGACCGTGTGGCGGGCGGCGGCGAAGCACGCCTCCGCGGAGTCGCCAGGATGCGTCTCGATGAAGAGGTTCTCTTTCACGACGAGCGCGGTGAAGGGGACGACGTCGCCGCCTTCCGCCATCTTCTCGCGCGCTTCCTCCAGCGTGTACACGAGCACGCTCTCCAACGTCTCGTCAATCTCGGGAACTTCGTTGATCTCTTCTTCGACGGTACGGTCGGCCATGGCGTCTCCTATCCTCGAATCGGGGTACACCCCGCACTAGACGCGCGTGCGGGCGGTTCGTCGCGCCCTATGGTAGCAAAACACCAGGTGCGCCAGGTGAGGCTACCGAGGATTGGCACAAAGGGGAAACGCGAAGGATGCGCGCGCTAGCGCAAGCCGTGCACGGCGGCAAATGACGCGACAGCAATGAAGGCCGCGAGCAATGCCACGGCGAGAACCAGGTGTTTTGCCGTCTCGCGACGATGGCGCGACTTAATCTCCTTCTCGGTGAGGCGGGTGTCGATGAAGTTGAAGCTCGTGGTGCGGGAAATGAGGGGGAATTGCTGCGTGTCAAATTTCATGTGCGGCTCCTGCGTTTAAGGTGCGTTCTGTTTCTCTCGCATTCCACTCTGCACGGCGAATGTGGAGCGCGCGTTAAGAACGCTCGGTCTCCATGGAGTGAACAGAGAGATTCGAGCTCTTTTCCGTACCGCGCATATGAAAAACTCCCTTGAAGGCTTGTACCTTCAAGGGAGTTCGCTGTTCCTGGCGGAGGAGGAGGGATTCGAACCCTCGTTACCCGGGTTACGGGTAAAACGGTTTTCGAGACCGCCGCATTCAACCACTCTGCCACCCCTCCGCATTGGGTGAGGCCGCGGGATTTCGGGCCTTTCGGGTATTCATTTGAAAAAGGCCACGTCCTGCGTGGCCTGAATATTCTGGCGGAGAGATGGGGATTCGAACCCCAGGTACGCTTTTGGCGCACATACGATTTCCAATCGTACACCTTCGGCCAGCTCGGTCATCTCTCCGCTGCCTCATTGCGTTTGTTCGTGCGGTTGTCTCTCCGCATCCTCAAACGCGAGTGATAATGATAGACCAGCTTTCGCGCGAACACAAGAGGAAAACGCGGGGTATCCTCAGAAAGATTCACGCTCCCGCGCTTGAACTCGCTTGCGGACCCTGCATGCTCACAAGAGGAAAGCACGATGCCGAGCATGCCGCTCCCGCGCTCACCGCTGGCAAACGCGAGGGCTATCCGGTGCCGTTAATACCTGCTCAGCAGCGTGTAGTATCCGCCCGATTCCTCCACCGTCAGCGGCACGTCGAACAAAGCAGACAAGTGCTCGCTTGTGAGCAGACGTTCCTTCGCACCGTCCGCGAAGACGAGGCCGTTTTTGATCATGACGATGCGCTCGATTTCTGGAATGACGTCTTCGGGATAATGCGTCACGAGAATGAGCGATTTCCCCGCCTGCGCGAGCGTGCGCATGTTTTGGCGCACGTGGTACATGCCCTGCGGGTCGAGGCCGGTGCACGGCTCGTCGAACACGAGCACGTCGGGGTCGTTCACGAGCGCACGGGCGATGAGCACGCGCCGCGCTTGACCGGACGATAGCGTCATGACGTCCCGCTCGGCCACATCCTCCACACCGAGCACCTGCATGGCATGGAGCGCGTGCGCGCGTCCTTCGTCGGTCACGGTGTACTGCCGCGGCACCCCGAGCGTGCCGAACAAGCCGCCGCACACGATATCGAGCGCCGGTACGTGCACGGTCATCTGGCTTTGCATGGTGGCGGAGACGATGCCCACGCACGCTTTGACTTCCTGCAGCGTGCACCGCTCGCGGCCGCGGAAGACCACCGGGGGCGCTTCACGGTGCAACGGGAAAACCTCGCGCGTGATCAAGCTGATGAACGTGGATTTGCCGGCACCGTTCGGGCCGAGAAGCGCCATGCTTTCGCCCTCGGCAAGCGTGAACGAGGGAACTTCGAGGATGTTCTTTCCCGCGCGCCGTACGACGGCGTCGGTCAGTTTGAGCAAGGGGGGATGCACGACAGTCATGATGTTTTCCTTCGCAGAGAAAAGGCCCGTTCCGGAGAACGGGCCTTTCGACAAGCTCACACGCTTGATGAGGTGGTTAGTTGGCGCTCGAAGAGCTGGAGGCGGAAGCGCTCTCCGCGGTGGAGCCGCTCTCCGTGGACGCGGTCTCGGCAGAAGCGCTCTCGGAAGAGCCCTCGGTCGACGTGCTGCCTTCCGTGGAGGAGGACTCGGTCGCGCTGTCGGTCGCAGCGCCGTCCGTTGCAGAGGCGTCGGTGGAAGAGCTGTCGGAGCTGCTCTGGTACGCGCTCATGTCGAGGTTGTACGGCACGTTCTCCGGCATGTCGTTAATCTGGATGTCGGCGCTCTCCTTGTAGCTGTTGTACCAGTCGGAGAAGGCGGTGGACTTGTTGGAGTTCTCCACCGTGGTGCGGATGGCGTCCTGGAACTCGGTCGGCAGCTGGTCGATGCTCGTGACCTCTTCCGGTGCGGTGAACACGTCGGTGCACTTGATGATATGGATGCCGTAATCGCTCGTCACCAGACCGCTGACCTGGTCCTTCTCAAGACCATTCAGGGCATCGGTGTACTCGGTCACGAAGTTGTTGAGCTTGTCCCAGCCCACATCGCCGCCGTTCTCGGCAGAACCGGTGTCCTGAGAGTACTCTTTCGCGGCCTCGGCGAAGTCCAGTTCGCCGGAGTTGATGCGGTCGAGCACGTCCTGCGCCGTGGCCTCGTCTCCCGTGTTGAACAGAATGTGAGAGGAGCGCTTCGCGCCGTCGTAGGCGGTGGCGTACATCTGCGCATAGGAGGCGAGATCCTCAGCGGACGGCTCCTCGGGCTGGGCAACGACGTCGGAGAGCTTCTGCTCCAGCAGGCCAATCTCGACGGAGGAGCGGTAGGTCTCCTCATCGGTGCCTGCCTGCGACAGCGCGGACTGCCATGCCTCGTCGGAATCGTAGTTCGCCTTCATGTTGTTGACGACCTCGTCGACCTCGGAAGACTCGATCGAGACGTTGTTCTCCTCGGCAGCCTGGCGGACGAGCTCCTGGCCCACGTAATAGTCAATGACCTGCTCGCGCACGGTGCTCGGGTCCATACCCTGCTCGGCCATCCACGTGCCCCATGATTCTTCGTCGGTGTAGCCGGCGGACTCACGGAACTTCTGGATGTAGGTGGTGACGGTGTCCTCCTGGATTTCCGTGCCGTTGACGGTGGCGGCCACGCCGCCGGTGAGGCCTTCGACCGTGCTGGTGGAATCGCCGCCGGACGAGCAGCCCATCAGACCGAACGCCAGAGCGCCCGTCAGGCCAGCCGCCGCGACAGCCTGGAACAATTTCGAGGTCTTCATATAGCCTTCCTTTTTCAACCGCCTATGCAGGCGCATCAGGGATTATTCGACCGCGCTATTTTCCCATACGGGTTTCAGGGGCATAGTCCGCTCATACATTTCACAAATCTCGTCCACTATTGTTCCTCCGTTCAGCACGCCTCTTGCCCTTGACAGGCGCGCGGTGTGCGGCGCGAGGTCGTGAAACCAGCTCCGTCGCCATCATGCCGCATCCGGCCCGAACGTCCGGGCGCCCAACGCCGTACCCGATCCGCGCATCCAAGCCCCAACGCCCACACGTTTGAACCGAGCGGGTGGCCACCACGCCCTTGAACGCCCGGCAGTTGACGCGCACCGGGACGCCCGGACGGTTGACGCGCGTCCGAGCGCACGGGCGGCACGCGTCGCACGCCTGAACGCACGAACGGCCGGCATGAAGCCGGCCGTTCGTTGCTCTTGAGCGTTTTCGGGTTGCTTGGGCCTCCGAAACCGCGCGGTAAACCCCGCTGCAACCCGCGCTGTCCTGCCGCGCGGCAGCGTGCTACTGCTTGTTGGCCTTGCGACGCTCCGTGGCGGAGAGCAGGCGCTTGCGCAGGCGGATGTTCTTCGGGGTGACCTCCACGAGCTCGTCGTCCTCGATGTACTCGAGCGCTTCCTCGAGCGTGAACGTGACGGGTGGGGTGAGCTGGATGGCCTTGTCAGCGGTGGAGGAGCGCTGGTTGCCGAGGTTCTTCGTCTTCGCGACGTTCACGACCATGTCGCCTTCCTTGGCAGACTCGCCCACGATCATACCTTCGTAGCAGTCATCGCCCGGACCCACGAACAGGCGACCGCGCTCCTGCAGCGTGTCGAGCGCGTACGCCACGGCGCGCTCCGTCGTCATGGCAATCATGCTGCCGTTCTTGCGACCGGCCATCTCGCCGGAGAACGGGCCGTACTCGCGGAAGCGATGGAACAGGACGGCCTCGCCGTGTGTGGCGTTCAGAATGCGAGTTTTCAAGCCCATGGTGCCGCGCGACGGGATGCTGAAGGTCAGGTGTGTCATCGTGTCGTCCGACGCCATGCTCTCCATGATGCCGCCAGCGTTGCCCATGACCTCGATGGCCTTGCCGGCGTAGTCGTTCGGCACGTCAATGGTGGCTTCCTCGATAGGCTCGAGCTTGTTGCCGGCGTCGTCGGTCTTGTAGACGACCTGCGGGCGGCCGACCTGGAACTCGAAGCCTTCGCGGCGCATGGTCTCCATGAGGACGGACAGGTGCAGCACACCGCGGCCAGCCACTTTGATGCCCGTGCGGTCCTCGGTCTCGTTGATGCGCATGGAGATGTTGCTCTCCTTCTCGCGCATCAGGCGCTCTTTGAGCTGGCGGCCGCCCACGATCTCGCCATCGCGGCCGACAAGCGGGCTGGTGGACGCCTCGAACACGACGGACATGGTGGGCTCTTCCACGGCGATGGGCGGCATTTCGACCGGGTTCTCCGGGTCGGTGATGACGTCGCCGATGTCGGCGTCCTCGATGCCGATGACCGCGATGATGTCGCCGGCGCCCGCCTGGGGCACCTCGACCTTGCCGAGGTTGTCGAAGGTGTACACCTTGCGAACCTGGGCGTTCTTCTGCGTGCCGTCCGGGCGCACCACGAGCACCTGCTCTTTCTCGTGCATGGTGCCGCTGCGCAGGCGGCCGACGCCGATGCGGCCTTCGTAGCTGCTGTGGTCGACGGTGCAAACCTGCATGGCGAGCGGGCCGTCCGGCTCCACCTCGGGGGCTGGAATCTCTTTCAGGATGGTGTCGAGCAGCGGCAGCATGTCCATATTGCCGTCCTCGGTCTCATACCGGGCGTAGCCGTTGACCGCGGACGCGTAGATGACAGGGAAGTCCAGCTGCTCGTCGCTCGCGCCGAGCTCGACCATGAGGTCGAACACCTTGTCCACGGCGCCGTCCGGGTCGGCGTTCGGGCGGTCAATCTTGTTCACGACCACCACGATGCGCAGGTTCGCGGCCAGCGCGTGCGAGAGCACGAAGCGCGTCTGCGGCTTCGGGCCTTCGTACGCGTCCACGATGAGCAGGGCGCCGTCGGCCATGTTGAGCACGCGCTCGACCTCGCCGCCGAAGTCGGCATGGCCCGGGGTGTCGATGACGTTGATCTTCACGCCCTTGTAATGGATGGAGATGTTCTTCGACAGGATGGTGATGCCGCGCTCGCGCTCCTGGTCGTTGGAGTCGAGCACGCGCTCCTGGACCTGCTGGTTCTCGCGGAAGACGCCCGCGGTGTAGAGCAGGCGGTCGACGAGCGTGGTCT
>DVLD01000127.1 GCA_018715725.1 Candidatus Aveggerthella excrementigallinarum
GCCTTTCGCCGCGCATTATGGACTCTCCAACAACTTGAGAGTCAACGCCGTTTCCCGGGCTTTTCGAGACCGATGCCGTACCGTTACGGACTCCACATCGCGAACGGACTCGGCGGCTCATGCCTTGCATCCACCCAAGGTTTCCAACGGCGATTCCCGTCAAAACGCCTTGGCGAGCCTGACGCTCGCGCCTATCGCCCGAACGCCACCGCCATCATTCGCCCCAGGCTGCTCGCAGCGCGAAAAAAGGGCCATGGAAGGACGTTAGGTCCGCCATGGCCCTTACGATGGCTGTATTGGGTCCGAAGGCTCGATGAGGCATCGCGCCACTCCGTTTCCGCCGAGCGTGCAGGTGGTTATCGCTCGTAAATCTGCTCGATGCCGATCAGGTCCTTCATCTTGTCGAGGATCTGGTGCGGGTTGCCCGGCTTGTGCTTCATGGGCTTCATCTCGTAGCGCTCGACCGCGCCGGAGAGCAGGTCGACCGCGAACACCTCGTCGGAGAGCGTGAGCGCGTGCTCCGGGCAGATGTCGGTGCAGCAGCGGCACTTCACGCAGTCGCCCGGGAAATGCTCAACGCCGAACGTGCCGTCCTCTTCCTCGAACTTCGAGATGGCGCCCGTCGGGCAGAACGTGGCGCACATCTGGCACGAGCTGCACAGCTCTGGGTCGATGATGACGTGGCCCCACAGGCGCGTCTCGATCATGATGTCCTGCGGCTCGCCGAGCGTGGCCAGGTTGTCGAGCAAGCGCTCGCGGCGGTCGGGGATAAAGTGCGGCAGCGTGCCGTCGTCCATGACCTTCAAGTAGCGCGACTCAGGCTTCTCCTCGATGCCGAGCGTCTCCTTCACGGCGTAGTCCGCCGTGGTGGCGGCGGCGTTCTTGGCCTCGCCCTTCATGCCGGTGAAGAACTCGCGGCGGTTGTGGTCGTAGGCCGCTTTGCCCTCCTGGCGCACGCTCTTCGGGAACTTCTCGGAGATGACGGTCTCGCAGGAGTTGTTCCAGGTCTGCAGCAGGGTGTTCGCCGTCTCGGCCACCTGCTCTGCCATGTGCAGGCCGGTGACGTGCGGGCACTCGGCGCACTTGCCCGTGACGAGCACGACCTTGCTCGCACCCGCCACCGCCATGGCCGTGATGAGCGTCTCCTCCACGCGGCCCAGGCACGTGACCGGGACCACCTTCTCGGCGTCGTACAAGCCGTCCGCGGCGTCGCAAATCTCCTGGCAGGCGACGACGAGCACCCCGTCGTTTGCCTTGGCGGCAGCCAGACAGCGCGCCTGCAGCTCGGCGTCGTTGGGATTGTGCGCCTCAAGCGCGCAGGTCGGGCACACCGTGGCGCAGGTGCCGCAGCCGATGCACTTCTCCGGCGAGATGATGAGCTCGTTGTCGTTGTAGGAAATGCAGCCGGACGTGCACACCTCGGCGCACTTCATGCAGCGCGCGTTGCGGTTGCGCACGACGGCGCAGCGCGTCTGGTGGACGGTGATGTCCTGGCTCTCGAGTTTTTCCAGCAGGCCGAAGATGCTGTTGATGTTCGGCATGGGCGTTCACACCTTTCTCGTCTGTATCGCGCGCCTCCCCTGGCGCAGCCGCACGCGGCGGCAGCGAAAAGCAGGCGCGCCGAAGCGCGCCTGTCAATCTGTTCGTGCTAGGCGACGAACTCGTCTTTCGAAGAATCGAACTCGCGGACCGTGCCGTCGGCATACTCGATGCCCCACACGGTGGTGTCGATGTCGAAGTTCACCGGCTCAGGCTCGGGCTGCGGCTCGGCGTCCTGCGCCTCTTCGGCCTCTGTAGCCTCGCCCTCGGCGCCGGCGCCGCCCTCGGCACCCTCCGTGGCCTCCGCAGCCTCAACCGCCTCGGCATCCTCCGCCGGCTCTTCGGCGGCCTCCTCCGCCTCCGCGGCTACCTGAGCGGCGGCCTCTTCAGCGCGAGCGGCCTCCACGGCGGCCAGCTGCGCCTCATAGCTCGCGCGCGAGGGCACGCGCACGCAGGCGATCTCGCCCTCGAGCACGCCGTCATTCACCAGCGTGCGCACGCGCTCGGCCAGCTCGACGGCACCGTGCTCCTCCAGCGAGCAATCGGCGTTCAGGCGCATGGACAGCGTCAGGTCGGAGAACTCGACCTCCAGCCAGTCGAACACGAGCTGCGATTCGAAGCGCAGGCGGCGCTGGCGGTTGTACGCGACCATGGTGGAGCTGACCTTGTACACCATGTTCTTGAGCCATTTGCGCATGACTTCGTTCCACAGCTCGTCGGCGCCTTCCTCGCTCGAGCGCCAGTACGGACGGTGGATCTTCACCAAGAAGCGCATGACGTTCTCGGGCGCGGCGTCACCGGTCTCGTGGCTCTGGACCACGGCGGGCGCCACGTACGAGTACGAGCGCTTGATCTCCGCCACAACTTCGTCGCTGTAGACGGATTCATCGAGGTTCATCTGCAGAATCAAGGTCGGTCGAATCATAGTGCTGAGCACGTCCTTTCTGATTCAGTCTGCTGTAACAAACCCCTAACCCCGCGTGCAAGTATCCGTTTGCCCGTCCGGTTTGTCGTTTTCTTTGCAAAAAGGAGATAGGCTATGAAAGCGGATGTTTTAATTAAGTTAAAGGAAACTTTGCGCGATG
>DVLD01000128.1 GCA_018715725.1 Candidatus Aveggerthella excrementigallinarum
ACGCTCATGATGAGGCTCGTCGGCTAGCTGCCGCGAGGCGGCCCACCCGCGCCGACGGCGCGCGGCGCATGCGGGGAGGGCGCCCTTCGGGGCGCCCTCCCCTTTCTTGGCTTCGGCCCGGGGCGCAGGGCGCCCGCGCACGCCGAGCTTCGTGACCGCGTGGCAGCGTGGCCGCGTGGCCGCATTGCCGCCGCCGACTGGGCACCAGCGTGCCGTGCGGCCGCCCCCGACTGGGCGCTCGCGCGCGCTTTTCGCATCACGCGCGCTGCTCGCAACTTCCGCGCCTTCTGCATCGCGCACGCTACCTGCAGCTTCCGCGCCTTCTGCATCGCATGCCGCTCGCACCGAGCGCGCCACCTGCGTCGCCCGCCGCCTGCGTCGCCTGCCCCCTGTCCATGGAAGAAAAACGGCTTCGGGAACTCGCACGTCCCCTGTCTATGGAAGAAAATCCGCTTCGGGAACTCGAACTGTTCCCAAAGCGGATTTTCTTCCACGCTCTGGCGGAAAAGCGCCTCGGGAACAGTTCGGGGACGCACATGCGAAGAGGCGGCGCGGGGGCGCCTCAGCCGGAGACGAGGATCCCCAGTTCAGAGAGGTGCGTTAGGATTTCGCTTCGCGACGGGGCCCTCCGGGGGCGGCCGAAGGAGTTCCCGAGGCGCTTTTCTTTCCACGGCCTGCCATAAAAAGCGCCTTGGGAACAGTTCGAGTTCCTGAACTGAACCCCGATAGTGGGACTGGAAACAAAAGTTTCCGGTCCCACTCGCTTTTAAGGGGTGATGATGCATTGAAGCACGGAATGGATGTCAGGGCCGAGGCGGTGCGGTGCTTCGAGATGGGCTCGCGAACAAGACCGTCGGAAGGCTGCTCGGGATACCCCACGGCACCGTCAAAAGATGGCTGTATGCTTACAGGGCGCTCGGAAAGGAGGCCCTGCTCGTGACCGCGCATCGATAATACGACCATGAGACCAAGGTGCGGGCGGCCCGTGCCGTCATCGAGGGAAGGATGACCAAGCCCGAGGCCATGGAGACGTTCGGCCTCAAGTCGTCGACCCAGATAAACACATGGTGCCGCCTCTACCGCGAGGGAGGGCCCGACGCCCTCCTCCCCAAGCCCAAGGGCCGCCCGAAGAAGCCGGAGCCCGCGTTCTCCTCCCGCGAGGAGGAGCTGGAGGCGCGCGTGCGCGAGCTGGAGCTGGAGCTCGAAATCCAAAAACGAATCAACGCCTTGGCGGACGAGATCGAGCGGAGGCGGCGGACTCGCTGAGGCGCGAATACCCGCTCAAGCTCGTGCTCGACAAGCTTGAGCTCCCCAAAAGCACCTACTACCGCTACGCGGGAGGGAGGAGCCCCCGGGCCGACAGGTGGGCCGACGTGCGCCCCTTGGTGCGCGAGGCGTTCGCCCGCACGCCCAACGGCGTGGGGTACCGCCAGGTGGCGATGGCCCTCAGGACCGAGCAGGGGCTTTCCATCAGCGGGAAGACCGTGCTCAAGCTGATGCGCGAGGAGGGCCTTCGCTGCCGCATACTCCGCAAGCGATACGACTCCTACCGGGGCGAGCGGGGCAAGGCGGCCGAGAACGTCTTGGATCGCAGCTTCGCGGCAGAGGCCCCGATGACCAAGCTCGCCACCGACGTCACCGAGTTCAAGGTGGCGGAGGCCAAGGCGTACCTGTCGCCGGTGATGGACCTCTACAACAACGAGATCGTGGCGTGGTCGGCGGCGAGGAGCCCCAACTTCGCCCAGACCCTGGAGATGCTCGACGGCCTGGGGCCGCGCCTCGAAGGGCCCGCGCTCCTCCACTCCGACAGCAAGAATGCTGTCAGCAGGTTTTGCGGGCGCGCAACGAAGCCCGTATCCTGCAAGCCGGGACCGCATCGCAGCACCCTGACCCGCACTCCGATTGAAGGGCCGAACGCCTCGGCGGCCTGACCCGCACAGCGATCGACGCCATGTCATGCCCCGGATTTGTCGGCTGCTCGGGGCGGTCCCGACGGAGGTGTATTCGCTAGGATAAAAATCGACACATCGATAGCGAAGCTGCTCTCGGAGGGGTCGCGCGGCAGGCTCGGGACGGACAAGGCCGCCCAGCTCAAGGCCGCCGCGAGGTCGTCGGTGGGCATCAGGCTCGGCGGGGACGCCGCCTCCTTCCAGATCAGGACGATGGTCACCCAGATCGAGTTCCTGAACGCCACGATAGCCAAGGTGGAGCGCGAGGTCGCCTCGCTGCTGGCGAAGGTCGAGCCCAGCGTCACGACCATACCCGGCGTATCCACGACGACGGGCGCCCAGATCGTCGCCGAGATCGGCGACGTCAAGAGGTTCAAGAACGCCGCCTCGATCGTGAAGTACGCCGGCCTCAACTCCGGCGTCGACGAGTCCGGCAAGCTCTCCGCCGAGGGGGTCCCCATAACCAAGCACGGCTCCCCCTGCCTGCGAAGGTCGCTCTGGCTCGCCGCAAACCGGGCGCGCCAGCACGACCCCAGGCTCAAGGCCTTCTACGACAAGAAGCGCCGGGAGGGGAAGCCCCACCGGGTGGCCGTGACCGCCGTGGCGAGGAAGCTGTGCCATGTCGTCTTCGCGGTCATGCGAGACGGGGAGCCGTACGACCCGGCGAAGTAGCCGCACGCACGAACGGGTCTTTCCACATCGTCTGCGCGATGCGGTCCATTGCGCCCAGAAGCATTCGATATCGGGCTTTCAAAGTGCAGATTCCAGCGAATTCGAAAGTCCTAATTTTTTACGGTTTTGCACTTGACTTCATATAGCTGGTCTCCTTTCGCTCGAGTCTTCCCAGATTACCCCATGCTGGGGTTTTGGGTCCCTCGGTGTCCGAAAGGACGATACAGCTCACGGCCTTCGGGCCCGTTTGACCATTTGAGGACGATTTTTCCGCGCAAGGCTCGGTGAAGGCGCTCTTGCGGCGATTCCTGCGCCCTGTCGACCGCAGCGTGAACCGTGGTGATTTGGAGGAACCGCGACCGTGCTTTGTTTGGACGCGCTGGCGAAACAATCTCGCCATACCATTTCTTGGCGGAATCGACTGCGGCCGTCGACGTCCTGCGCGGACCACGGCCGCAGCCAACATGGCAAAGTTGTCCTGGAGGAAGGTTTATGTGCGGAATATGCGGCTTCACCGGCGCGAAGGCGTCGGACGCCCCCATTTTGAAGAGCATGTGCGACGTGATGGCGCACCGCGGGCCTGACGGCGAGGGACAGTACCTCGACGCAGGCATCGCCCTTGGCCACCGCCGTCTTTCGCTCATCGACCTGGAAGGCGGCAACCAGCCCATGGTGCGCGCCCCCGGCGAACACGACGCCGCCATCACCTCTCCCGCCCGCAATCTCGACGGCAGCTGGCGCGAGGGCGAGACCAGCGCGCACGCCACCGGGGACTTCGCCATCGTCTTCAACGGCGAGATCTACAATTATCAAGACCTGCGCACCGAGCTCGAGGCGGAAGGCTGGACGTTCAAGAAGCATTCGGATACCGAGGTCCTCTTGACCGCCTACCTGGCATGGGGCAAAGCGTGCCTGAACCGCCTGCGCGGCATGTTCGCCTTCTGACCGACCGCGCCGACGGCACGCTGGAGACCGAGCGCTACTGGCGCCCCGATTACGACCTTGACGCACAGCGCAGTCTGGAGGACACCGTGGAGGCCGTCGACGCCGCCATGCAGGACTCCGTGCGCTACCACAACGTGGCCGACGTGGAAGTGGGCTCGTTCCTGTCCTCCGGCATCGACTCCAGCTACATGGCAGCCAGCCTGGCGAACAGCAATCCGGACATCAAGACGTTCACGGTCGGCTTCGCCGAGTACGACGGGGAGCGCGACGAGATCTCCTGGGCACGCGAGCTGTCCGAGAAGCTCTCCATCGAAAACCATTCCAAGACCATCACGGAAACCGAATACTGGGACGTGCTGCCGCGCGTGCAGTGGCACATGGACGAGCCCTCTGCCGACCCGTCCGCCGTCGCCCTCTATTTCGTGGACCAGGAAGCCGCCAAGCGCGTGAAGGCGGTGCTTTCCGGCGAGGGGGCGGACGAGTTCTTCGGCGGCTACAAGATCTACCAGGTGCCGTTCGCCAACCGGAAGCTCTCCTGGGCGCCTAAAGGCATGCTGCGCGGCGCGTCGAAAGCCCTGCGGGGCCTGGGCGTTCGCGGCGCGAACTATCTGGAGCGCGCCTCCGAGACGCCGGAGGACTGGTACTACACGAACGCGAACGGAGTCGCCTTCTCCGTGGAGGAACGCGCCCGCCTGCTGAAGGGCGGCTGCAACGCCCCCACCCCGCAAGCGCTCACCGCGCCGGTGTACGCCGAAGCCGCCGGCCTGGACGAGACCACGCGCATGCAGTACGTCGACCTCCACTTCTGGCTGGTGGGCGACATCCTGCTCAAGACCGACAAGATGTCCATGGCCCATTCGCTGGAATCGCGCGTGCCGTTTCTGGACAAGGAAGTCTGGAACGTCTCGCGCACCGTCCCCACTGCGCAGAAGACCGACGCGGAACGGACGAAGATCGCCCTGCGCGAGGCCGCCATGCGCCACATTCCGCGCGATTGGGCGGAAAAAGAGAAACTCGGGTTTCCGGTCCCCGTGGTGAAGTGGCTGCGCGAAGACCGTTACTACGAGATGATCAAGGACGTCTTCACCGACGAGATCGCGCGCGAGTTCTTCAACGCCGACGAGCTGGTCGCCTTGCTCGACGAGCGCAAGGCAGGCAAAGACCTCTCGCGCAAGATCTGGATCGTCTACATGTTCCTCGTGTGGTACCGCATCTACTTCGTGGACCGGAAGGCTCCGACGAAGTCGCAGGCGTAAGGGCGCGCCGGCAAGTCCGTCCACGCTCGGCTTCGACCGGGAAGCGCAGGCAACCGGAGAACGGAACCTCTTCCTTGCTCTGGGCGACGGAGCAGAATCTCGGCTGATGACGGCAGGGCCGCCGAACGGTTTCCGGCGGCCCTGCTATTTTTCCCATCGCCTCTTGGCCAAGGGGACGGGTTTTGCGCAATGATTCAGCGTCTGAGAATGACTTTCCCAATCCGTGCTTTTCAGCGGCCTGAAATCATTGCGTCCATCGCTTCGAAACGCCCGCCGGGCTCCTTTCGAACCAGGACCGCAATTGCGCAGAACCGTTCTTTTCGGCCTTTTCGCTTTCGATTCCTTACCTGCGGTCGAAAAACGGACTCTTGGAAGAGATGCTCACAGGAATGGCGTAGACCTGCCGCACGCCCTCGCCCAACAAGCAAAGGCGCTGCGCCGCCAAGCCGGCCGAGAACATGACGCGCGTGTCCACGCGGAAATCGCAGGCCTTCGAGCACGCCGCGCCCACGGCGATGCCCACGTCCACGCTGTTGATGGCGCACGGCACGCCCTCTGCGCGGCTGCCGCACGTCGGGTAGCCGCAATGGCCGCAGTCGAGTCCTTGCGCCTTCTCGCGCGTGCCGACCACGAGCGCACACTGGCATGCGCGAATGTTGCCGGCATCGCGCAGGAAGAACGCGTGTCCTTTTTCCTCGGAGATGCGCTCCATCTCGCACGCCAGACGCTCCAGGTCGTCGCCGTCAACGACGGCGCATTCGACGATGTCGACGCCCTTGCCCTTCGGCGCCGTGCGCGCCGCCGCCGCCATCTTCTGCGCGATGTCGAGCGCCTGCTCCTGCCGGACGTCCCGCTCGTTCCTGATCATGCCGTCCTCCTGTCCTCGCGTGATTCCGCAACGGGAAGGGCGCCGGCCCTCGCCGACGCCCTTCCCGCCAGTGTATCACCGCAAGAACCCGAAAGCTTCCTGCTACCATTCCACGTTCGGCAGCAGCACTGTCCATTTCTCGTGCTCGCCAATTTCGACGGGCTGGCCGTCCGCCCCAAGTTCGGGCTCGTGCACACCGTGCTCTCCGGACACCCATGCGTGATCGTGGTTGTTCGTAGCCTCTTCGACAACGAGCCAGTACCATGCGGACTCATCCTGATTGTCCGGCCATTCCACGCGCCCGGGCAGAATGTCTTCCGCAGAATACGGCAAGCGCTGCAGCACGCGGTTGAAGATGGCCATGGTCTCGGCGCGAGTGATGGTGTCATCCGGACGGAACGTGCTGTCAGACACGCTGTCGCCCATAAGCCAGCCGCGATTCGTCGCGTAAGAAAGCACAGGGTAGGCCCAATGCGTCTCCGGCACATCGGAGAACGGAACTTCGCCATAAAGCGTGCCGTCATCTGCGAAATGCTCGTCCAGCCGCGTCACGATGGCCGTGAGCTCAGCGCGCGTGATGGGCTGGTCAGGGCGGAAGGTGCCGTCGTCGGGGTAGCCGAGAATCGCGCCCATCGAAGCGAGCGTGGCCACCGGCTCGGCGCACCAAGCGTCCGAATCGACATCGGGAAATGGACTCTCGTCAGTAAGGTACGCAGCACGAACGTCCTCCTCAAGCAAGCGAAACACCATCGTGGCCACCTCTGCGCGAGTGACGTCGGCGAGGGGCGCAATATAGCGCGTCCCGTCCTCGGCCGTGCGGCCCATGACGTAGTTCACATGGTCCTCCGTAAGGGAGCCAGGCACGCCCGTGCGGCTCCACTTGGCCCATACGGTGCGGTCTGCGGTGAGTTCGATCTCGTCGCCTCCCATGCCGACGAGTTCCGTCAGGCCGGCGTCAGCGTACCACCCCTCGAAAGTCCAGCCCTCGCGCAACGGGGTGGGCAGGGTCACGGTCGCCCCTTTCGTCACCGTCTGGTCCGGAACCTCGTTGCCTCCGTTCTCCTCGTAGGAGATGGTGACTTTCTCGTCCACTGGCGGCGTAGGATTGTCCGGGTCGGGATCAATCGGCGCCGGCTCATCCCACACGAGCGCAAACGGGGAAAAGCCGCCGGCGTCGACATGGAATACGATGCCGTAGTCGGTTTTCTCGAAATCGACCTGCTCGACCTTCGCCGTCGCGACGTCCTCAAGATCGAAGCCAGACGCCGTGCCGTCACGATGCAGTCCCTCGAAATGGAGCAGCTTGAAATCCGTGCTCCCGTCCGTGCCTTCGGGGTATGCCCAGTAGACGTCCACGCCCTTGGAAGACGTAATCCAGACATTGCCGTTATTGGCATCGACAAGGTCGAGGTATTTGAAGTCGTATCGACGCACGCGATCGCTCCCGACCGCACCGAGCTCATCGTCCGCGGCGTTTTCGAGGGCCGCAATGCGGTTGACACCATCCGATGTGATGATCCCATCGAAAAGCAACGACGGAGCGGCGTCGTCCGACAGCGTCACCCCCGTGTCATTGAGCGTGTAAACGGTATCGGACGGAGCGACGGCAACCGCTTTCGCCGCATCATGCGCGAACGGGGCCTTATCGCGAACCGCCGAAATCGACGATTCGTCTTCCGCATTGCTCACGGCACGAACGGTGAGCAATCCGGAACCGGTTACGACGGAATACTTGCTCTTGGTGTCCGCTCCTGTTCCGGTGTCGATGGGAATGGTTGCTTCGACATCGCCAGAAGTGTCGCCGGCATAGATGCCGATGGAGAACTCTTTGTACAGCTCGCCCACTTCATCGATGGAAAACGAGTCCTCGGAGACAGACTGCACGCCATCGCTGTATTCGACACGAACCGCAGCCATGGTTTCTTTATGAGGCTCGAATCGGTAGTACGTCTCCCCCGACGTCGATTCTCCGCTCGTCTCCACGGACACGAGCTTCCAGGCGTTGTCGCTGTCTTTGTTGGTGAAGATCAGCTCGGTTACGTCGCTCACGCTCGAAGGAGCGGACACCTTGAACAGCGGACGTGGAAGCGAGTCGGAAGGAACCGACTCCCCTCCTTCTCCGACGACGGCTTCGTAACCATCGTCGCCACCCATATAAACGGTCATGTCAGCGGGCGTCACCGTGACGATGCCGCTTGATTCATCGCTTTCTTGCACGAACATGACCACATAGCCTGTTTCGTTGGGATCGTCCAGGACGACTCGCACCGTGCCGTCTCCGTTGGGCGTCACCGCCTGGAGAAGCACCTCGGCAGACGCGGCAGGCCCTCCATCCTCGTCGGTCGCAACCATGGCAGCGAACAGCGGCTTGTCTTTGTCGAAACGGAGCCCGCCGACCACGAAGCTCTGCACGGAGCGGTCGGATTCGAACCAGAACGAGCCAACAACGTCGGTGAGATTGTATTGCCCCATCTTTTGGTTGATGGCATCCTCCGCACTCTCCGAGGCGTTTCCCACCTTCACGTTGCGCGGAAAGTCATTGAGCTTGAGACCGTATTCTTGCAGCAGGATATCCTGGTCGCCCAAAGAGAAATCCTCGCTCGCGCGCAAGTAGCGGTCTGTCTTGCCGTAGCAACCCGCAGTGATGGCGATGTCGTTGGACGCGCCGCCGGACGTGGTATAGGGGCCGGCGTCGCCTTCGCCCTTCGTTATGTCGACGTTCATCATGCCGCCGGAAACGGAGCCACCCTGGAGTTCGACATAGGGCGTCGAGCCATTGTAGTCTTCCATCGAGACCGCGATGCTGCCGCCCACGCTGCCGGCCTTGTTGCCCTCGATCGTGCCGCCTTCCATAACGAACTGGCCGCCACGACGGACGTACACGCCGCCGCCGACTTGATCCTCTTCGTCAACGTTGTCTGCACCGGACAGGTTTCCGGAAATAGTCCCTCCGTGCATGGTGAACGTCCCGCACGACACCATGACCGCGCCGCCGGTTTGCCAGCTGACGTTGCCGCACATCTCGGCGCCTTCGTACATATTGACGTCAACATGGGAACCGTTGTTCGCGAGAACGAGGGCGCCGCCTCGGTCCTTGGACACGTTGTCGTTGATTTTTCCATAGATGTCGATGACGCCGTTATCTCCCTGCGTGTAGATAACGCCATAGGAGCACACGTTGTTATGGATGGACGCCGTCTCGCCGATCCTGATGTAATGGTTGCTCGAGCTTTGAGCGAGGATCGCATGGCCGTTACCGGTCAATCCGGTGATCTCGCCGTTCAGGTAAGCCGTGCCGCCGATGTCGAATGCGCTGCCGCCGTTGTAGCCCTTGACGACGGACCCGGATTCCGTGGTCAGCTCGCACCCGCCCAAAACGCCGATGGCCGATCCAACAAGCGCGATTCCGGCCCCATCGACGACGCCCGTCGCACCAAGCGTCGCGACGGCTTCGCTGCGCATGTGCATGGCCGCGCCGCTGCTTCCTTGCCACATGACGCCGGAACCGGACTTGATGCCGTAGATCGCGCCATTGATCGTCGCCCTGCCTCCCTCGTTGTAGATGGCGCGGCCTACCATGGGATTATCCGCGTCAGCGCCGCCGATGAGCGAGCCTTCCTCCATGGTGATGGTGCCGCCCTGGAGCCACACCGCGCCGGCCGGACCGTAGTGGCCGCCGTCAGCTCCCGAGATGGCAGCCCCCTTGACTCGTTCCCCCATTCCATCATCGTCGATGATTTCGCTGCCAGCTTTCATGACGAGTTTGCCATCGGAGAGACGCACGGCCGACATGCCGCCGTAGTTCTTGAGGACCGCGCCGTCATCCAGCGTGATGGTGCCGACGCCGTTGTACGTGGCGATCATCGCATCCTGGACGATGGCGGCATTCTCTATTTCTATGTCGCCAAATGCGGTTTTTCCGTCGCCTTCGGAGTCGGCCTGGATGAAGTAGTCGCCCGCGCGCCTGCCGCCATCGTCAAGCACGATGTTTTTCAGCACGAGCGAGGCCGTGTCACGGCCGACCGTGCTGTCGACCTCGATCATGGCAGGATTGTACGTGGAACGCGCGCTGTCCTGCAGCGTTTCGAACCCATTTCCGCGCGTGAGCGTACGAGGTCCGCTCTCATCGCTCGTGATCAGCAGATGCTTGTTGTAAAAGCGCGCGCTCTTCGCCATCTCAAGATCGCTCATCACGCAGACGACCGTAGGGTTCTCCTGCGTCCCTGGAGCAGCCGCGTCCACC
>DVLD01000129.1 GCA_018715725.1 Candidatus Aveggerthella excrementigallinarum
CTCCGGCTCCGTCGAGGTGAACGAGGAAGGCAACCCTGTTCGCCAGCGCGTGACGGTCTCACTCACGTCGGAGCCCGCCGACACCCGCTCTGGCACCCCGACGGTCTACCTGGGCCTGAACGAGGGCGGCGCCGTCGTGATGGCGGGCTACTCCGCGGCCACCGCAAGCCTTGGCTACGGCAACCTGAGCTTCGCCGACGCGGTCCAGAACGAGAACATCGTCGAGAAGACGCTTGACGAGGCCGGCCTGTCCGTCCCGGCCGGCACCGCGCAACTGCCGGCGGACCGCGCGTCCTACTGCACGTACGCGAGCGACGGCACGACGCTCGTCGAGGAGAATTGCACGTTCCAGAGCGAGGCGGACGTGAACGGCGCGCACTTCACGTGGTCGTCCATGCTCATGTACAACTACACGGCGGCGAACGCCTCCGGCAACCTGAACGACACCGTGCGGCAGATCTACATCTACATCAACGCGGCATAAGGCGCTGGCGGCGCCCAAGAAGAACGACGGCCGCCCGTCCGGGGGACGGGCGGCCGTCGTGCATTACTTCTTCTTTTTTTCTTCGCTACTTCTTGAGCCCGCCGAACAAGCCGCGGAGCAGCTGCTTGCCAGCCTCCTTGCCGAACTGGCCGAGCATGGACGTCGCAGCGCGACTGACGTCCTTGATGACCTGGTTCTGCACCTTCTGGCGCTCCTTCTCCTGCCACTGCTCCATTTTCGCGGCGCGCTCCGCTTCCTTCTCAGCGGCCTTCGCGGCGGCGGCAGCCTCGTTCTCGGCCGCTTCCTGCGCCGCGGCGTCTTCCGCCGCCTGCTCCTGCTCTGCGGCGGCGGCCTCCGCTTGGCCCTGGATGACCTCGAAGGCGGACTCGCGGTCGACGGCGGTGCCGTACTTGTCCATAAGCGGCTGCTGGGCGGCGCGCGCGGCCTGCATGGCGTCGTCGGAGGCGGCGGCCATCAGGCATTGCGGAGGCAGCACCTTCGCGTTCTCGACGATGCTCGGGCGGCCTTCGGCGTCGAGGAAGGAGACGAGCGCCTCGCCGGTGCCGAGCTCGAGGATGACGTCCTCGGAGGCGAACGCCGGGTTCTCGCGGAAGGACGCGGCGGCAGCGCGCACGGCCTTCTGCTCGGCGGGGGTGTAGGCGCGCAGGCCGTGCTGGATGCGGTTCGACAGCTGGGCGAGCACCTCGTCGGGGATGTCGCTCGGCGACTGCGTGATGAAGTAGACGCCCACGCCCTTCGAGCGGATGAGCTTCACGACCTGCACCATCTTGTCGAGCAGCTCCTTGGGCATGCCGTTGAACAGCAGGTGCGCCTCGTCGAAGAAGAACACGAACTTCGGCTTGTCCGCGTCGCCCACTTCGGGCAGGGTCTCGAAGAGCTCGGAGAGCATCCAGAGCAGGAACATGGCGTAGACCTGCGGGCTCTGCACCAGCTTCGCCGCGTTGAGCACGTTCACGTAGCCCTGGCCGCTCTCGTCGCAGGAGAACCAGTCCGCCAGCTCGAGCGCCGGCTCGCCGAAGAACGTGCCGGCGCCCTCGTCCTCGAGGGAGATGAGGGCGCGCAGGATGGCGCCGGTCGACTGGGAGGACACCTTGCCGTAGGTCGTCTCGAACTCTTTGGCGTGCTCTGCCACGTAGTTCAGCATGGCGCGCAGGTCCTTCAAGTCGATGAGCAGCAGCTGCCTGTCGTCGGCAATGCGGAAGACGATGTCGAGCACGCCTTCCTGCACCTCGGTCAGGCCGAGCAGGCGGGAGAGCAGCGTCGGGCCCATGTCGGAGATGGTGACGCGCACCGGGATGTCGGAGCCCTCGAGCATGTCCCAGAAGTGGCACGGGCAGCCAGCGAGCGACCAGTTTTCGATGCCGAACTTCGCAACGCGCTCCCGGATGTTCTCGGTGTCTTCGCCCGTCTGGCACATGCCGGTGATGTCGCCTTTGACGTCGGCCATGAACACGGGCACGCCGGCGTGCGAGAATCCCTCGGCCAGCACTTTGAGCGTCACGGTCTTGCCCGTGCCGGACGCGCCGGCGATCAGGCCGTGGCGATTCGCCTGGTTGAGCAGCAGGTAACAAGGGTTCTCGCCCTGGGCGACCCAGAGCTTGTCGTCAAGCAGCATGGTTCCTCCTCGCGGGACGCGGCGTGTTTGCCCGGGGATTATACGGGCCGACGGAAGCGCCGCGCGGCCAAGGGCGACGGAAACGCCCCCGTTGAACGAACGGTTGAGGGGCGGGTCTGGCATCAAGGCGGAGCCTCACGAAATCTCCTCTTGCACGGCGGGGCACCTGCTGCTAATCTATAACGGCTGTCAACAAGCGAGGGTTTCGCCCTCCACCTGGTTCGGCACTGCCGATGGGTCGCATGAATACGAAGCGTTTCAGCAGAGACACTTCACGATGCATGTCTGCCCGCGGCGCACCGCGGGTTTTTTGTTGTCGGCAGGATATCGCATTTGCAAGGAGGTGAGCGCGATAGCTGCTCAGGAGCCACGGCTCAACGAAGAGATCGATGTGACGGAGTGCCGCCTCATCGGTTACGACGGCACCCAGCTCGGCATTTACGCCGTCTCGGAGGCCCAGCGCATCGCTGACAACCAGCAGCTGGACCTGGTGGAGATCGCACCGAACGCCGATCCGCCGGTGTGCCGCATCATGGACTACGGCAAGTTCAAGTACGACCAGGCCATCAAGGCCAAGCAGGCGCGCAAGAACCAGAGCCGGGTGGAGACCAAGGAAATGAAGTTCCGCCCGAAGATTGACGTCGGAGACTACACCACCAAGAAGAAGCACGTGCTGCGCTTCCTGGAATCCGGCAGCAAGGTGAAGATTACCATCATGTTCCGCGGCCGTGAGATGGCCCACCCTGAGCAGGGTCTCACGATCTTGGAGCGTTTGGCGGACGACCTGAAAGACGTGGCGGTCATCGAGAACCAGCCCAAGATGGAAGGCCGCAACATGCACATGCTGATCGCCCCGCTGCCCGCAGCGGCTAAGAAGAAGAAAGAACAGCAGGAACAGAAGGAAGGAAAGGAATAGCCCTATGCCTAAGATGAAGACCCACCGCGGCACCGCCAAGCGTTTCCGCGTGACCGGCTCCGGCAAGATCATGCGCGGCAAGGCGTTCAAGAGCCACATCATGACCAAGAAGAGCCAGAAGCGTAAGCGCAACTTCCGCAAGGAGGAGCAGATCGCTGCCGCCGACCGCAAGGTCATCGCCCGCAACCTCGGCCTTCGCTAAGGCCTTCGCTCACTAGACAAGGAGACGATAGAACATGGCACGTATCAAGCGCGCAGTTCATGCGCATAAGAAGCGTCGCACCATCCTCAAGCGTGCGAAGGGCTATTACGGCGCGAAATCGCGTTCGTACACCGCTGCGAAGGAGCAGGTGCAGCACTCCCTGCAGTACATGTACCGCGACCGCCGCAACAAGAAGCGTGAGATTCGTCGTCTGTGGATCACCCGCATCAACGCCGGTGCCCGCCTGAACGGCATCTCCTACTCCCGCTTCATGAACGGCCTGAAGCGCGCGGGCGTGGAGCTCGACCGTAAGGTCCTCTCCGACATGGCCATCGCCGACCCGCAGGCTTTCTCCGCCATCTGCGAGATCGCCAAGGCTGCCCTCAAGTAGCATGCTCGCGGCCATGCTGCCGCGGTTGTGAAGAATGCGTCGCGCCGTCGGCGCATTCTTCGTGTTTTGGCGTATAATCGCCGCTGACCATGCCCTTGTAGCTCAGGGGATAGAGCGTCTGCCTCCGGAGCAGAAAGCCGCAGGTTCGAATCCTGTCAAGGGCACCATCGGTTACGCGAGCCCGGCCACGCGGTCGGGCTTTTTTTCTGCCGCCTTCGGGCGGACGTCCCTTTCCTTGCATGATAGGAGCCCCCATGGAACAGACGGTGCGCATTGACGCGCTCACGTACGGCGAGGCGGGCATCGGCCGCCTCGAGGACGGCAAGGCGGTGTTCGTGCCGAACACGGCACCCGGCGACACCGTGCGCATCGAGGTGACGGAGGACAAGAAGACCTTCGCGCACGCGCGCTTGCTCGACGTGGTGGAGGCGTCGCCCGACCGCGTCGTGCCTGCGTGCCCGTACGCCGGCGTGTGCGGCGGCTGCCAGTGGATGCACGTGTCCTACGAAGCGCAGCTGCGCGCCAAGCGAGAGAACGTGGTCTCGGCGCTGTCCCATATCGCGCGCTACGACCGCGCGACGGCCGAGGCGCTCGTGGGGGAGTGCGTGCCCTCGAAGAAGCAGCTGGGCTACCGCAACAAGCTCGAGCTCGGCGCCGAGCGCGACGCCCAAGGCCGCTTCACGCTCGGGTTCCACTCCGAGTCGAGCCACGAGTTCGTCTCGCCGGACGCGTGCCTGCTCGCGCACACGGCCATCCAGAAGGCGCCCAAAGCGCTGCGCGGCGCCCTGCGCTTCCTCGAGGGCAACAAGGACCTCGGCATCTACCGCGTGGGCGTGCGCCACAGCGCGCGCACCGGCAACCTGGAGGTGGCGCTCTGGACGCCGCCGAGCGCCTTCCCGCGCGCCCAGGTGGCCAACACGCTCTCGTCCGCCATCAAGGCGACGGGCATCGTGCGCGTCATGGCCGACCCAGGCAAGGCCCGCAAGGTCAAGGGCGTCGAGGTGCTCGCAGGGCACGGGAAGTGGCGCGAGCGCCTCGGGGACAACGAGTTCTCCGTGAGCGCGCCTTCCTTCTTCCAGGTGAACACCGAGCAGGCGGAGAACATGATCGCCTGCGTCATCGACGGCCTGCAGCTTGACGAGGACTCCGTCGTCGCCGACCTGTACGCGGGCGCCGGCACGTTCTCGCTCGCGCTCGCCGAGCACGCCGATGTGGTCTTCGCCGTGGAGTCCGCCGCGTCCTCCGTGCGCGACCTGCGCCGCAACGCCGACGCGAACGGCGCGTGGATCGAGGTCGTCGGTGGCGACGCCGCGCACGAGCTGCCGGAGCTCGGGGAGCTCGACGCGCTCGTCGTCGACCCGCCGCGCGCGGGCTTGGCGGACGGCGTGCCCGAGCTTATCGCGGCCGCGGGCCCCGAGCGCGTGGCGTACGTGAGCTGCAACCCCTCCACGTGGGCGCGCGATGTTGAGCGCCTGGGGGCTGCGGGCTACGAGCTTGTCAAGGCGACCCCGCTCGACCTGTTCCCGCAGACGTACCACTCCGAGCTCGTGAGCATCTTCGCGCGCCGGTAGCTCGCATGTCGGTGGCCGCTCGCCGGCCGTGCGCGCTTCGGCGCATCGTGGCCGGTCAAGGCGGGTATCACGCCGCTCGTCGACACCGTGCGCCCCGCGCCGTCCGCGAATCGCCCCATTCGCCCGCTGGGCGAAGCCAGCGACGCGCGGACGGCGCGGGGCGCTACCGTTTGGTGCGTGGGAGGGGCGCTCGACGCCCTGGATCGCGCGAGACGGGAGGGCTCATGATCATCGCGATCGCCAGCGACGGTTTGGACGTGTCCCGTCATTTCGGGCGATGCTCCAGCTACAGTTGCTACACCGTGGAGGACGGCTCGGTCGTCAGCTTCCAGAACATGCCGAACCTTTCGCGCCCGTGCTCCGAGATGGCGCCGCTGCTGCGCGAAGTGGACGTGGACGTGCTCATCGCCGGCAACATCGGCGCTTCGGCGAAAGAGTCCTTCGACCGCGCGGGCATCGCGGTCGTGACCGGCGCGTCGGGCCCGGTGCGCGAAGCCTTGGAAGCGTACCTCGACGGCGACCTCGATTCCGACGGGGAAGTCTGCCGCGTCGAGTGCGGCGCCTGATCGAAGGCCCGAACGAAGCGGAGCGCTCTTGCTCCGGCGGCAGGGCCAACGTGCTCCGGCGGCAGGGCCAACGCCCCTCTCGGGCGGGCGGGGCGTCGCTCCCTCGCCACGGCACTCGACCGCAGGTTGAGCCGGCGGTCCGCGTAATGAAACTTCCACGCATTTATCGCGGCGCACTGTCATTCCTGCTAGAATTCTCTTTCGAATGCGACATTGGCGCGCACGCTTGCGTGCGCTTTGAAAGGGAGGTTCCATGGCACTGTACACGCCCGAATACCAGCCCACGGGCGAGGAGATCGCGGTCATCACCACCTCGAAGGGCACGATTCGCGTCCAGCTGGCCGGCAAGGACGCCCCCATCCATGTGGGCAACTTCGTCGAGCTCGCACGCAAGGGCTTCTACGACGACCTCAAGTTCCATCGCTACGTCCCGGGCTTCGTCATCCAGGGCGGCTGCCCCAATACCCGTCCGCTCGACTCCGAACAGGTGAAGGCCGCCGAGGGCAACCCGTTCGCCCGCCTGGGCACGGGCGGCCCCGGCTATACCATCAAGCAGGAGTACACCACGAACCCGAACAACAAGCACCTTGACGGCACGCTTGCGATGGCGCGCTCTCAGGATCCGGACTCCGCCGGTTCGCAGTTCTACTTCTGCCTGGGCGCCCAGCCGTTCCTGGACTCGGGCTACACGGTGTTCGGCCAGACCATCGAAGGGCTCGACGTCATCGGCCAGCTTCGCGTGGGCGACGTCATCGAGCACATCGAGATCGAGAACGCGGCAGAATAACCCCGCGCCTGCGTCCCAGAACAGAAGGACCTTATGAACAACGACATTTTCCAGCTCGCGCGCCAGGCGTACCAGGACAAGGACTACGAGCGCGCCCTGAGCTCGTTCACGGAATGCCTCGAGCAGGATCCTGACAGCCTCCAGCCGGGCGAAGTGGGCATGCTCTACCACCAGATCGGCAACTGCCTCGTGAAGCTCAAGGACTACAACGAGGCCATCCACGCCTACACGCAGGCAACCTCGGATGCCGCCTACGCGCAGGCGGGCGCCGTGAACTACAACCTCGGCAACGCGTACGCCGCGCTGCACGACTACGAGGACGCCGTGCGCCATTTCGAGATTGCGTCGTCCGACGCGAAGTACGACGCGAAGTACCGTGCGTACATCGGCATGGGCAACGCGTACCTGAAGCTCGGCAAGTCCGCCGAGGCGGGCGCCGCGTTCCGCTCCGCCGCGCTCGACGAGTCCAACCCGGACCCGACGAAGGCGCTGCTGAACCTGGGCATCTGCTTCATGGCGCTCAACCGCCCGAACGACGCGGTGACCTCCTACGAGAACGCGCTGCAGTTCGACATGCCGGCGGCCACGCGCAACAAACTGTGCGCCAACCTGGGCCAGGCCTACGTGGCCAGCGGCCAAATGCAGAAGGCGGTCTCCGCCTTCGAGCAGGCGCTCGCCGACAAGACGTACTTCCTGAGCGACTCCGCCAGCGTCGACTACCAGCGCGCTATCGCCCAGGTGTCCACGGGCACGGCCGAGCTCCAGCCGGTGGAGGTGCCGGGCACCGACACCTCGGGCCTTGACGTCACCTCCGACGGCACCCCGCTCGAGGACGTCTCCGCCCAGCTCACGCAGGCGCTCGACCCGTACTATTACCCAGAGACCTACGACGAGCCCCCGCTCGACGGCTACGCCACGAGCGACGAGCGCTTCTTCAACGCCAGCGACGAGGAGCTCGAGCGCTGGTCGAAGGGCATGGCCAAGCGCGATCGCAAGCGCCGCAACGTGGGCCTGAAGGTGCTTGTGTTCATCTTCGTGCTGCTGCTCATCGCCTTCGCGGCCGCCGTGTTCGCCTACACCCAGGGCTACGGCTACCCACAGCAGCAGACGGTGGTCGAGCAGCTCTTCGCGGACACCGGGAACGCCCAGAACTACTTCTCGAGCGAGCTTTCCGCCGACACGGTGGCCCAGCAGATGTCCGGCGTCCCGCAGGACGATGCCGTCACGGTGAACGGCGTGGAGCGCTCCATGACCAACTCCGAGGTCTACGTCACCGCGAAGACCGCGGAAGGCGGCACCGTCGACTACCAGGTGTCGCTCGTGCGCGACGGCATCGGCTGGAAGGTCACGGCCATCCAGCTGTACTTCGCGAGCCAGAACTAGCGCGGCGCAGGCGGGAGCCTGCCACGACCCTGATTCCGCGCAGGCCGAGCGGCCTGCTGGGATAACGACAAAGATAGAAAGGAACAACCACATGGCAGTTCAGAAGACCTACAGCATGATCAAGCCCGACGGCGTGCGCAACGGCCACATCGGCGAGATTATCTCCCGCTTCGAGCGCGCGGGCCTGACCATCGAGCGCATGGAGCTGGGCATGGTCACCCCCGAGCAGGCGAAGGCCAACTACGCCGAGCACGAGGGCAAGCCGTTCTACGAGGGCCTCATCAGCTACATCACCTCCGGTCCGGTCGTGAAGATGGTCATCTCCGGCGAGGGCGCCGTCGCCAAGTGCCGTTCCCTCATGGGCGCCACTAACCCGGCGGAAGCGGCCCCCGGCACGATTCGCGGCGACTTCGGCCTCATCATGGACGAGAATGTCATCCATGGCTCGGATTCCCCGGAATCCGCCGAGCGCGAGATCGGCATCTTCTTCGCGTAATCAGCCGCGAAGGACACCTGACATACCCGATTCCGCCCCGCGGGTCCGTCTTCCGGCCGCAGCCAAGACGAGAAAGGGCACCTCATGTTGTATCGAGTCATCGACGCGACGGAGCTCCCGGCCCTGGTAGAGGCGTTCATGGAATCGTACGAAGTGGTAGCTCCGGTCAAGCGCGACCGGGGCTACGCTTTTGAGGCCATTGAGTCGCCCGACCAGATCGTGCTGGACTACGTTTCGACGATCGTGTCGCCGAAGAAGTTCTTCCTGCCTCCCGAAGAGCCGCTGTTCTCCTTCGACCGCGAGAGCAACGACGTGACCGAGTTCGGGGCGGAGATCACCCCGCGCGTCATTTTCGGGGCGCACGCCTGCGACATCAACGGCCTGTGCCGCCTGGACACCGTGTTCCGCGACGGCCGTTACCCGGACCCGTATTACTGCGCGCGCCGCGCGGCGACGCTCATCGTGGGCATCAGCTGCATGCCCGACGAGAATTGCTTCTGCCACCTGCTGGGCTCCGACGAGGCGCGCTTCGGCTACGACCTCTTCCTGCAAGACATCGGCGGCAAATACCTCGTGAGCATCTCGAGCGTCGAGGCGGCGAACATCCTCGAGGCAGCGTGCGAGGTGCGCGAGGCCACCGACGAGGACCGCATCGAGTTCCGCCATGCCACGCGCCGTCGCCAGCGCGCCTTCAACCCCGACATCCCGAACATCCAGGAAGTCGCCATGCTCATGGACGCGTTCCACGAAGACAGCTTCTGGGACGAGCTCGGCGGCAGGTGCCTGTCGTGCGGGGCGTGCGCTGCGGTGTGCCCGACGTGCCACTGCTTCGACATCCGCGACGTGCTCGAGCCCGACGGCAAGACGGGGCAGCGCGTCCGCGTGGCGGATTGCTGCACCGATCCGCAGTTCGCGCTCGTGGCGGGCGGCCACAACTTCCGCGAGACGAACACGCTGCGCGTGCGCCATCGCTTCTACCACAAGCTCAACGGCTTCCTCGCCAACCACGACCGCATGCTCTGCGTGGGCTGCGGGCGCTGCGTGAAAGCCTGCAAGGCCAACATCAACCCGATCGAGGTCCTGAAGTTCTTCGCGCGGAAGGGGGCCGAAGATGTCGAATAACGCCGCTTCCACCGTGCACGTGAGCCCGCTCGCGGAGTACGTGCCCGAGCTGACGGGCGAGCAGATGATCGCCGCCAACCCGTACCGACCGTGGGCGGCGCGCATCACCTCCATCCAGGAGCTCACCGCCACCGAGAAGCTGTTCGAGATGCGCATCGTCGACGAGCGCATCCGCCATGCGTTCAAGCACGAGCCCGGCCAGTTCGTCGAAGTGAGCATCTTCGGCGTAGGCGAGGCGCCCATCTCCATCACGAGCTCGCCCACCAAGCAGGGGTTCATCGAGCTGTGCATCCGCAACACGGGCGCGTTCACCGAGCGTCTGCACCAGATGCAGTGCGGCGACATCGTGGGCCTGCGCGGCCCGTACGGCCGCGGGTTCCCCGTGGAGCAGATGAAGGGCAGCGACATCCTGCTCGTGGCGGGCGGCATCGGCATCGCGCCGCTGCGCTCGCTCATCAACAACATTCACGACGAGCGCTCCGAGTTCGGCAAGGTCACGATCATCTACGGGTCGCGCTCCCCGAAAGAGGTCATGTTCCGCGACCAGTTCGAGATGTGGCGCCATCGCAACGACTTCGACCTGCACCTGACGGTCGACTACCCGGACGACTCGTGGGACGGCGAGGTCGGCCTTGTCACGAAGCCGTTCGAGACGCTCGAGATCGACCCGGACAACACGTTCGGCGCGGTGTGCGGGCCGCCGGTCATGTACCGCTTCGTCATCGACGCCATGCGTCAGAAGGGCGTGAGCTACGACCATATCTACTGCAGCTTCGAGCGGCACATGAAATGTGGCATGGGCAAATGCGGCCACTGCCAGATTGGGCACCAGTACGTCTGCCTGGACGGTCCGGTGTTCAACTACTGGGAGGCCAAGAACATTCAGGGGTCGATGTAAGATGAGCGGACACAACGTTGCCTACGACAGCCCGCGTCCGCCGCGGGTGGTCGTCTTCAGCCTGGCCAGCTGCTTCGGCTGCCAGGTCATGATCACCAACATCGAGTCGCACCTGCTCGAGCTGCTCGGGCAGATTGACTTGCAGTACTGGCAGCTCGCCTCGAGCGCGCCGCTGCCGGAGGATTACGACGTCGCCGTGATTGAGGGCGCCGTCACCACCGAGGAGTCCGAGGCGCTCGTGCGCAAGATTCGCGCCACCGCCAAGACGGTCATCACGGTGGGCGCGTGCGCCAACACCGCGGGCATTCCCGGCATGGCGGCCGACCACTACTACGAGCGTCCCATCGAGGTCTACGACGAGGTGCCCTCCGCCGCGGGCAACATCATCCAGCCGCGCAGCGTGCCCTCGGTCGTCGCCGTCGACGACGCGGTGCTGTGCTGCCCCATCGACCCGCTCGATTTCGTGGCGGTGCTCCAGCGCGCGCTGTACGGCTCGAACCGCATGAGCTCCACCAAGACGCTGTGCGGCGACTGCAAGCGCAACGGCACCTCGTGCTTCTACGGCAAGGGCACGGTCTGCCTTGGCATGGTCACGCGCGCAGGCTGCGGCGCGCGCTGCGTGAACCTCGGCCGCCCGTGCAACGGGTGCGCAGGCCTCTCGCCCGACGCCAACCTGGACTCCGCGCGCGAGGCGTGCGAGCGGTACGGCGTGAGCGTGGCGGAGTTCGACAAGGCGCTCGAGATGTTCAACCAGACCAATCCGGCCATCAAGGTGAAAGGGTAGGCTATGGCGAAATCCACGATCAACGTCGACCACGTCGCCCGCGTCGAAGGCCACGGCGACATCCGCGTGGTCATCGCCGACGGCAAGGTCGAGTCCGTCCAGATGCGCGTGGTGGAGCCCGCCCGCCTGTTCGAGAGCATGGTGCGCGGCCGCAGCTATCGCGAGGTCTCCTACGTCGCCTCGCGCATCTGCGGCATCTGCTCGGCCACGCACGTCGTCACCGACCTGAAGGCCGTCGAGGACGCGTTCGGCGTCGAGGTGTCGGAGCGCACGAAGGACCTGCGCGAGCTCATGGTCTACGGCTCCTACATCCAAAACCATGCCACGCACCTGTTCGTGTTCGCGGCGCCGGACTTCATCGGGCAGGAGAGCGTCTTCCCGCTCGCCGAGACCAACCGCGCGCTCTTCGACCAGGCGCTCGGCCTGAAGGCGCTCGGCAACGAGCTGTCCACGAAGATCGGCGGGCGTCCGGTGCACCCCATCACGGCCGTGGTGGGCGGCTTCACCTCCGAGATTCCGGCCGACGAGTACCTGCGCCTGGCCGACAAGCTGGAGGAGGCCATCCCGTTCGCGCTGCAGACGGTGGACCTGTTCCGCTCGTTCCGCGTGCAGCCCCTTGCCACCGAGGGCGACATGCTGGCCATGGTGGCGGACGACCATTACGCCGTCGAGCGCGCGAACGCGGCGCGCTTCCTGAAGGCGGGCGAGGACTTCGCCGCCGCGCGCTACGAGGACTTCCTCGAGGAGTACCTGGTGGACCACTCGTCCGCGAAGTTCGCGCGCGTGCGCTCCACGGGCACGCCGTACATGACCGGCGCGCTCGCCCGCGTGAACGCCTCGTGGGACAAGCTCTGCCCGCAGGCGAAGGTCGCTGCCGCCAAGGCCGGCCTGCGCCCGCCGGAGCTCAACCCCATGATGAACAACCTGGCCCAGGCGGTGGAGATCGTCGACGCGCTCGAGCGCTGCGCGCAGCTGTGCCACAAGCTGGCCGAGACCGCCGGCGAGGACACGTCCAAGCCGGTCGAGTTCGACGTGCGCGCCGGCCGCGGCGTCGGCTTCACGGAGGCCCCGCGCGGCGCCGCCTTCCACGACCTCGAGTTCGATGACGAAGGCAACGTGGTGCACGCGTCCATCCTCACGCCCACGGCGCAGAACGTGGCGAACCTCGAGGGGGACATGCTCCAGCTGGCGAACCTGCTCGTGGACGAGGGTGCTCCGGAGGACGTGGTCAAGCTGGAGGTCGAGAAGCTGGTGCGCGCCTACGACCCGTGCCTGAGCTGCTCCGTCCACTAACCCGACGATCTTTGGCCCGCGCGGGGTGCCAGCTTGCGCGGGGGTCGACCCGCGCAGGGCGCCGACCTGTACAGGGGTCGACCCGCGCAGGGCGCCGATCCGTGCAGGGGTCGACCCGCGTAGGGTGCCTGCGCGACCGTCGCACGGGCGGAAGCGCTTGCATGACGACGAGCGAAAACGCTTCTGTGACGAAAGCCCGCTGTGATGCGGGCTTTCGCGCGTTTTGGTATGCTTGGTTGGTTACCCTACGAAGGAGCGTTCCTATGGAGAAGAACGACCGCGCTTACCTGAAGCGCTTGTTTGAGACG
>DVLD01000130.1 GCA_018715725.1 Candidatus Aveggerthella excrementigallinarum
TTACGCGCGCTTGGCCGCTGCTTTCTTTCCGGCAGCGTAATACTGCAGGCACATGCTGATGAAATCGCACATCTCGTCCTTGAAGTCCGGCGTGCGGTTCTCTAGGCCGGCGATCTCCATGGCCTGCGCCACGAGCTCGTTCTCCGAGCACCACCCGTTCAAGCTGACGGCGTGGAACAGCACGGCGTTGAACAATCGGTCGGCACGGTCGGCGTCGACGACGCCGTTTTCCGCGAAGCGCGCGATGAGGCGGTCCATGTCGTCGAAGTAGGCGCGCTTGAACCCAGCAAGGCGCTCGGGGCTCACGTTCGTCTCGATGATGGAGAAGAGCAGGTCGCTGTACGCGAGGTAGTCGCGATGGCTGTTCAGCTGCTCGGTCCAGACTTCCGCCAAGACGTCGGGCGAATAGGAGCACCCGGCGGGGTAGGCGGCCAAAAGCGACGCGACGTAATCCGCGCGAGCGTCGGCGCACAGCTCAAGGAAGATGTCCTCTTTCGTGGTGACGTACTTGTACAGCGCCGCGTGCGACCAGCCAAGCCTCTCGGCAATGGCCTTGAGCGTGATCTCGTGATACCGCCGCTCGTGGAATAAGTCGTTCGCTGCGCTCTTGATCTCCTGCATGCGCTGCTCTTTTTGCGCGCTGCTGCGCGCTCGGATGAACCCTGTCACTGGTACTGCCGCCTTTAATCCGCGCTGTCATGTTTGAGGCCAGTATAGCGCAGGCGGCTACGTAGTAGATACGAATAAAACTTACGTCAATCATCTTTACAAGCAACAGTATGTAACGTAAATTGTGAACAAACGAAGGCCTGAAGCGCAAAGGCGCACGTATCGCAAGGCGTGCATCGAAGGTACCGCCGTGCGCTGCAGCCGCCACGGAGGCATGCCGCGCCCGCTTCGAAGGGCAGGGCGCGCGTTCGGAGGGAGGAGAGAATGGGTAGCCAGGCAAACCGAGAAAAGGCGGTGCTGAGCCGCCGTACGTTCTTGCAGGGGGCGTTCACGGTTGTGGCGACGATGTCCGCGGGGGCAGTGTTGTCCGCGTGCGCGTCGCAGGAGGTCGCGCCGGCGTCGTCTTCGGCGGCATCGAGCGCCACCGCAACAGGGTCGCTCTCCGCTGACGCCGCGTCGAGCAGCCCGCCGAGCGAAGCGACGGGCGAGGCGGCTGCGCCCGCAGGATCGGTGCTCGTCGCGTACTTCTCGGCAACGGGCACCACGCGCGGTGTTGCCGAGACCATTGCCGCTCACGCGAACGCCGACGTGTTCGAGATCTCGCCGGTTGATTCGTACACCGAAGAGGACCTCGACTACAACAGCGACGAGAGTCGTACGAGCGTCGAGCGCAACGACCCGAACCGCTCTATCGCGCTTGTCCAGACGGTGCCAGACGGGTTCGACGCGTACGACACCGTGTTCGTGGGCTATCCCATCTGGTGGGGCGACGCATCCTGGGTCGTGGACGGGTTCGTTGCCGGCAACGATTTCGCCGGCAAGACGGTCATCCCGTTCTGCACGTCGGGCTCGTCGTCCATCGGCTCAAGCGGGCAGAACCTGGCGGCGTTGGCCGGCTCGGGCGAATGGCTGGAAGGCGAGCGCTTCTCCGGCAGCACGGCAGCGGGCGAGATCGAGGCGTGGGTTGAAGGATTGGGCGTCTGACGATGCCTGCCATGACGCGTCGTACGAAGGCGCCGCGCGAGGCGTTCGAGCTGGGCGCTTCGCTGTAACGTGGCTGGCTGCGGCCATGGTTAGCCGCCCCGGGATTCCCGGGGCGGCGTCCTTTTTCGGCCTCTGGCCTTGGTCTTTCTAGCTTCGGCCTCTGGCTTTGACTCCTCGAGCCTCGACCTCTCAATGCGGCCACTCAGGCGGCAGCTCGGTAGCTCCTAGTAGTTCTCGGCGCGGACCTCGAAGAACGAGCGCGGGTGAGCGCACACGGGGCAGACCTCGGGCGCTTCTTTGCCGATGTGGATGTGGCCGCAGTTGTTGCACTTCCAGACGGTGACGTCGTCGCGCTGGAAGACCTCGCCGGCCTCGATGCGCTCCATGAGCTTGCGGTAGCGCTCCTCGTGCTCCTTCTCGACGCCCGCCACGCCGTCGAACAGCTCGGCGATGTCAGCGAAGCCCTCTTCGCGGGCGACCTTCGCGAACTCGGCGTACATCTGGGTCCACTCTTCGTTCTCGCCGGCAGCGGCGTCGGCGAGATTCTCCATGGTGGAGGGGATGGCGCCGCCGTGCAGCAGCTTGAACCACAGCTTCGCGTGCTCTTTCTCGTTGCGCGAGGTCTCCAGGAAGATGTTCTGGATTTGGACGTAGCCGTCCTTCTTGGCCTGGCTGGCGTAGTACTGGTACTTCGTGTGCGCCTGCGATTCGCCGGCGAACGCGTACGCCAGGTTCTTCTCGGTCTGGCTTCCCTTGAGCTCCATTGGCGGACTCCCTTCTCGTTGGTGAACGTGGCTTCATTGTAGCTGAGGCATGGTGCGCGGTGTTGGACGGCCGGGGATTATGCAAGGCGTTTCCGAACCGTGGAGCGGCCGAAGACGCGGCGTTTTGTGCGGTGGATATAATGGGCGAAAACCCCAAGGGAGGGCGTTCCGATGATGGGTTCTCGCCAGCGCAAACACCGCACGAATCATTCGTACACTACCGTCGGCTTCGGTTCCGGCGTCATGCCCGCGACCAACGTCGTGGTGAACGACGCGCCGGATTCCGCGGCGCAAACCGATTCCGCCCCTGCGACGGCGGCCGTCGTTCCTGACGGCGTTCCCGCCGCGCAGAAGATCAAGGGCGCGGTGCAGATGGCCGGCGGCGCAGCGCTCGTTGCCGCCGGCGTGCCGATGTGCATTCTGCCGGGCCCGGGCGTGGCCGCCATAGCCGGCGGCGCGGCGCTTGCGAGCAAAGGGCAGCGCACGTTCTCCGGTCGCGCGGCAACGCCGGTCGAGGAGAAGCTCGACGCCGCCGCCGCGAAGCTCGGCGAGGTGGCGAAAGACCAGGCGACGCAGGCGGCTCGCGCGGCGGCGAAGAAGGCGCCCGAAGTCGCGGACAAAGCAGCGCGCACGGTCGCCCGCCAAGCGCCAAAAGTGGCGGACGCCGTCGCGAAAACCGCCCCAAAGGCAGCGGACGCGGTGGCAAGGACGGCACCGAAGGTGGCTCGCGCGGTGGCGAAGGCGATACGCGAGAGAAGCAAGTAACGGTGCGTCGCTTGCTTGTACCCGCTACTTCCGGTCGAAGAAGGGACTCTTGGACGAGATACTCACCGGGATGGCGTAGACCTGCCGTGCGTCCGCGCCGAGCATGCCCAGGCTCTGGGCGGCGAAGCCGGCGGAGAACAGCACGCGCGTGTCCACGCGGTAGTCGCATGCCTTCGAGCATGCGGCGCCCAGCGCGATGCCCACGTCCACGCTGTTGATGGTGCACGGCACGCCGTCGGCGCGCGAAGCGCACGTGGGAAAGCCGCAATGGCCGCAGTCGAGCGCTTGCGCCTGCTCGCGCGTGCCGATGAGCAGCGTGCACAGGCTCTGGCGTACGTTGCCCGCGTCGCGCAGGAAGAACCTATGGCC
>DVLD01000010.1 GCA_018715725.1 Candidatus Aveggerthella excrementigallinarum
GCGGCTTGGGCGGGCGGTACACGCTCGAGCCCGAGGCGCGCGCCGCCATCGTGCGCATCGCCGGGGGAGACGGCCGCTCGTCGCTCAACACGCTCGAGCTTGCCGCGCAGCTGGTGGACGCGGGCACGAAGGACGCGCCGGCGGCCATCACGGCGGAGGCGGTGGAGCTCGCCTCGCCGCGCGTGGGCCGTCCGTACGACAAGAACAAGGACATGCACTACGACGTCATCTCCGCGTTCATCAAGTCCATGCGCGGCTCGGATCCGGATGCCGCGCTGTACTGGCTCGCCCGCATGATCGAGGGCGGGGAAGACCCGAAGTTCATCGCGCGGCGCATGCTCATCGCCGCCTCCGAGGACGTGGGCAACGCCGACCCGCAGGCGCTGTTGGTGGCGGAGGCCGCGTTCCGCGCCGCCGAGGTCATCGGCTACCCCGAATGCCGCATCAACCTGGCGCAGGCCGCCACCTACCTGGCGCTCGCTCCGAAGAGCAACGCGGCGGAAGCGGGCATTGACGCCGCGCTCGCCGACGTGCGCCACGGCCCGGCGCGCAAAGTGCCGGACTACCTGCGCGACCGCCATCGTCCCGGCTCGGAGTCGTACGGCGCGTACAAGTACCCGCACGATTACCCGGGCGGCTGGGTAGAGCAGCGCTACCTGCCTGAAGGCCTTGAGCGCGGGTGCTTCTACCATCCGAGCGAGCGCGGCTGGGAGGCGTACCGCACCGAGGCCACCGCGCGGGACCGCGCCCGCCGCTCGGGCGGCGCGGCGCAGGCGTAGCGCCGCGGGCGGGCTGCCGCGCGCTCGGCAGGGTGCCCCGTGTGCTAAAGTGCAGCTATCGTGAAAGCTTGCCGGGCTGAGCTCGGTTTGCCGGCGCCCGCCCGCGGCGTTCGGCGTGGAAGGGGACATCCATGGACGTGTTCGCCACTATCCTGCCCGTCGTATTCGTCATCGTCGGCGTCTTGCTGGTGTGGCTCATCGCGGAGCTCGCCGTCACCGTGCGCAAGACGCGCGCCGCGGTCGAAGAGGTGCGCCAGCAGGTCGAGCCCACGCTCGCCAGCGCGCAGCGCATCACCGCCTCGCTCGAGCCCGTGGCAGCGGACCTGAAGGACATGACGGCGTCCGCGAAGCCTGCCGTCGACCGCATCGACCCGCTGGTGGAGCGCGTCTCCCTCACGGTCGACGCCGCAAACCTTGAGATCATGCGCCTCGACCAGATCCTTGAGGACGTGAGCGAGATCACCGACACCGCCTCGTCCGCCGTGGGCGCGGTGGAGGCTGCCACCAACGCGCCGCTCGCCGTGGTGAGCACCGTCACCGACCGCGTGCGCGGGGCGTTCAAAGGCCGCCGCGCATCGGAGGAGTCCATCGCGCTTGGCGAGCGGAAGGCCGCGGCGGACGGGCCCGCCCCGTCGAACCCGGTGGCGAACCTGGCCTCCGAGGGCATGGACGCCGCCGGGCGCTTCGCGCAGGGCGTGCGCGCAGGCGTGAAGGAGCGCCGCGCCGCCCGCGCCGCCGCCAAGGCGGAGGCCGCCGGCGAAGCGAAGGCCGCGGGCGAAGGCGCGGCGGCGGAAGCGCCCGAAGGCGCGGTCACGCCGCGCGAGGCGGCCCAGGCCGCGAAAGCCGCCGCGCGCGGTGGCGAGCAGTACGTGACCTACACGCCCGTCGAGGAAGAGGGCGCCCGCTAGGCGCGCATTCCGCTGCAGTGCGATGGGAGGGGTAGCATGCAGCTTCCAGAAGTGAACGCCGCGGCCGCCGCGAAGGCGGCCGAAGACCTCGATGCCGCGCACGCCGCGGCGGAGGGTTCCGACCTGCGCGCCGCGCACGCTGCGGCGGAAGGTTCCGACTCGCGCGCCGGGTGCACCGCGGCGGAGGGATCTGGCCCGCGCGCGGAGCACGCCGCGCCGCCGGCGGGCCCCGGCCGGCCGTCCGCCTCTTCGCCCCACGATGAGTCCGGCCTTCGCCAGTTCACGAAGCTCAAGCGCCGCTGCCTGCAGATATGGGGCGCCATCGGCGTCATCGCACTGCTTGGCGTGGCGATCTACCTGCTGGATATCCTGGCGGTGCCCGTGGCCATCCTTATCTGGACGGTCATCATCGTGTTCTGCCTGCGCGGCGTCGTGAACAACCTGGAGAAGCGCGGGATCGGCCGCGGCATCGGCACGGCCGTCGCGTACGTGGTCATGGCCGGCGTCATCGCGGTGGTCGTCTACCTCATGTGCTCGCCGGCGCTCGGCGTGGGCGACCAGTTCCACGACCTTGTCATGTCGGCCCCCGGCTACATCAACCGCATCTCCTCGTGGGTCAGCAGCCTGTACGCGCAGTACGCCGACGTGTTCCAGAACGACACCGTCCACCAGTGGCTGGAGACCGCGCTCGCCACGCTCTCCAACGCCGCGGGCGACGTGGCGCGCCAGAGCGCGGGCGGCATCATGGCGTTCGGGTCGGGCGTCGCGAACACGCTCGTGGCCATCGGCTTCGCGCTCGTCGTGGCGTACTGGATGCTCCTTGAGCTGCCCGCCCTCGGCCGCGAGATGAAGCGCCTGTTCGGCCCCGAGCACGAGGAGACCCTCGACTTCCTGCACGTCACGTTCACGCGCGTCATGGGCGGCTACATCAAGGGCACGCTCCTGCAGTGCGCCGTCATCGGCGTGGGCTGCGCCATCGTCTTCGGCGTGCTCGGCATTCGCAACTACGTGGCGCTCGGCGTCATCGCCGGCCTGCTCAACATCATCCCTATCATCGGCCCGTGGTTCGGCGGCGCGCTCGCCGCCATCGTGGGCATCTTCGTGAGCCCGTTCGTGGCGATGGTGGCGCTGGTGGCCACCATCGCCATCCAGCAGATCGTCTACACGTTCGTGAGCCCCCGCATCATGGCGTCCTCGGTGGACGTCCACCCGGCGCTCACCATCATCGCGTTGATGGCGGGTTCGGCGCTTGGCGGCGCCATGGGAGAGCTTCCCGGCTCGCTCATTGGCATGCTCGCCTCCATTCCGGCGGTGGCCGTGGCGAAGGCCGTGTTCGTGTACTATTTCGAAAAGCGCACCGGCCGCCACCTGGTCGCCGAAGATGGTGTATTCTTCCAAGGCACGATTGGCGAGGACGTCAACCCCTTCAACGACGCCACCTCGCCCCATCCCGACGCCACGGCGCCCTTTCCC
>DVLD01000131.1 GCA_018715725.1 Candidatus Aveggerthella excrementigallinarum
ACGTCGTCCTCGAGCAGCGCGTGCGTGCCGAACAGCACGTCGATCGTGCCCGCGGCAGCGCGCTCCACGATGGCGCCCCGCTCGCGGGCGGGCGTCGAGCCGGTGAGGACTTCCCACGTGACGCCCGCGGCGTCGAGCAGCGGCCCGAGGCTTTGCGCGTACTGGCGCGCCAGGACCTCGGTCGGCGCCATCATGAGCGCCTGCGTGCCCGAGTCCGACACGGCGCAGAGCGCGTGCGCCGCCACGACGGTCTTGCCGGTGCCCACGTCGCCGAGCAGCATGTGGCTCATCGGGCGCGGCAGCGCCATCTGCCCAAGGATCTCCTCGACCGCCTGCGATTGCTCCGCCGTGAGCTCGAAGGGCAGCGCCGTCCGGAAGCGCGCGAGCCGCCGCCCGTGGACCACGTGCGCGGTCGCGTCCTGCGCGCGCGCCGCGGCGCGAGCGCGCGCCATAAGGTGCACCTCCAGCATGAGGAGCTCTTCGTAGACGAGGCGGCGGCGCGCTTGGCGCACGTCGTCCATGCCGTGCGGCTCGTGGATGCAGCGCAAGGCCGCCTGACGGCTGGGCAGCCGATAGCGCGCCCGCAGCTCGATGGGCAGCGGGTCGAGCATGCCCGCGCTCGCGTCGAGCGCCGCGTGCACCAAGCGGCGAATCCACGCCGTCGAGAGCTTCTCGGTGGCGGGGTGGACGGGCACGACGAGGCCTTCGGCGCAGGGCGAGCCCTCGTCGAGCACCTCAAGGAACGGGTTCGTCATGCGCTTGAAGCCGTAGGCGAACTCGACCTTGCCCGACACGGCAATGCGGTCGCCAGCGTGCAGCCGCTCGGCAAGCCATGGCTGGCGAAAGCAGGTCACGACGAGCGTGCCCGTGCCGTCGACGACCGTGACCTCGGTCAGCGAAAGGCGCGGGCGCGGCTTTTTGAGCTTCGCCTCGTGAACGGTTCCCGAGACGGTGACCATGGCGCCGACGGGCGCGCCGGCGATGGTCGCCACCTGCGACATGTCGATATAGCGGCGCGGGAAGTGCGTGAGCAGGTCGCGCACGGTGGCCACGCCAAGCTTGCCCAAAGCAGACGCGCGCGCCGGGCTGACGCCCGGCACGCGCGTCACCGGCTCGTCCATGCCCAGCGTGGCGGCAAGCCGGTCAAAGGTCTTTTCGCGAGGTGCGCGCACGCGCGCTATTCCACCGACAGGATAACCGGGTAGAGCGGCTGGTCGCCCCGGTGCGCGTCGACCTCGAGGTCCTCGTAGGCCTCCTCGATACGGGCGACGAGCGCCTCCATGGCGGCGTCGTCCAGATCCTCGCCGGCAAGGAAGGTGAGCGTGTCGGCGTCCTCGGCGTCCATGGCCTCGAGCAGCGCGAGCGTCACCTCTTCGACGGTGGCGCCCACGGACTCGATGGCGCCGTCCGCGATGCCGATGACGTCGCCCTCGCGGATGGGGTCGCCGTGCGCGTCCTTGGAGTCCTTGATGGCGGTGGTGACCTCGCCGGTGTGCACGTCTTCGAACGCCTCGGTCATGGCCTCGACGTTCTCGTCGAGCGAAGCGCCCTCGTCGGTGCCGAAGAGGGCGGCGAACGCCTCGGGGACGCTGCGGGTCGGCACGACGGCGCACGGCACCTCCGCCAGCTGCGCGGCGCTTTGCGCGGCCATGATGATGTTCTTGTTGTTCGGCAGGATGATGACGGCATCGGCGTTCACGCGGCCGACGGCGTCGAGCAAATCCTTCGTGGACGGGTTCATGGTCTGGCCGCCGGAGACGACCACGTCGACGCCGAGCGACTCGAGAATCTTCGCGTTGCCCGCGCCCGCCGCCACGGCCACGAAGCCGAGCGGGCGACGCTCCTGCGAGGACGGCGCTTCGGCCCCCTCTTCCGCAGCGAGCTTCGCCGTGCGCTCGGCGCTCTGGAGCTGCATGTTATGGATGTGCACCTCGGCGATCTGGCCGCGCTCGAGCATGTACGCGAGCACCTTGTCCGGGGTGTTGGTGTGGACGTGCACCTTGAAGTTCGGGTTCTGGCCCACGAGCAGCTCGCAGTCGCCCATGGTGCCCAGGAAGTCCAGGCCCTCCTGCGCGTCAAGCTCTTCGGAATACACGAGGAACTCCGTGCAGTAACGGTACTGGGAGCCCTCCCAGTCGTTGATCTGCTCGATCTCCACCTTCGGAGCGGCCGTGCGCGCGAAGGCGAGCTCGTCGACCATGCGGCCGTCGCGGCCCATCAGGGCGGCGGCGAACGCGTCGAAGAGGATGGCCAGGCCGAAGCCGCCGGCGTCGACGACGTTGTTCTCCTTCAGCACCGGCAGGAGCTCCGGCGTGCGCTGGACGGAGGCGTACGCCTCGGACACCATGGCGTCGAGCACCTCGTCGGTGGTGACGCCCTTCTTCTTGGAGGCCTTCTTGACGGCCTGCGCGGTGTCGCGCAGGACGGTGAGGATGGTGCCCTCCACCGGCTTGCGGACAGCCTTGAACGCCACGTCGACCGCGTGCTGGAACGCGTTGGCAAGCGAGGCGGCGTCCAGCTGCTCGGCGCCTTCGAACCCTTCGCAGAGACCGCGGAGGATCTGGGAGGTGATGACGCCGGAGTTGCCGCGCGCGCCCATGAGCGCGCCGGTGGTGATGGCTTTGCGGACGTCGGCGGAGCGCGAGCCGATGGGCAGCTTCGCGATGTTGTCCACCACCATCTCGAGCGTCAGCGACATGTTGGTGCCCGTGTCTCCGTCGGGCACCGGGAAGACGTTCAGGCGGTTGACCTCGTCTTTGCGCGCGGAGAGCGTCTTCGACGCCGCCGCGATGGCGTTCATGATCTCGTTTTTACCGTAGAATTCGGACATGTGTGTCTGTGTCTCCTTGTCGACCACGCCGCACGACGGCATGGAACCCGTTCGTTCGGCTAGCGGCGGACTTTGACGCCCTGCACGTGCACGTCGATGCCGTCGATCGGCACCTTGGCGTACTCGGACAGCGCGAAGGTCACCTGCTCGATGAGGTTGCGGGAGACCGTGTTGATGTTCGTCCCGTACTCGATGACCACGTAGAGGTCCACGTGCACGCCGGAGTCGGTGGACGAGACCACCACGCCGCGGCGCAGGCGGGAGTTCGGCAGGATCTTCGCGATGCCGTCAGCGGCGCTCGGGGCGCACATGCCCACGACGCCGTAGCATTGAAGGGCCGCGTAGCCGGCGAGATCCGCCAGCACGTCGTTGGCAACATGCAGGTTGCCCGGAACCGTGTTCGTCATATTCGTCCTTTCGCGATGCGCAGCGCGCGGCCGCTGTCCTTCGGATCGTCCAAATGAGAAGTATACCGCGCGCACGCCGGCGCTGCCGCCTCAAGCGGCGACGCGACCGAAACAACAGGAAATAGTACCATACCCTTAGATAATCGAACCATTTCCCACGGCCCCTTGGGCGCCCCGTCGCGCGACCGCGCCCAGCGCGGGACGGCGTCGCAAACCAGGCATTGTCGGTAGATATCCTCACGCCGTCGCACGACCGCGATCAGCGCGGGACGGCGTTGGCCGGTTGCGTGCAGTCCTCCGCTTGAGTGCGCCGCGCGACCGCGCCCACCGCGAGATGGCGTTGGCGAGGCCTTCTTCGGCTTCCCTCTTGCCGCGCGACGCGCGAAGGAATAGACTACTCCGCTGTGCGTCAGCGCGCGAAAAGCGCGGAACCGACGCGCAGGGCGGCCGCTCACCGTCGTGCGCGCGGACGGGAAGCCGCATGTGGACTGCGGTGGACACGCCCGGCGGCGTGTTTCGTGGATTTTTCGCCACAATCGCTTGGACGCGCCAAAAGCGTGTGCTATATTAGCAAGGCTTTTGTCATAGTCGGTTTGCAGGCACGGACCGAATCGATAGTAACGGAGTGATTAGTATGTCTAGAGTTTGTGAAATCTGCGGCAAGCATCCCGTTGCCGGCCGCAACGTCAGCCACTCGCATCGCGTGACGAACCGCGTCTTCCGCCCGAACGTGCAGAAGATCACGATTCGCGAGGCGAACGGCCATGTCCGCAAGGCCAACGTCTGCACCCAGTGCATGAAGGCCGGCAAGGTCGTGCGCGCGTAACACGTACCCGGACATACCATGCATACGAAAGAGCTCGCCGCACGGCGGGCTCTTTTTTGTTGCCTTCGCTTGGATGCTCGCCCTCGCTTGGGCACGCTCGCCCTCGCTTAGGGCATGCGCGCCTTGGCCCGGGCGTCCTTCCCTGCCCCATGCGCGTCCTTGTGCAAATCCTCGTCGGTTTCGCGAGATTGGAGGGACGTGAATTGTCAGAGCAAGTGCAACGCCTCGCCATGGAAGACCTCCCACGGCGTCCTCCAGCCCAGGCGCTTGCGAGGCCTGCGGTTGACCGCATCGTGCACCCTCGCGACGTCGCCGTCCGACACGGCGGAGAAGTCGGTGCCCTTCGGGAAGTACTCGCGAAGCAGCCCGTTGGTGTTCTCCACCGTGCCCTTCTCCCACGGGTGGTGGGCCGCGCAGAAGCAGAGCT
>DVLD01000132.1 GCA_018715725.1 Candidatus Aveggerthella excrementigallinarum
GGAGTAGGTGCCGTCGGCGTTCAGCTCCAGCTTCAGGGCGTTCCCGTCCTCGTCTGCGACCACGAGCGAGGCGAGCTCGAATCCCGCGTCCGGCTTGACGGTGACGGTGACCTCGTCGCCTTCCTTGGCGGCCTTCGGGTCGACGGTGACGGCGCCGTTCTCGGCCGGCGCGATAGTAACGTCGCAGGAGGGCTCGACGACCGGAGGCTTAGGCTTCTCGACCGCGCCGGTGACAGGATTCCACTTGAGGCCGTCGGCCACGTAGTCGGCGATGTTCACGGCGCCCGTGTAGCCCTTGTAGTCAGTGTCGAACGTGCCGCCGCCGACCGTCAGGCCGTCGGTCGACGCGCCATTGTTGGCCACGACGTAGTGGTAGCTTCCGCTCTCCACGGTCGCTTTCACATTCACGCCGTCCAGGACGATCGAGGAGTTCTCTCCAATCGTAGAATCAGAGATGGTGAGAACGGATTCGCCGTCGGCGCCGTCCACGTTGATGCCCCAGCCGTTTCCGAATGTTTTAAGACCGTCGGCAACGAGCGACGACTCGTTCACGACGACCGCGTACCAGCGGTTGTTCTTGATGGTGACGTCCTTGAGCGTGACTGAAGCTCCGTCGTTCATGTTGATTCCGTGCTTTGCGTCAGCGTCGTCGTCCTCGTCGCTGTCTCCGTTGAGGACTAGGTCGACGAACGTCACGTTCGCTCCGCTTTGGACGTTAATCAGGCTCGGACCTTTGTCTCCTTCAATCGTGACGTTCTCCGCCTTGATTGTATGGCCGTCACCGTCGATCGTAATATCTTTGGTGATGGTCAGAATGCCCTGGGTGTCCTTCTTTCCGGTCGCGTCAAGGACGACGTCCTTCAGGAGCATGACGGTGCCGCCTTCGGGAGCGGCCTCGATCGCCTCGTCGAGGGTCGTGTAGCCGACGTCGCCGACCTTGGCGACTGCGGTCTCTTCGTTAATGACGATTTTGCCGCTCTCCCCGTCGACCTTCATGCCAGGCGCCAAGCAACCATCACCAACGCTGCCAACTACCGTCCCACCGGTCATGAAGCTCTCGACGTCCTCGCTCCAAACGGCGTTCTTCCCGCCATTGGTTGCTTCGAATTTTCCTCCGGTGACCGAAATGTCGACCTTGCTTATGGCCTCTGCGTCGTTTTTTTGCGGGTTGGATTCGTGCAGACCAGTATAGCCGGAGATAACACCATCTGAAATGTTCACTGAAATTGGCAGTTTGGTCGTGTGTTGCGCGATTGCCAGCCCAACGCCTTCCGAAGTTCCTCCGTTTCCGTTCGGAAGGACAGCCGTTGGTTTCCCGGTTCCGGTTATCGATCCGCCGGTCATGTTGAGGACGCCAGCACGAATCTCCATGCCGGTCGACCCGTCGATATCGGCACCGTCGATGTTCCATACCGCATAGCCAGCGGCGTAAATACCTCCGTCGATGACCGCGGTGCCGGAAAGATTCATCGTCGGCACGTTTCCTTCGACGCCCTTAACAACACCATTCACATAAAGAATGGCATTGTCGGTTTTGCCGTCGAAATTGATGACAACACCGTAAGCGCTCTCTGGATTGTAGTCTTTGTTCACGTTGACGCTGACAGCATATCCCGGGTTTACGGTATTGCCGTCTTTCGCACGGACGCTTGAAATCGTCGCATCCTCGCCAACATGAACAACCGAGTGCTCGCTGGCGTTCGGGTCGGTTGACCCGAGCACGTATATCGCCTGGTTTCCCCAGTAGGACCCCCCTGACTGCCAGACGCCCCGCAACTCGATGGTCACATTCTCTATATCAAGGGTTCCTTGAAAAACAGTGATGAAAGCATCCGCTTCGGTTCCGACGATCTTTCCCGCAGCACCATCACTCGAATCAGTGATGGTCAATCCCGTGCTTGAACCGATAAGCGTAATGAACTGCTTTTTTACAGTAGACGTGATCGTGTGACCGTTAAGGTCGAGAATTACGTTTTTGCCCTCAAGCCGAATTGCTTCATTGGTGGAAAAGTCGCTTTGGACGACGATTGTGCTCCTATCAGAAGCGGATTCGAAAGCTTCGGAAAGCGAGGTATATTTGTTTTCGCCAACCGCAGCCACAACAGTCTCGGAAATGCCGTTGTTGTCACGCGCATCTGCAATAGACCCGCTTCCGGACGATTGAGCGAAAGACTGCACTTCCGTGTTAGAGCTTGGTCGGCCGCCCGTCTCGGACGCGAACGCCGTCGGCACCGCAGGCATCAACCCGATCGCCAGCACGAAGGCGAGCAGCGCCCTAAGCGCGGCACCCCCTCCCGTGCGCGAAATTCCGCGCGTTCTTCCTTCCATGTTTTCCTCCTTTTGCCGCGACGGCCCGTCAGTGCGCAATGGAGCCCGGGCGGCCGCGACGACGATGGCCTTAAACAAACTGTCACGCACTGCTTTTGAAGATACCAGAATCCGACCAGGCCAAAAACCCGGCGACATGTAGGGAATGGCGCAAAACGATCATCGGGAAATAGAAAGCCCCCGGTCTCCCGAGGGCTTCGCGTCATTCGTCCTTCGCGCGCTCCATGTCCTCGCGTATCAGGCGCTTGACGTACGCCGCCGTGCTCTCCTGCGACTTCGCCCATTCGAGCAGGTCGTACTCGTGCTCGAAGAACCGCACGTTGAGCTGGCGGGTCTTCTCCTTCTGGTATTTCGCGGTCGCGCGCTTCTGGGCGTCGGTCGCCATTGCCGGTCACTTCCTTCCGATGAGCTTGCGGACGGCTCGCCGTATCGTCACGCCGGCGAACGCGCCGACGAACGCGATGATTCCACCTCGCGGCGCTCAGGCTCCAGGTGCCGCCCGTCGGGCTCCGCCCAGCAGTCCCCGTTGGCGGCGAGGTGGAGGTTCAGGCGGTCGAGGTCGCGGCCTTTGCGGCCTTCGGGGCCGGTAGGACGGGGAGCCTCCGCTGCGTCCCGCTCGAAGCTGGCGCACGCGCCCCGGAGCCCGTCCACGACCCGGTATTTCTGCCAGCGGCAGCAGACGCCCTCCCTCGGGGTCTTCCGCTCGAAATATCGGCAGTCCCCGCACTTGTGCGCGTCGGTGTAGTTGCTCAATGTTCTCTACTCCTTTCGCAACGTCGTTGTTCTCTAGATGGCCGGCAGGGTTGGTGGTCGCTATCCCTATTACTCACCGGCTCAAGTTGTTGGATTACTGTCCCGGGTGCATCTCTTAGCACCCGGGCAGTTACCAACTGGGCAGTTACTACTGGCTTTTAGCTATATAAGGGCATTCGGTAAGTAAGTAAGTAAGTAAGTAAGTAAGTAAGTAGAGTGCTCACACGTCCAGACTCGTTTGCTCCGGACTCCCAATGGGCGGAACCCTCGGCACGACTCGCCACCTTTGCCGGCTCGTCTGTTCAACGCGGAGCACATCAGACTTTTCGACGTACCCTTTGAGGGTCGTGGCCTTGATCGTCTCGTCTAGCACTTCGTTCACAATCTGCGTCGCTTCTTTTGCGGCTATGCCATCCTTTCCGATGCCCTTTGCTATGAACTCAGCAGCGAGCACGTCGCAGCACTTGTGGGCCCTTTCGGCGGCTTGCAGCTTGCGAACCTTCGCTGTCGCAGCCCCTCCGTCCCTCCGCCCGCTCTTCGGCTTCCATTCGGCGGTGATGCCGTCGACATCCGCGCGGTGGACCGGGTGGTGGAATATCAGGTGGAGCGGTTTAATGCTCGGGAACTCGCGCAGTCCCGAGTCGTCCAGCACGAACGCCCTTTCTCCGTCCTCCAGGTAGTCAGTGACCTCTTCGCCTCCCGGCGGGAATATCTCCAGCATGGAAAACGGCGTATCCGGCGCGTCGCCCCAAACTGAAGAACCTCGCGAGCGTTCGATGGAATCAACGTCGCCCTTCGCGCCTTTGCCCATGTGATGCACCAGAAGAACCGTCGCTCCCGTCGCTTCGGAAATGACATTCGCCTGGGCGAAGAACGCGCGCATGTCGTGCGACGAGTTCTCGTCTCCGTTCACAAAGCACGACGCGCTATCAATCACTACGAGATCAAAGTCACCGTAGTTGCACCGAGCGCAAACGTCTTTCGCAATGTCTTCGATGCATGGCGGTTCCCCCTTACTCGTCAGCACGCCACGAAGCGGCCATTGCATGACCCTCCTTTCAATGTCCGCTGGGTCGTCCCCCCTCGCTAAAGCAACCTCCTTAAATCGGTTATCGAGCGATTTGCTGTCCAGTTCGGGGGCGATATATAGGACGCAGCCTTGCGCGCATTTGAACCCGCTATTCACGAACCATTCGCCGCCGGTTGCGACCGCGACCGCAAGCTGGATGGCTGTCCACGTCTTAGACCCCTTTCCTTTACCGGCAAGTGAGATAACGTGCGCGCGTCGCACGACGCCCTCAATCAGCGCAGGGTTGCGCTTCGGCGGGTTGACCGCCTGAACGGGACGCCAGCAAGGGAGCATCAGTTCGGGGGACTCCGCATCCTTTTCATTGCCGGCGCTTTGCTCGGGCGTCACGCTGTTCGAATCGCTCACCCATTGCGAAATGGCCGATTCTTGCGTTCGACGAGAGGGGAACCGCTCGCAAGTTTTGTAGCGGTGCTTGCAGCAAATGGGCGCAACGACACCCTGGCGAGAGGCGCAAACGATAGCGAATCTGCCCTGTACCGACCACGGAGCCAACCATCGCCAATCACGCCCGCTAGGGCGCGTTGGATAGCAACCGCAAGCGCGAATCACGGAAGGAGGTGCAACGATGGCAAGGAAAAGGAGTGTCAAGGGAGACGGCAGCATAACGGAGGTCATGCGCCCCGACGGCAAGAGCTACAGGCCGAAGCGGTGGCGCGTGTGCGTGAGCTTCGGGAAAGACCCCATCACCGGAAAGCGAGCCAAAGCGCAGCGCGTGGTGCGAGGCACGATCGACGACGCGAAGAAGGCGCGCGACCAGATACGCCAGGAGCGCGAGCGCGGCCTGACCGCGGACGCGCGGAAGGTCACGTTCTCGGACTTCGCGAAAAGATGGAGCGACTACCGCCGAACGCTCGGCCGTGCGCGCGAGGACACCATAGCGGCGGACGAACGGCGGCTTGGGTACGTCGGCGGGTTCGTCGGCGGCGTGCCGCTGAAGGACTTCACCCCGGAACTCGTCGAAAACCTCTATGTGGCCATTAGGAAGGACAAGGCGGGCAGGGGCCGAAGCTTCGGGAACACGAGCATGCACAAGCTTCACACGCTCCTGAAAAGCATGTTCCGCAAGGCGGCAGACTATGACCTCATCGTGAAGAACCCGTTCGAGCGCGTGGTCGCGCCAGGCATCGACGAGCCGGACAGGAAGACGCTCACCGCCGAGGAAGGCGCGGCGCTGCTCGCTTTCGTGGACGCCGAGGAATCGCGGCTGTACCGCGAGACCGCCGAGAAAGAGGCAAGGCAGCACGAGCGCGGGAAGGACGCGGGGAGGTCGCGCGTCCTCGGCGTCTGCGCAATAGGCCGCGTCCTGGCGGTCCGCGTCGGGCTCGCGACCGGCATGCGGCTGGGGGAGGTCATGGGGCTTGCGTGGGGAGCCGTCTCCGAAAAGGAGGGCGCGATAACGGTGAAGCAATCCCTTACCGGCCGAGGGGAGACGAAAGCGCCGAAGACGAAGGCGGGCGCGAGGACGATATACGTGGACGCGACCACGTTCGACCATCTTTCCGCGTGGCGGTCGTTCCAGCGTTCGAAGCTGCGCAGCATCGGGATCGAGCAGACCGACGAAACGCCCGTGTTCAGCACGGACCGCGGCACGTATGGCAGCCTCGCAAACTTCGGGCACTGGTGGAGCGGGTTCCGCGATCGTGCTGGCTTTCCCGGGCTGAGGCTCCACGAGCTGCGGCACACCCAGGCCAGCCAGCTTCTGGCGTCGGGTGTGGACGTGAAGACGGTCCAGACGCGGCTGGGGCATTCCAGCGCGTCGCTCACGCTCGACTGGTACGCCCACGCGCTCCCTGAGAACGACCGGAAAGCCGCGCGCATCATCGGCGACCTGTTCTCCGAAGACCGGCGGAACGGAAGCCGCATAGTGGCGTTCAAGACCGCATAATCGGGCGATTGTCCCCTGATAGTCCCCGATGGCGGCAAGACAAGCCCAAACACGAAAGCAGGCCACCGAGCAAAACGCCAGATGACCTGCGATTTCTTTGGTGGGGCCACCCGGATTCGAACCGAGAACCAAAGGATTATGAGTCCCCTGCTCCACCGTTGAGCTATAGCCCCGTTTTTCACGCGTCCACTAATTATGACCGACGTTCACCTGATTCTCCCGCAAATTCCGAAAAAATCAGACACGAGCGATTCGGTGGAGCTCGTTTGCGGTTCTTTCATCACCTTCAAAAGCCTCCTGTTCTCTTTCTCTGGAAGGGTCTATACTGTGTGTACGGCGTTTCACCGTACTATTGGAGGAAGCATGAGTACAACAACGCTGGATAAAAAAGATAGTCGTCTTGACCTGCGAATGACATCGGAGCAAAAGAGCCTTATCGAGCGGGCTGCGGCCTTAAGCGGCATGAGCGTGTCGCAATGGTCCATGAACGCGCTCGTCAAATGCGCGCGCTCCGACATCATGGAATGGAATGCCGTGAAGCTGTGCGAAGAGGATTTCGAGGCATTGCTTCGTGTCCTTGACGAGCCCGCGAACGCCCAATTCCAGGCGTTCGCCTCAGACAAGACCCGCTGGGAAGAGTAGTTGTCATGCTCACGAAGCCGCGTCAATCGACGCAGGACGATGACCTCTCGGGTTTCGAGTGCGGCGTGGATTCCATCGACTCATGGGTCCGAAAGCACGCAGCGAGGGCAAAGACAGCAGGGACGGCGGTCGTGTACGCGACGTTCGACGAGAGGACGCTGGCTGGATTCTACACGCTCAGCGCTCAGTCCATCCCCCGCGCCAACGCAAGCGGCCGGCTCTCTCGCAACACGCCGGAAAGCGTCCCGCTCATTCTGCTCGGCATGCTTGGAGTGGACAAACGCTATCAAGGCATCGGTCTGGGACGGGACCTTTTGCTCGATGCCGTCAAGCGCTCGATAGAGATATCGTCGCTGATTGGGGCGAAGGCGCTCCTTGTGGAACCGATTGACGAGCACGCTACGTCGTTCTACGAAAAGTACGGTTTCACGAAGCTTGGCAGCGGAAAATGCTTGTACGCGAAGCTCTAATATCTCATCACGGCCACGCCACCCCGCGCAAAGGAGGCACCCATGAGCAAGGACGATCAGACCGCGCGCGATATCGAAACCCTGCACGGATGGATCGACGCCGCGCGACCGGGCGGCGTCGTGTTCTTCGGCGGCGCCGGCGTCTCCACGGAAAGCGGCATCCCGGACTTCCGCAGCCCGAGCGGCCTCTACTCCGCGCAGAGCGCCCAGCGCTACGATTACCCGCCCGAGGTCATGGTGAGCCGCAGTTTCTTCGACGCGCACCCGCGGGAGTTCTTCGACTTCTACTTCGACCGCATGGTCTTCCGCGACGCGCGGCCGAACGCCTGCCACCGCAAGCTTGCCGAGCTGGAAGCGCGCGGCATCGTCAGCGCGGTCATCACGCAGAACATCGACGGGCTGCACCAGGCCGCCGGCTCGAAGCGCGTGCTGGAGCTGCACGGCAGCGTGCACCGCAACCACTGCGCGCACTGCCATGCCGCCTTCTCGCTAGACGAGGTCATCGCGCTGCACAGCACAGCCCCCGACGGCGTGCCGCGCTGCCCGCGCTGCGACGGCGTCGTGAAACCAGACGTCGTGCTGTACGAGGAGCCGCTCGACGACGCCGTCATCACGGCCGCCGTCCGCGCCATCGCGCAGGCGGACGTCCTTGTGGTCGCGGGCACGTCGCTTGCCGTCTACCCCGCAGCAGGGCTGGTCGACTACTTCCAGGGCAGCCACCTGGCCATCGTGAACCTGAGCCCCACCCCGCTCGACCGCCAGGCGGACCTCTGCCTGGCCGCGCCGGTGGGCAAGGTCTTCAGCTGGTAGGCGCGCATGAGAATCATCGTCTCCCCCGCCAAGAAAATGAACGTGGTCGACTCTGGCGTGGACTGGCTTGACCTCCCGCCTTTCGTCGAGCAGGCCGAAGAACTGGCACGCGCCGTTAGGGCGCTCTCGTACGACGAGGCGAAGGACCTCTGGAAATGCAGCGACGCCCTGGCCGAGCTCAACTTCGAGCGCTACCGCACCATGAACCTGCACGACGCTGGACGGCTCTCGCCGGCGGCCCTTGCCTACGAGGGCATCCAATACCAGCACCTGGCGCCCTCCGTCATGAGCGAGTGGGAGCTCGCCTGGCTGCAGGAGCACCTGCGCATCCTTTCCGGGCTCTACGGCGTGCTGCGGCCGCTCGACGGCGTGGTTCCCTACCGCCTGGAAATGCAGGCGAAGCTCGCCGTGGGCGGGGCGCGGGATCTCTACGCGTACTGGGGAAGCCGCATCTTCGACGCGCTGCGCGCAGAGAGCGGCACCATCGTGAACCTCGCGTCCGTGGAGTACGCGAAGGCCGTGGCGCCCTTCGCGCGAAAGGACGCAGGCGCACGGTTCGTGACCTGCCTCTTCGGCGAAGTGGGCGCAGGCGGGAAGCTTCGGCAGCGCGCCACCGCCGCGAAAGCGGCGCGCGGCTCCATGGTGCGCTGGTGCGCCGAGCGTGGCATCGAGCGCGTGGAGGACCTGGCGGCGTTCGACGCGCTGGGCCATCGCTTCGCGCCCTCGCTGTCCAGCCCCGACACGCTCGTGTTCGCGACGAACGCGTGACGGGACGCCGCGGCCTCGCAGCCTCACCTCATCCAGCACGGGGAAACGTGGCCTCGGGATCGTCCGCCATGCCCATCACGCGAAAAAACAGGCCAGGATTGGCCACCGCGCCCAGCGCACGAAAAAGCGGCACCGGGATCGCCCGATGCCGCTCTCATTGTCGCCACGTCACTTCGTCGTGCGGGCTTCGTCGCTTCCGCCGCTTGCCGTGCGCGGCGCTTCCTGCCCGCGCTTGTCGCGCGAGCCGCGGAACAATCCCGCAATCCAGCGCCAATGCGCCACCACGTGCACCACGAGCAATGCCAGCAGCACTTTCGCCGAAGCCGCATGCAGCGGATTCCAGAAAAAGAACCCGTCGGCATACAGGCCAAGCGCCGGCAGCACCGCGCCCGACACCAGCACGCCCGACACCGTGCACGTCATGAACGCGACGACGATGAGCGCGTCGAGCACGAAATGCCCCGTGCGACCCAACGAAGGGCGCGCGAACGCCGTCCGTGCCGTCTCGGCAACCCAGTCGCCATGCTGCGCCGCGTGCGCGACGAACGCGACGAACGCCGCAATGCCCAGCCATTCGTGCACGCCGATGCCCGTGAGCGCCGGGTTTGCCACGACAAGGTAGACGACCAGCACGATAAGGTCCACGACGAGCGCGTTCCGCTTTTTCGCGTCCACGACGGCTCACCTCACTTTCTTGACGAGCAGCACCAGGCCCACCACCAGCACGACCGGCGCAAGAATCCACAGGTTCAAGCTTGCATCAGATGCTTGGTGGTAGCGGTCCGTCAGCGAGTCCCATGCGTGGCATTCGCCGCTTGCGCAGCCCACGACCGGGCATGCGGATTCGGGCACGATCGCCTGAGGAGCGCCAACGTCAGGGTCGGCCACCGCGCCAACACCGAACACGCACAGCCCGACGAGCAAGAACACGGCGATTGTGATAATCACTTTTCTGAACACACCTCACCAGCCTAAATAACGGGCGGGGAGCGCTGGATGGGTACAGAGGGGGGTTGCGCTCCCCGCCGAACAGAGAGGGGGTGTTCGATTGAGGGCGCGGGCGAAGAAGACCGCCCGCGCCCTCCTAATTCCTGCGATGCGAGAGAGAACTCACAAGAATCAGCACCGCAGGAGCATGGCCGCTAGTCCTCGACCGGCTTGAGCGGCAGGAACTTCAGGCCCAGCAGGAGGATCAGCGCGCCCAGGCCGAGCACGCCGACCACGATGCCCAGCTCGAGCATGGTAGGCGTGTAGACGAGGCCCGTGAACGCGGCGTCCATACCGCCCGTGTAGTTCGTGACGGCCGTGGGCGTAAGCGCCACGGCGTAGTCCAGGTTGGGCTGCTGGAAGCCGCCCACGAGCAGCTGGAAGCGCTTGCAGAAGATGCCGATGATGGCGAGCGCCGCCGCGATAACAAGGCCGGCATTCGAGCGCAGCTGCGGAACGAAGCAGATGACCGCTGCGATGGCGCAGCCAATGACCTCAAGCCAGAAGAACGGGGCCAGCGGACCGGACACGAGCATGGACACGATACCGGCGCCCTCGCCCTGCGGGAAGACCTCGGTCAGCAAATCGCAGCCGAAGAAGTACAGGTCAACGCACACGAACGCGCCGAGCATCTTCGCCATCTTCACCAAGTACGCCTGGTCGAGCTTCAGGTAGCCAACCGCGCGCAGGGCGATGACGGCGATCATGACCAGGCCGGTGCCGCACACGAGCGCGGAGGACACGAACCACGGGGCCATAAGGGCCGTGTGCCACATGTCATGCGCCTGCTGCAGGCTGAAAATCCACGCGGTCACGGAGTGCACGAGCACGGCGCACACAAGGGCGACGAAGCTCACGACGCGCAGGGCGGTCGCGGAGACCTTGCCGGCCTCGTGGCGCAGCGTCGCCCACAGGTACACGATGGACAGGATCAGGTACACGAACAGGACGATGATGTCCCACATGAGCGGGCTGCCCAGGTTGGAGTACACGAACAGCTCCCACACGCGGAACGGACCGCCCAGGTCGACCACGACGTAGCCAATGGCCAGGCACGTGCACGTGATGGACGTCCAGACGGCAATCTTCGAAATGCCGCCGAAGCCCTTCATACCGAAGGCGCGCGGGATGGAGCTGATGATCAAGCCGCCCGCGGACAGGCCAACGAAGAACATGAACATGGTGATGTAGATGCCCCACGAGTCCATGTTGCGCATGTTGGTCTGGATCATGCCGCCAGACAGCTGGATGCCCCACAGGACCAGGCCGACGACGGTCAGGATGGCCGCCACGACAATGCCGACGTTCAAGCCGGCGCCTCCGAACTTGGCGGCAGGAGTCTTGGGCGACGGCGTCGCTTTGATGTTCTCAGACATGATGTCCCCTTTCGCCTAGACGAGGTAGTACACGGACGGATGCGTATCGCGCTCGGGAAGCAGCTGCATGTACTCGCGATCGCGAATGAGCTTCGAGACCTCGGACTCGGGGTCGTTGAGGTCGCCGAAGTAGCGAGCGCGCGCCGTGCAGACCTCCACGCACGCCGGCTGCACGCCCTTCGCCAGGCGATGCCAGCAGAACGTGCATTTCTCCACCGTGTGCTTCTGATGCGGCGACACATCGGCGTCGCCAACCGCGAAGTCGAGATGGTACTGGGGCTCCTCCCAGTTGAACGAGCGCACGCCCGTGTAGGGACACGCCGCCATGCACATACGGCAGCCGATGCACTTGTCGTAATCCTGGCGCACCACGCCCGTCTCCGGATCCTGGTACGTGGCGCCGACCGGGCACACTTTCACGCACGCCGGGTTGTCGCAATGCTGGCATGCGACGGTGATGTTCATCATCTTGAGGTGCGGGTAGGTGCCCTCGGGGGAATCAAGGTTCTCCCCACCAGCGGTCATGACGCGATTCCACCAGATATTGTTCGGAAGGTTGTTCTCAATTTTGCAGGCCACCGCGCACGAATTGCACGCCATGCAGCGTTTGGTGTCGATGACCATTGCCAATCGTTTCTGCTCTGCCATCGCGGTTACTCCTCGTTCCAAACACGGACTTCAACCAGGTTGTCGAAGTAGCTCTCGTTGACGCCAACCGGGTCGTACGCGGACGTGAGCAGCTCAGACCAGCAGCCTGCTTTGTGCTGGTACATCTGCCAGCTCTTCGGGTAGACCATGCACCCCGGACGAATTCCGTCGTTGAGCAGCGCCTTCGCAACGCAATGTCCGCGGTCGTTGTACACCTCGACATAGTCGCCGTTCTTGATACCGCGCTCTTCGGCATCGGCCGGGTTCATCTTGACGGTCGGCTCGGGGTCAAGCTCGCGCAGGTACGCGTTGTCGGACCACATAGAGTGCACGCGGAAGCGCGGGCGCTCGGAGAGCAGCGTCAGGTGGCAACCCTTCTCCCATGCCGGGCTTCCCTCGTAAGCCTCCAGCGGATTGAAGTACCGCGGCAGACGCTCGCGCTCGACGTCGAATTCCTGGCCCATGTCGAACTGGACCGTGGGGTTCTCGACGTAGAACTCCATGCGACCGGACTCGGTCCTGAACTCGGCGTTCTCCCACGGAATCCACGGCTTGCTCGGATACCAGTACATGTCCTCGTTCTCCTTGACCTTCTCGTACGTGATGCCAAGGGCCTTGAGGGACGGCGTGTCGATGACCATGGACATGTACTCGTCGTTCGTGTACGTGAGCAGATCCGGATACCCCATCTTCTCCGCGAACAGGCGCAGAATCTCGATATCGGGCTTCGACTCATAGAGCGGGTCGATGGCCTTCTCGCTGTAGATGAAGCACTGCATGGCGGAGATGGCCATGACGTCTTCCTGCTCGAACCAGTGCGCGGCGGGCAGCACGATGTCGGCGTACTTCGTGGTGTCCGTGAACGTGTAGTCGGCGACGACGTAGAACTCCATGTTCCCGATGATGTCGTTGATGTACTCGTTCGTGTTCACCTGGTTGCACACCGGGTTGCCTGCGTAGACGTAGAGGCTCTTGATCGGGTAGTCCTCGCCCTTGTACTTGCCCGTGCGCATAATCTCAGGCAGGAACAGCGCGGAAATCATCGGGTACTTGGCAGCGGTCATGCCCTTGACGACCGCGTTGATACCCCAGCACGCCTTGAAGTCGCCAACGCCCGTGCCCGCGCCCGAGTAGCCAATCTGGCCGGTGAGCGCCGCCATGGTGATGTTGGCATGCGCCGCATGGACGCCGTTGCCATACGAGTTGGAACCCCAACCCAAACGGTGGATGTTCGGGCCGTCGACGGCCATGTGTGCGAGCTCGCGAATCTCGTCAGCCGAGATGTCGCAGATGCCCTCCGCCACCTCAGGCGGGTATTCCATGATGTCGTCTTTGAGCAAATCATACGCGGTACGGCACTGGATGCCATTGAAATCGTACGTACCGGAGAGCTGCGGATCGACCGCGTCATCAGCTCCCACGACGGTGCCATCGGCCTCGAGGACGGCCGGTTGGTCGATGACCTTCGTTTCGGTCGCGCTCTGGCCGACCGATGCACCCTTATTGGAGCTCGAAGCGGCAGAGACCTGCTGACGGGCCACCTCGACGGTCTTGGGCTCGACGCCCAGGTCGCTCATGCGCAGGAACTTGCCCGTGTCCGAGCGCACAAGGAAGGGAGCGCAGGTGTGCGCCTTCATGAACGGCTTGTTGATCGTGTCCTCTTCAACCATGACGTACATCATGGAAAGCGCGAGCGCCGCATCGGTAGCAGGCTTGACCGGAACCCACTTGTCCGCCTTCGAGGCAAGCTGCGTGAAAACCGGGTCGATGACGATGACTTCGGTGCCGCCCTCTTGCGCTTCGGCAAGATGGTGCCAGTCATGCATCTGGGCGTCAGTGATGTTCGCACCCCACACGAACACGTGCTTGGAGTTCTTGAAGTCTGACGGGTCATTCAGCACCCAGTCGCCCAGGTTGCCGGTGACGCGGTTGATACCACGCGTGTTCGCCTGGTCGCGCGCAATCTTGATCTGCGTCGAGTTGATCTTGTTGAAGAACACATTGAACATCGGCGAGGCAACGCCGCTGATGGTGCCCATGTTGCCAGAACCACGCGTGTAGGCGATTGCTTGGTCGCCGTACTTTTCGCGAATCTCCTGCCAGCGGTCAGCAATTTCTTGGACGGCTTCATCCCAGCTGATGCGCTCCCATTCGCCAGCCCCACGCTCGCCCACGCGGCGCATCGGGTACTGCACACGGTTCGGACCGTAGATGTTGTACACATGGCTCAAGCCGCGCAAGCAGATACGGTCGACGGATCCGTCCGGGAATGAATTGAACGGACGTTTGGATGTCTTGACGATCTTGCCGTCGCGAACGTGCAGGTTGAGCTTGCACGTGCCTGAGCAGTTACCACGACACACACCGCAGAAAATCTGCTCATTGCTGTTTTCAGGCTGGCCATGCTCGTAGCTCTCCGCAAGCGCGGACAGGCCGATAGTAGAGCCGCCTGCCAATGCCGCCGCGCCTGCTATAGCACCTGTGGTCTTGAGAAAGCTCCTGCGCGTCAGCCCGCCGTGCGGACTTTTCGTTCCTGACATTTCTCCTCCTCAAAGGTTCTGCCAGGACATCTCCCCCTGGAAGAGCTTGCGAGCGACGGCTCGAGAGCGCCTGCCGCTCCAAGTCCAATCCTTCGGATGTCCCCCAACATCTCTCGAAAAGAATTGGCC
>DVLD01000133.1 GCA_018715725.1 Candidatus Aveggerthella excrementigallinarum
AACGCGCCACTGGCGCGTTTGGCTCGTGCGGAACTGCGCGCGGAACAACCCCGGACGCCCTTGACGCGAGGCGATTGACCTTCGCCGCATCGCGCCGCGCACGGCGACGCACGGCCGTTGCGCAAAGACAAAACTACATGGACAGGCCGATGAGCAGGCCGATCAGGGTGCAGAGCATGCCGAAGAGGCCGGACACCAGCACGATGAGCCAGTCGCGGCGCTCAAGCCGGCGCTCGCGGCGGTCTTCTTCCTCGATGCGGTCGACGTAGGAGTAGCCCTCGGCGGAGATGACGACGAAAGGACGGTCGGAGTCGGCGGATGTCTTCACTTCGAGCATGCCGCGGTCCACCAGCTCCGCCTGCAGGGCGTCCTGCGGGCGCAGCGGGAAGGCGCACTGGTACACCACCATGCCGTCCGCCGAGCAGCGATCGCGCTCGAACGCGATAAGGCGCTCAAGCTCTGCAGCCTGGCGCGAGTTCAAGCGCTTTTCCTCCATGGCGTCACCCCTGACTCCGTGCTTGCGGTACCAGGACATTGTCCCACATTCCCCCTGTGCCGCAATGGGCAGTTGCCAAGAAACCCCGCGCGCCTCAACCTGCGCTCGAGCCGCGCGTGCGCAGGCCCCGTTCGCCTTCCCGCGCCGCACGGAGGCGACGAACAGCCCGGTCGCGCGCCAACCTCTCCCCTGCCGTTTCCGCGGCGTTCTTCGCGCTGCGCCGCGCCTCCGGCGCGCTCACTTTGACGATTAAGTAAAGGCCCGCCGCAAACGTGCCCGTTTGTGGCATGATGAAGTATCTGCATGTACGCAAGAGGCGGGCCCTCCGCCCGCCTTTGGCAGAGGAGGGATTGGCGCGCTGCTCGGCGCGCTTCGTTCACGGACTTTCCCCTCGCCGGCACGGCCGGCCCGCACGGTAAGGCCCGTGAGAAAGGACGCATGGATGGGCATTTTCTCGCGTTTCGAAAACCGCGTCGAAGACACGTTCGAGGGCGCTGCCGACAAGCTTTCCAACTCCCCCATCTCCCCGGTCCAGATAGCCAAGAAAGCCGAGAAGGAGATGCGCCGGAACAAGATGGTGGGCGCCGGGCGCCAGTATGCCCCCACGCTCTACACCGTCCTCGTGAACGAGGACGACGACGCGCGCCTGTTCGGCTACTACCCCACGCTGGCGGGCGAGACCGAGACCTACCTCTCGGCGAAGGCGAACGACGAGGGCCTGCTCATGGACGGCCAGCCGCTCGTGCGCTTCATCGTCGACGAAAGCCTCAAACGCGGCAAGTTCCAGGTCATCGCCGAGCTCGTGTCGGCGCCCATCGTCAAGCAGCTGCGCCAGGAGGAAATGGAGCGCTACGGCATGGCGACCCCCGCGCCTCAAGCGCCGCAAGCCCAGCCCGCCTACGGCGCGCCCGCGGGCTACAACGCGGGCTATGACGCCGGGTACGACGACGGCTACGCGTACCATGGCGGCCAGGACGAGTTCCACTACAACGACGACTTCGGCGGCCAGCAGCTCCCCTACGTGCCCGAAGACGAGATCGACTACTCCATCGATTACGGCGAGTACACGTTCAACAGCCAGGACTTCCAGAACGGCGGCGCGCCGGCAGGCGGCGCCCTGCCTCCGGACACCACCGTGTTCGCCGCGGGCGCAGGGGCCGGCGCCGCGGTGCCCGACCGGGGCGCCGTGCGCGCGCGCCTGGTGAACCTGGCCACGAACCAGGAGTTCGACCTGGCCACCGCGCGCCTGGTCGTCGGCCGCAGCTCGGACTGCGACATCGTGGTGCACGACCTGAACGCCAGCCGCACCCACGCGGAGCTGCGCTTCGAGCCGCAGGGCGTCTGGGTCCTCTCCGACCTGGGCTCCACCAACGGCACGCGCGTCAACGGCATGGCCATCGCCTCGCAGGCGCTTCGTCCGGGCGACCATATCACCATTGGCACGACGGACTTCGCATTCGACATCTCCTAACGGCATGGACGCCACCTTGGAGGACATAGCGTGATTGACATCGTTCTGCTCATCGGCCGACTGCTGTTCGTGGCCCTGCTCTACCTGTTCCTCTTCGCCATCATGAAGACGGGCATCGGCCTCGTGCGCGGCCAGCGCAAGAAAGAGAAGACGTGGACCGTCGCCGTCGAGCGCGGCCCGAAAGAGCTGCGCGGCGTGCAGATCGCCGTGCGCGGACCGGTCATCGTGGGCCGCAGCCCCGGCGCCGACATCGTGATCGGCGCAGGCTACGTCTCCGGGCGCCACGCGCGCTTCTCTCTCATGGGGCAGAACCTGTTCATCGAGGACCTGGGGTCCACGAACGGCACGGCGGTCAACGGCCACCCCATCTCCGAGCCGACCGCCCTTAAGAGCAACGACGTCGTCAACGTGGGCGACGTCGCCATCAGGGTGAGGTACGCCTGATGCCGTCGAACCGCGTGAAACGAATCAAATCGCGCCGTCCCGCCGCCACCTTCGGCAGCCGCACGGACGTCGGCTGCGTGCGCGACCACAACGAGGACAGCCTCATCGTCGCCCCGCCGCTGTTCGCGGTGGCCGACGGCATGGGCGGCCACGCCGCCGGCGAGGTGGCGTCCGAGATCGCCATCACCGTGCTGAGCGAGAAAGCCCCCCGCACGCCCGACGCGAGCGCGCTCGGCCGCGCCGTGGAAGACGCGAACCGCGCGGTCATCCTGGCCGCCAGCGAAAAGCGCGGCCGCGCCGGCATGGGCACTACCATGACGGCCGCCATCCTGCAGAAGGACCGCCTTGTCGTGGCGCAGGTGGGCGACTCGCGCGCCTATCTGCTGCACCAGGGCAAGCTCCAGCAGCTCACGCGCGATCACAGCCTCATGGCCGACATGATTGAGGCCGGACGGCTCACGCCGGAGGAGGCGCGCACGCACCCGAACCGTTCGGTCATCACCCGCGCGCTTGGCAGCGACCCGCGCATGGTGCCGGATTTGTACGAAATCACCGTGGAGACGGGCGACCGCCTGCTTTTGTGCTCGGACGGCCTGTCCTCCATGCTGGAAGACGCCGCCATTGAAAGCGTGCTCTCCCGCACGCGCGACCCGCAGCGCTGCGCGAGCGTGCTCGTGAACGAGGCCATCGCCGCCGGCGGGTACGACAACATCACCGTCATCGTGGCGGACGTCGCCGGCCAGATCGAGAAGGTGACGAAGCGCTACAAGCGCCGCTCGCGCTTGTTCATGGCGTTCATCGTGGTCTTGCTCGTGGCCATCTTGGGCGCGGCAGGATTCGGCGTGTACGCCTACGTGAACACCGCCGCCTACCTCACGGCGGAGAACGGCGTCGTGTGCGTGTACCGCGGCGTGCCCGACGAGCTGTTCGGGCAGCCGCTCTCGTGGCTCGACCACGCCACCGACGTGCGCGTCGACCAGCTTCAGGCGGGCGTCGCAAGCCGCCTGGAAGAAGGCATCCGCGTGGACAACCTTGAAGCGGCGAACAAGCTCGTCGAGGAATACCAGGAATACATCGCGCACAGCGCCGAAAGCCAGACGCCGAATCCCGACGGCTCGACCGCCGACGGGGCGAACGCCGGCACCGCTGGCCAGGCGGGCACTCAGGCACAGGCGCCCGAAGGAGGCGATGCGTCGTGACGCGCCGCAACCTTGAGCTTGCGCTCCTCTGCATTGCCGCGCCGCTCGTCGTGCTCCTGTTCGCCATGATCGTGGTGCACGATGGCGGCGTGATCAGCGTCGCCACGCTCGGCACGCCGCTTGGCATCTTCGCCGCCTTCGTGGTGGCGCACATCGCCGCGCGCAAGTTCGCCCCCAACGCCGACCCCGCCATCCTGCCCTTGGCGTTCGCGCTTTCGGGCATTGGCATCGCGTTCGTCACGCGCTTGGTGCCAGATTTGGCGTTAAACCAGGTCATGTGGCTGTTCGTGGGCATTGTGCTCATGATTTTGACCATCGCGCTCGTGCGCAACCTCGACCGCCTGGCGGAGTACAAGTACACGCTCATGCTGGTGGGCTTGGCGCTCCTGCTCTCGCCCATGATCCCCGGCATTGGCACGGACGCCGGCATGGGCAGCCAGATCTGGCTCTCCCTCGGCCCGTTCTCGTTCCAGCCCGGCGAGATCGCGAAGATCTGCATCGTGCTGTTCCTGGCGGGCTACCTGGCCCAGAACCGCGAGATGCTCTCGGTCTTCACGCACAAGGTGGGGCCGTTCCACCTGCCCGACGTTCGCTCGCTCATGCCGCTGCTGTTCATGTGGCTGGTGGCCATGCTCGTCATCGTGTTCGAGAAGGACCTGGGCTCCGCGCTCGTGCTGTTCTCCATCTTCCTCGTGATGCTCTACGCCGCCACGGGCAAGAAGTCCTACGTCTTCTTCGGCCTGGGCCTGGCGCTCGTGGGCGTGGTGGCCATGTGGGCCGTGTTCGACCACGTGCAGGTGCGCGTGAGCACCTGGCTCGACCCCTTCGCCGACGCGCAGGGCACGGGCTACCAGCTTGTCCAGTCCATCTACTCGCTGGCCGACGGCGGGCTGGTCGGCGTCGGCGTCGGCAACGGCATGGCCGAGCAGATCCCCGTCGTCGAGTCCGACTTCATCTTCGTCGCCATCGCCGAGGAAGCCGGCTTGCTCGGCGCCGCCGGCGTGCTCTTGCTCTTCCTGTGCTTCGCCATCCGCGGCCTGGTCACCGCGGCGCGCGCGAAGACCGACGTGAGCTCGTTCATCGCCACCGGCTGCACGTCCGTCATCGTGCTGCAGGCGTTCATCATCGTGGGCGGCGTCACGCGCCTGATTCCCCTCACCGGCATCACGCTGCCCTTCATCAGCCAGGGCGGCTCCTCGCTCATCGCCGCCTTCATCATCGTGGGCTTGCTGCTCAAAGCGGGCGACCAAGGCACCGGCGTCGGCACCGAGATGGCGTCGGGCACGAGCGCGCTGCACGCCTCGGGCGTGCTTGGCCGCGTCTCGCTCGGCAAGCGCCTGACCGTGATCGTGATCGTCTTCTCGCTCATGTTCGCCGCGCTCGTGGCCAACCTCACGCTCATCATGATCGTGAACGCCGAGGAGTACCAGAGCATGCCCGGCAACAACCACACGCTGGCCAAGCAGGCGGAGACCGAACGCGGCACCATCTCCACCTACGACAACGTCGTGCTCGCCCAGAGCGTGGAGAACGAGGGCGGCTCGTACAGCCGCATCTACCCCGCCGGCCCGCTCGCGTCGCACGTGGTGGGCTACTATTCCGAGCAGTACGGCACCTCCGGCATCGAGGCCAGCTACAACGACACGCTCCAGGGCACGCAAGACTACGCCACGTGGACCGACGTGATCAACGAGTACGCAGGCGTCAACCGGGCGGGCAACGACGTGAAGCTCACCATCAACTCGAAGGTGCAGCAAGCCGCGCAGGACGCGCTCGACGGCTACTCGGGCGCCTGCGTCGTGCTCGACCCGCGCACGGGCGCCGTGCTGGCCATGGCGTCCTCGCCCACCTACGACGCGGCCGACGCAGAGGCGCTCCTCGAGCAGACGGCGAGCGGCGTCGAGTCGAGCTCGCTGCTCAACCGCGCCACGCAGTCGCTCTACGCGCCGGGCTCCACGTTCAAGACCCTCACGCTGGCCACCGCGCTCGAGAACAACATCGCCTCCGAGAACAGCGTCTACAGCGCGCCGGCCGAGATGGACATCGGCAACGCCCCCGTCACGAACTACGCGAACGAGGAGTTCGGCTCGCTTACGCTCTCGCGTGCGACGGACGTCTCCGCCAACACGGTGTTCGGCCAAGTGGGCGTGCAGATTGGCGCCGAAGCCCTGGTGGCGTCCGCCAACGAGTACGGTTTCAACCAGGAAATCGGCCTGGAGCTGCCGCTGGCCACCTCGCTCATGCCCGACCCGAACGAGATGACCGAATGGGAGACGGCGTGGGCGGCCTGCGGCCAGCCCGTCGGCGAGCACGAGAGCGCCGCCGGCCCGCAGGCAACCGTCCTGCAGATGGCCATGGTCATGTCCGCCATCGCCAACGACGGCGTCATCCAGAAGCCGTACTTCGTGGACTCCATCTACAACGCCAATGGCGAGCTCAGCTCACAAACCCAACCGCAGCTGTTCAGCCAGCCGCTGAGCGCCGACATCGCCAACCGCGTGACCGACGTGCTGGAAGGCGTCATCAACGAAGGCACCGGCACCGCTGCCGGCATCGACGGCGTGCAGGTGGCCGGCAAGACGGGCACGGCCGAGACCGGCAAGGCGACCGACGACAGCTGGTTCACCGGCTTCGCCCCGAGCGACGACCCGAGCGTGGTCGTGGCGCTCGTGCTGGAGGAGGCGGGCAGCGGCCGCTCCACCTCTCGCGTGAACAACGTGCTGCAGGTGGCGCTGGAAGTCCAAGGAGACCTGTAAGCCCACGTCGCGCTCCGCATCCGCCGGACGCCCAAGCGGGCGCGGAGCGCGACGGTCGACACGCCTTCGGCGCGCGGCGCCGAGCGGGCAGCAACGGTATATGGAACCTCGATTAAGAACCGCAATGCAGATGCACGACGGCGTGTAAATGGGCTATGCTGAGTCATCACGAACACAGCACCCTTCTGCATGAAACCATGGGTCCAAAAGGAGCAAAAACGTGACCGGAAACATGATCGGCAGGATCTTCAACAACCGCTACAAGATCACGGAACGGATTGGCATCGGCGGCATGGCCGAGGTCTACCGCGCGCAGGACACCGTGCTCGGCCGCATGGTGGCCGTCAAGGTGATGCTGCCGCAGTACGCAGCCGACCCGTCCTTCACGCAGCGCTTCCGCCAGGAGGCCGCCTCCGCGGCGAACCTGCAGAGCCCCTACATCGTCAACGTCTACGACTGGGGCCAGGATTCCGGCACGTACTACATCGTCATGGAGTACGTTCGCGGCTCCGACCTCAAGACCGCCATCAAAGAGCGCGGCGCCATCAATCAGCGCAAGGTGGCAGAAATCGGCTCGCAGGTCTGCCAGGCGCTCTCCGTGGCGCACAACCTCGATATCATCCACCGCGACATCAAGCCGCAGAACATCATGATCCAGCCTGACGGCAACGTGAAGGTCATGGACTTCGGCATCGCGCGCGCGAAGAACTCCGTGAAGACGCAGACCTCCTCGGTCCTGGGCACGGCGCACTACGTCTCGCCGGAGCAGGCCCAGGGCAAAGAGCTTACCTACGCGTCCGACATCTACTCGCTCGGCATCGTGCTGTACGAGGCCGCCACGGGCAAGCTGCCGTTCGACGGCCCGGATGCCGTGAGCGTCGCCATGAAGCAGGTCCAGGAGCAGCCGGTTCCGCCCAGCCAGGTGAACCCCGCCATCGACGCGGCGCTCGAGGACATCATCATGAAGGCGCTCGACAAGACGCCGGACAACCGCTTTGCCACCGCGCGCGACATGAAGAACGCCCTCAACGACTACCTGAGCGGACGCCCGGTGAACCTGGGCGGGTTCACCTCCGCCTCCACGGTCGTCATGGGCGGCGTGCCAAACGTCCCGCCTATCGCTGGCGACGGCACGCAGGTCATGCCCGCCGGCATGGGCAATGGCATGCAGCAGGGCGTGAACCACGGCACCACGACGTACCATGGCGTCGAAGGCGAGCCCAAGAAGAAAGGCCGCGTCGGCCTCATCGTCGCGCTCATCGTGGCGGTCGTCGCCGTCGCAGCCATCGCGTTCGGCCTGACGCAGTGCAGCGGCTCGGGCACCCCCGTGCCCGACGTGGTGAACATGGAGCAGACGCAGGCAGAGGAGACCATCCGCGCCGCCGGCTTCGAAGTAGGTACCGTGAGCACCGCCAAGAGCAACTCGGTGGAGGAAGGCCACGTCATCAGCCAGGATCCGTCCGGCGGCTCCAAGCGCGAAGAGGGCAGCAAGATCAACCTTGTCGTCTCGGGCGGCGAGGACACCGTCACCCTGCCCGACGTCACTGGCCAGACCGAAGACGCCGCGCGCCGTTCGCTCGAGCAGATTGGCCTGACCGTGTCCACGCGCACCGAGCACAGCACGGACGTCGAAGAGGGCCACGTCATCAGCATGAGCCCCGAAGCGGGCTCCCAGGTCTCCAAGACCACCACGATCACGCTGACCATCTCCATGGGCGCCGAGACCATCGACGTGCCCAACGTCACTGGCATGAGCGAATCCAACGCGCGCTCCGCCCTGCAGGAAGCGGGCTTCCAGGTCTCTTCGAGCACGCAGGAGAGCAGCACCGTCGAGAAGGGCGTCGTCATTAGCTACAGCCCCTCCGGCAAGGCCGACAAGGGCTCCACGATCAGCATCGTGGTGAGCAGCGGCAAGTCACAGGTAGGCGTTCCCAATGTCACAGGGGAGACCGTCAGCGATGCAAGGCACACCCTTGAGAGCCTTGGGTTCCGCGTGCAGGTAAGCGGTGGCTCTTCTTCAGATGCCATAGTTCAAACCCAAAGCGCCTCAGGCCTCATGGATTACGGGTCAACTATCTATCTGACCGCATCCGATCCTGTCACTTCTTCGACCAACGATTCAGAAAATTCGAGCACGCAGTCGACTCCGGACGAAAGCAACGGCCCCTCCGGGGAAGATGCAAATGAGGGCACGGACGGTAACGGCGCGACTCCTACCACGCCGTCCGCCGAAAGCGGCGCGCTGTCCTTCCTGTAGGCGCCCCCTCCTCTTGAGCAACCGCGCACGAAGCGCCTCCTAGCGGGGGCGCTTCTTTTTTATGCGCGGAGGCGTCTCGCGCGACAGCATGAGCGCGGCCGCTCCCAATAAGCCTCCCATGCTTCACCAACCTCCCGCACTTCGCCGCCTTCCGTGCTTCGCGAGCCTTCCGCGCTCCGCGCGCACTCGAGCAGCACACAACGCTCGCCCTCTACCTTTGCGCCCCTGAGCGCACAAAGAAGCCCCCGAGAGCGTTGCTCCTCGGGGGCTGACAGTACGAGCGATCCTGTGCGATACGGCTTCCTTAGCCGAAGATCGGAAGCTTCGGGAACTTAATCCCGCCCATGACTTCCTCCAGGCTTTCGTCGTCAAGCGCCTCGACGTCGCGAAGCTGACGCTCCTCCTTCGCCGCACGCTCCTGGTAAGCCTTCTTATCGTGCTGGTCGACGCTCGCGCGACCATGCTGCTTTTTCTCGTCGAACATGGCTGATGCTCCCTTCGTGCGTCGAATCGTTCCTTTTCTCCATTCTACCGTGCCATCGCGCCGGCGTGAACCGTACCGGCATTGCGCGGCATGAAAGCCAGGCGATACGGAACGGATGCGGCGCTCCTATCGCTCCGGCGCCTCTTCGCCCGCCAGGAGTGCCTGCGCCCCGTCGTCTTCTGCGTCAAGGGCAAGCGAGAGGACCTGCATCCGGGCTTCCGCCTCTTCGATGATACGGCTGCAGTCCTTAAGCTCGCCCGCCACGTCGTTGCCGCTGATCTCGTGCACGGCCTTGTACTTGAGGTCGTGCTCAAGGCTGGCCCAGAAGTCCATGGCGATGGTGCGGATCTGCACCTCCACCGGGACCATCTCTTTCTTCTCAAGGAAGTACACCGGAATGCGCACGATGACGTGCAAGCTGCGGTACCCGTTGGGCTTTGGGTGGGCGATGTAGTCCTTGACCTCCACGATGGCCAGGTCGTCCTGCATGCGCAGCAAGTCGAGCAGGCTGTAGGCATCCTGGATGTACGAGCAGATGACGCGCACGCCCGCCACGTCCATCAGATGCTGCTCCATGGACTCAATGGTGGTGGGGACGCCGTAGCGGAGAAGTTTCTCGTAGATGCTCGCCGGCTTCTTGAGGCGCGCCTCCACATGGTGGATGGGATTGCGATTCTTGCGCAGGCTAAGCTCTTGGTCGAGGATCTCGAAGCGAACCTCCATCTGGCGCATGGCCGCCTGGTACTTCTGCATGGAAGCCCGCAAGGCCGACTCCATCTCGTCCAGGCGGTCGAGGTCCTCGCTGGAAAGCGCGTGCTCGCGCTTGCGGCGTGCGCCGCGCACGGCATCCGCCAAGAGCACGTTCTTCAGCCCCACCTCGTTCGCGCCGTCGAAGGCGCTCTTGAGCGAGCTTGGCGTTGGCGCGACGACGCACGCGTCCACGTCCTGGGCGGGCGCTCCGTCAGCGCCGCGCGGCGAGCCCGCCGCCTGCTCCGCCAAGCTGGCGTCAACCGCCATGCCGGCACTCGAGCCTGCGGCGCCCTGGGCGCCCGCTGCGGCAACGTGATCTTTCGAGCAGGTGGAAACGCCCTGCGACGCTTCAGCCGCGGAAGCCTGCTGCATGCGCGATGCTCCCTCCCCATACAGAGCGCCCGCCTTCCTGCGCGCGGCAGGCATGGCAGGCGCCATACGTTCGAATTGCGCGTACGGCCGTCGAAGACGGTACCTGCCAACGCGGCCGCTGCACCTCGATGATAGCAAAGGCCGCCGCCACACGCGAAAACTCCCCACCCTCGTTACGCAAGCGTTCCTCGCGCAACTAGCGATTGATGCCGTGGCGAGCGACTGCTGCCGCGGTGGGCGGCGGGCGACTGGCGTTGCGGCCGCCGGCGGGCGATGGAAGAGTGGCGCCGTGGTGGGCGATGGGAGGCTGGCGCTGCGGTCGCTGGTTGACGACGGGTGGCCGACGCCACGGTCACCGGTTCGATGGACGATCGGCGCCGCGGCCGCCCACGGACGCAGCGTGCAGAAGCCCGCCCCTCTCCCTCGCCTGTGGCCTCTTTGTGAAGGCGCCACTTTTCTGTACAAATGTACAGTATGATGCGGAACGACACTTTCTGTACATTTGTACACTACTGCATGGACGGAGCGTTATGAGCGAAGAGCGCACGCGCGCGCCGCGCGACCCCGCAGGCCGCAAGAAGGCCATCGAGCTCGCTGCCGCCGAGCTGATTGCGCACGAAGGAACGAAGAAGCTTACCCACCGCCGCGTCGCCGAGCGCGCAGGCGTCCCTTTGGGGTCCACAACGCAGTACTTCTCGAGCATCGACGAGCTGCGTCACGCCGGCCTTGCCGTGCTCGCCCAGCAGGTGGGAGAGGACTACGAGGGCATGTTCCGCCGGATTCGCGAGCAGGGCGGCACGGCGGACGCGTTCGCGAACGAGCTTGTCGCGTACCTCGCCGACATGAAGCAGGTCAACGCCGACGCCGCGTTCGTGGCGGCCGCCGTCCACGACCCTGCCATCCGCGCGCTCTACCGAAGCGCGTGCGAGTTCGCCATCGCGCAGTGCGTGCCGTTCATGAGCGAGACGCAAGCGCGGGCGTTCGTCATCTACCTGGACGGCCTGACCGTGGACGCATGCCTGCTCGACAACCCAGCTCGCCCAGACGACGTGCGCTTCGCCGTGCACGCAATCATGGGCGCGGCGCTCGATGACGGCGGGTGCAATCTGCAGCCGTAACGCCGTCCCCCGTTTTCACCGAACGAACGGTCGCCCTGACCGCCAAGCCGATTTCGCCTAGAAAGAGGTGCCCCATGCACGAGCAGATCGTCATGACGCCCCGTAACCTATCGAAGGCACGCCGCTGGGTGTGCCTGTTCGCCGTCCTGTTCGGCGAGTTCGTCGTCGCCATCGACATGACAGTGCTCAATATTGCGCTGCCGAGCCTCACCGCCGAGCTCAAGCCCACGTCCGACCAGCAGCTGTGGATCGTGGACGCGTACTCGCTCGTGCTGGCAGGCCTGCTCGTGGCGTCAAGCTCGCTGTCGGACCGCTGGGGACGCAAGCGCATGCTGCTCTCCGGTTTCGCCGTGTTCGGCATCGCGTCCGCCTTCATTATCGGCGCGCAGTCGCCTGAGGCGGTCATCGCTATCCGCGCCCTGCTCGGCGTGGGCGGCGCCATGATCATGCCCGCCACCATCTCTATGGTGCGAAACATCTTCTCCGACGCGCGCGAGCGCGCGTTCGCCCTGGCGGCGTGGTCGTCCATCTCAGGCCTGGGCATGGCGGCCGGCCCGCTGATCGGCGGCTTTTTGCTCGAGCACTTCAGCTGGCACGCCGCGTTCGTGGTGAACATCCCGCTCATGGCCATCGGCATCGTCCTGGGCATCATCGTCCTGCCAGAAATCCGCGTGAAGAACCCTGGCTCGTGGGACATCGCAGCCGCGCTCATCGCGCTTGTGGGCATGGTCTCGCTCATGTGGGGCATCAAGCACCTGGCCGCCGTCATGGCCTTCGACGCGCTCGGCCTGGGCGCCCTCTGCGCAGGCCTGGCGCTCATGGCGCTCTTCGTCCTGCGGTGCCTGCGCTCGGACGCTCCGCTGCTCGACGTGTCGCTCTTCCGTAGCAAGCCGTTCACGGCGGGCATCATCGCCGCGCTGGGCTCCATGTTCGCCATGGCCGCGCTCCTGTTCCTGCTGGCGCAGTGGCTCCAGCTCGTGCACGGCTACACCCCGCTCGAGGCGGGCACGCGCCTCGTCCCCATGGCGGTCGCCAGCATCTTCGCCGGCATGGTGGCGCCCGCCATCGCCTTGCGCATTGGCGCGCGCCGCACCATCGTCGGCGGCCTGGTCATCACCGCAATCGGCATGATGGTGCTCGTGGCATTCCGCAACGACCTCACCTACCCGCCCATCATGGTCTCGGGCTGCCTGACCGGCTTCGGCGTGGGGTCGCTTGCCATTGCGTCCTCGGTCCTGCAGTGCGAGACGCCGCCGGAGAAGGCCTCCAGCGCAGCAGCGTTCGAGGAGATCTCGTACGACCTGGGCAACGTGCTCGGCGTGGCCATCCTGGGCAGCCTTGCCTCCGTCGTTTACCGCGTCGGCCTTGACCCGACCGCATTGGCGGCGTCGGGGCTTGACGCCGCCTCCCTCACCGCGGCGCAGGAGTCCTTCGGCGCAGCGGCGGAGATCGCCGCCCAGACCGGCGTGATGGAGCTTATCGCCGAGGGCGCGACGGCGTTCTCGAATTCGCTGGTGACCACGGCCTTCGCCGGCGGGGTCATCGTGCTCGCCGTGGCGGCGCTCGTCTGGCGCCTCGTCCCGGCGAACATCGACATCACCGAGGACAAGCACTAGCCAGCCCGGCAATGCCCCACGAACGCGAAGGGCAGGAAGCGCCACCGCACCTCCTGCCCTTTTCTCACCCTGATGCACCTGCCCGCACCGGAACCACGCACGGCCGCCACGCCAGACCGAGCCCACTCGCCGCGTTCGGCACGGCAAGCCGCTTACGCGCGCTCCGCCGCCTTCGCCTGACGCCACAGCTCCTCGAGCTCCGGCTGGGACAAATCCTCCAGCCGCACACCCTGCGCCCACGCAGCTCCCTCCATGAACGACCAGCGCGAACGGAATTTGTTGCACGTGGCGCGCAGGGCGGACTCCGCGTCGACGCCCATCTTGCGCGCCACGTTCACGAGCGAAAACAGCACGTCGCCCATCTCGAGCTCCACGTCGGCGTCGTCGGCCGCCTTGCCCTTCGCGTTCTTTGGCGCGCGAGCAAACGCCTCCTTGAGCTCGGCGACCTCTTCGTCCACCTGTGCCCACACATCGTCAAGCGAATCCCACTCGAACCCGACGGACACGGCCTTCTTCGAGATCTTCTGCGCCTGCAAAAGCGACGGGAACGCCTTCGGCACGCCGTCGAGCAGGCTCTCGCGCTGCTCGCCCGCCTCGTCGGCCGCAGAGTCCGCCGCGCCCTTCTCGGCCAGCTTCACCTGGTCCCACAGCTCCAGCACCTCGGATGAGTCGCCCGCCGCGGCGTCGCCGAACACGTGCGGGTGGCGCCGCACGATCTTCTCGTTCACGTCACGGCACACGTCGTCGATGGTGAACTCCCCTGTCTCGGCGGCAATCTGCGCGTGCAGGACCACCTGCATGAGTACGTCGCCCAGCTCTTCGCGCAAGTGCGCCACGTCGCCCGACTCGATGGTGTCCACGGCCTCGTACGCCTCTTCCACCATGTTGCGCGCGATGCTCGCGTGCGTCTGCTCGCGGTCCCACGGGCACCCGTCCGGCGCCCGCAAGCACGCGATCGTCCTCACGAACTCGTCGAATGCCGGATGCTCCTGCACCTCAATATCACGCCAGGTAGAAACCATTGTGCCCTTTCCTTCCTGCTTGCGCGCGAACAAGCGACTACCGCGCCGCTTCGCGCGAGGGCATGGGCCGAAGGTGAGTCTGAACACCACTCCCGAAGCGCGCGAAGCGCGCCGTCAAAAGCATGAAGCGGTGCAGCGCATGAGGGTTCTTGAATCGGGACGATTCAAGAACCCGAACAGCGGAACGTCGAACCTGAGGCCCATGCCCTCGCGCGAAGCGGCAGCGAGCGCTCTCAAGTTGCTTGTTTCGCCCAAAGTATATCGTGCTACCCTTTCCAGGATAGTGAAAAGGAGGATCCATGATCGCACCGGAAACCGCCGCGTTCATCCTGATCGACATGCAGAACGGGTTCATCGAGGAGGAATCTCCCCTGTGCATAGCGGGCGCCGCCTCCACGGTGGACGCCTGTGCCCGCGCGCTGAAGGCAGCGCGCGAACAGGGCATGCACGTCATCCACGTGCAGCGCCGCTACAACGCCAACGGCTCGGACGTCGAGCCCTGCCGCTTCCAGACATGGCTTGACGGCGGGCGCCCGCTCTCTGACGCGTGGCCCGACAGCCTGGAGGCGCCCGAAGCGCTCAAGCCGCAACCAGGCGACCACCTCATCACGAAGCCGCGCTTCTCGGCGTTCTTCGACACCGGCCTTGACGCGCTTCTGCGCGCGCTCAAGGTCGAGACGGTGGTGCTTGCCGGCACCACCACGCCGAACTGCGTGCGCGCCACGTGCTACGACGCGCTCTCGCTCAACTACAACGTGGCCGTCGTGGAGGACTGCACGTCGTCGCGCTCTCCCGAGGCGCAGGCTGCGAACATCGCCGACATGGAGTGCGTCGGGGCGTTCGTCATGACCTGCGACGAGCTGCGCGAGGACGGCCTGGAGGACATGCCGGACACCGTGGCGGAGATGCGCGCCGAGCTGCGCGGCATCGAGGAGGTGACCACCGCCATGGCGCAGAGCGCACTCAAGGCGGCGAAAGAGCGCGCCGCGGAGGCGGACGCCGGCAAGGCGGACGAGGCATGATCATCAACCTGGAGACCATCGACGACCCGCAGCTCGACGCGTACGCGCGCCTGACGGAGGCGCAGCTGCGCAGCCGGCTCGAACCCGAGAAGGGCATCTTCATCGCGGAGTCGTCCAAAGTGATCGAGCGCGCCCTTGACGGCGGCATGCAGCCGCTTTCGTTCCTCATGGACCAGAAGTGGATCGAGCCCATGCGCCGGCTCGTGGAGCGCGCGTCCGCCGAGCAGGGAGTCGACCTGCCCGTCTACGTGCTGCCGCATGACGAGCTCAAGAAGCTCACCGGCTTCGAGCTCACGCGCGGCGCACTCGCGGCGTTCCGCCGCCCGCCGCTGCCGGCGGTGGAGGACGTGCTCGCCGGAGCGCGGCGCGTGGCGGTGCTCGAGGACATCACGAACTTCACGAACGTGGGCGCCATCTTCCGCTCGGCGGCGGCGCTCGGCGTGGACGCCGTGCTCGTCACGCCCACGTGCTGCGACCCGCTGTACCGCCGGTGCGTGCGCGTGTCCATGGGCACCGTCTTCCAGGTGCCGTGGACGCGCATCGGCACGACGAAGGAAGACTGGCCGGGCGCGGGCCTCGAGCTGCTGCACCGCCTCGGGTTCAAGGCGGCGGCGCTCGCGCTCTCGCACGACTCCGTCACGCTCGACGACCCGCGGCTCAAGGCCGAGGAGAAGCTCGTGCTCGTGCTCGGAACGGAGGGTGACGGGTTGGCGCCCGAGACCATCGCGCAGTGCGACTACACGGTGCTCATCCCCATGCAGCACGGCGTGGACTCCCTGAACGTGGCCGCCGCCTCCGCTGTAGCATTCTGGGAACTGCGCGCCCGCTAGCACAACAGGAAGGCTGCTCCTTTCCGCAAGAAAAGGGGCAGCCTTTTTCATGCGCGCACGTCGCACGCCGCTTCGCTTAGAACAGCTCGCTGAAATCGATGTCGTCCTCGGCGCCGAACGCGGATGACGCGCCCGCCCACTGCTCGGCAGCGTAAAGCTCCAGATGGTCGTCGGCGCCCACGAGCACGCACGCGCCGTCAACGCCGATGCGCGCGAGCAGCTCAGCCGGCAGCTCAAGGCGCCCGTCCTCCACCGTGCACACGTGCGCGGCGGCGTTGAGCGCGCGGTTCAGGAACGCTGCGTTCTCAGAAGCAGGCTCGGTCGCGTTCCAGAACGCGAGGCTCTCCGCCAGCTCGGTGCGGTACGCCTTGTAGTCGGCCTCGCCGTAGAGGCACGCGCACGGCGTTTCGCACGCAGGATCCGCGAACGCCACGATCGTCGCGCCGTTCGGGATATTGAGCGCAGCGGGCACCGCCAACACGCCGCTTTCGCCAATCACGTCATGGAATTCGCCAGAGAACATGTGCGCCGCCTTTCGTTGTTGCCTCGGAGCCGTTCGTCGCATCATTGCAGCGTGCGTCATCGTGCCCGCCGCGTCAACCGTCACCCCCGCCTATCGTGCCCCAGTCGGCACGCGCGCCGCCACCACGATCTGGCACACTCCAGGCATGTCCTCGAACGGCTCGTCGCGCTCGACGACCTCGCAGCGCTCGAACCCGGCGTCACGCAGCTCCGCGAGCAAGCGCTCCTCAGTCTGCGCGGCAGCGCGCACGTCGCCCACGGCGCACGCCTCCGCGAGCGCCCGCTCGCCCGGCTCTTCTTCCGCCACCACGGCCGCGTACTGGAACAGCCCACCGGGTCGCAACGTGCGCGCCAGGGCAGCGTAGGCCGCCGTGCGGTCGTACGCCAGGTTCAGCACGCTGTTCGCGATGGCCACGTCGAACGAGCCCGCGCCCGCCACCCGGTCGACCTCTTCGGGATACCCCAACGCGAACGCCATGTTCGACGCCGCAAGCCCGCTCTTGTCGAGCGCATGCCGCTCGCCCGCCTGCGCAGCCTCCAGGAACGCCGCGCTCCAGTCCACGCCGAGCACGAAGCCCGCCGCGCCCACGCGCTCGGAAATCTCATAGACGCCCTTGCCGCGGCGGCACCCCACGTCGATCACGCGCTTGCCCGCCAGGTCGTCGGGCAGCCACATGCGGCACCGGCTCGCATACCCGTCTTCGCGTTCCATGCTCGCGTAATGCTCCCGAAGCTCCGTCACGTCAACACCGTCCATTCGGCATCCTTCCTCTCTGCGGCCGCCCATGAAAAAAGGCCGCGGCACGACGGCCGCGGCCTTTATTCGCTGTGCGCTAGTCCTCGTCCAGGTCCATGCGCTCGATGCGGTCGACGATGTCCTTGCCGCGCTCGTAGAACAGCAGGTTCTCGTTGTGCTTGAAGTAGCGCTCGCAGCCATGCTGGTTGATGAACGCCATGCCGTAGCGGCTCACGCTCAGGTCGGTAATCACGAGCAGCATCTCCTGGCCTTCGCCGTACGCGTCCTCCACGAACGCGAGCGCGTTGTCCAGGCTCGCCGACGCCGTGGAGATCAGGCCGTCCAGCTCGTCCACGCGCTCGCCGAACAGAGCGCGCGCATCGTCGAAGGACGCCGGCTCCACGCGCCCGGCGATCTCGTCGAAGAACGCGATCGCGCGCGAACGGACTTCGTACGCCTCGCGCGAGAGCGTGCCCGCCGCACGGTCGCCGTCAAGCTGCTTCTGCACATCGCGCGACGCTTCGGCGCACGCTTCGCGCACGTCGGCGAGCGCAGCCTCGTCCGCGCCCTCCTTCAGGGCTGCCAGCTTGCCGTGGCACAGCTCCACCGCGCGCTCCGCCAGCACGGCCGCGCGCAGGCGCTCGCCCAACGCGTCCATGAGCAGGCCGATGAGCGAGATGCGCTCGTCGAAGCCCGCCTCCACGGCGCGCGCCTTGATGGCCTCGCCTGCGGTGCCGTCCAGGATGTCCTCCACCTGGTAGTCGCTCTTGTACTTGTTGAACAGGTCGTAGTACACCGCGAAGCGCTTCGCGATCTCGGCGTTCTGCACGTACTGGCCCACGAGCAGGCCGTCGACCACGATGCCGTTGCGCTCGTAGAGCTTGATCATCTGCGACAGGTCGTCCCAACCGCGCGCGGTCACGAAGCTCTTGCCGTCGACCGTCGTCTCCACGCGGTAGAAGTCGTCGGGGCGGATTTCCAGGTACGTGAGCACGGCCGGGTGCACGCCCTGCGCCACCGCGTACTCCTTCCACACGGCGAAGTCCGGGTCGACGTCGATGCGCTTCAGGCGGTCCCACGTGGCGATGTCGAAGTCGTGGATGGAGCGGTTGTACTCCGGCGGGTTGCCCGCCGTCACGACGATCCAGCCGTCCGGCACGCGATGTCGACCGAACACCTTGTACTGCAGGAACTGCAGGATAGCGGGCGTCAGCGTCTCGGACACGCAATTGATCTCGTCCAGGAACAGGATGCCCTCCTGCTGGCCCGTCTGCTCGATGGCGTCGTAGACCGAGGCGATGATCTCGCTCATGGTGTACTCGGAGACCTCGTACTCCACGCCGCCGTACGTCTTCTGCGCGATGAACGGCAGGCCGAGCGCGCTCTGGCGCGTGTGGTGCGTCATGGAGTAGCTCACCAGGCCCACACCGAGCTCCTGGGCAATCTGCTCCATGATGGCCGTCTTACCGATGCCCGGCGCGCCGAGCAGGAACACCGGGCGCTGGCGCTCGATCGGGATGACGTAGTGCCCGAACTCGTCCTTCGTGAAGTACGCGCGCATGGCGTTCGCGATCTGCTGCTTTGCTTCCTTAATGTTCATGCATACCTCCTGACGGGGCTTGAAACCAAACTGTGCGGTACAGGACGCTTAGTCGTCCGAAAACTTCTCGATGTCCTCCGACTCCAGCAGCACCTTCATGGCCCACGAGGGCACCAAGTGCTCGGCGAAGGCATCGTCCACAAAGACGAACGCCGTGTCGTAGTCGGGCTTTGTCTTCGGGTAGGTGCCCTGGCCGTCCGTGAAGTAGATCAGGCCGCCCAGGTTCTCCAACTCGCGCGTTTCCACGAGCCGGTCCACGTAGTCGAAGACGGGGCGGAAGTCCGTGCCGCCCATGCCGTGCAGCTCCATCGTGTCGATATAGCGCTCGAACTCGCGCTTCGAGGTGATGTGCGCCACGTCGGCGATCTCGGCGTCCGCCTGGATAATGTACAGGTTGAGCTTGGTCGAGAAGCTCTGCGAATCCTGCAGGATGTTGTACGTCTTCGTGACGAACTTGTTCACCAGCTCGCCGCTCGTGGAGGCGGACGTGTCGATGGCGATCACGAAATCGCGCACGGACTTCTGGTCCACGTACTCGAGCGGCTCGATGAGCGGCACGTTCTCGTAAAGTTTCAGGCCGTAACAGTAGTAGATGTAGTCGAACTCGTCGTCGTTGACCTTGATCTCCTCGTTGCGCGTGGCGAACTTGCGCAGGAAGTCGCTGTAATCCTGCTTCTCGCGCGTGACGGCCTTGATGGTGGCGACGAGCCCGGCGCCCTCGGTGCCCCACATGCGCGCGAACGATTCGAGCTCCACGCCCATCTGGTAGGCGGCGTGCTCCCAGTCCTCGCGTGCGCGGTCGAGGCCGATGGTGTTCGCGAAACGCCCGCCAATAGCCTCGTGCGCCTCTTTCGGTTTGTTCTTCTGCGTGACCGAGTCCATGCCCTGACGGGACTTCTCGCGATGCTCGCGGTCGGTGGCCTTCACGTCGGTCGTCGTGCCTGCGCGCTGCTCGGCGCGGTCTTCGGCTCGCTGGTCGCCCTCGGGCGCCGGCGCCTCTGCCTGCTGCCTCTGCGCTTTGCCGTCCTCGGCCTCCACGGGCTGGTACCAAATCTCGTGGTCGTCGGCGAAGAACGCCTCGCGCGCTTCCTTCGCCTCGTCCTCGGTCATGCCGGACTCCAGCACGAAACGGTAGACCTTCTCGGCCGTGAGCAGGTTCGTGCCCGCCTTGGCGCGCGCCAGGAACGACGCCTGGCGGATGGTGCGGTCGGCGCGCGTGGACGCCAGGTCAAGCTCGCTGATCACCGCCTCGACCGCCACGTCGCACGCAAGGTCCCAGTACGCCGGGATGACCGGCTCACCCACATATAGATGTTGGAACACGCAGTGCAATGCCACGTGCAGCATGTTGCGCGCAAGCGCGTTCGGCTCCGCCGCGTAGGTCTTCAGCACGTGCTGTGGCGTGTAGCGCAGCGAACCGCCGTCCGTGGCGAACGTCCACTTCTCCGAGCGCTTGCACGGCAGCAAGGCGTACGCCTGCTCCATGAAGCGCAGGTTCACCAGCACGGCGTTGCGCGAAAGGTCGAGCACCTGCTGGGCGAGCGCCTCCATCTCATGGCGCGCTTCCGCCTGCTCGCGGCTCTCCTCCGCTTGCTTTTCCCTCATGCTCTCGAGCTCTCCGATCCCCTCGTTTGCACTCTCTTCAGAGTGTATCATGCGCGCCGCGCGAGCGTGCGGCGTCACGAGGGAGGACCGACCCTACCACGAGCGACGAGCGACCCTGCCACTCGGCACGAGTGCTTCGGTGCGGCCAGGACGGCGCCGCGCGCCGGGTGGTACACTGCCAGGCAACGAACACCGCACGGGAGAAAGAAGCCGCGCATGCACCAGATGTTCTTCATGGACGCTACCTCCTCGCTCGACGCGCTCGTGACGCGCGCGCAGGAAGAGCCCTTCGACCTG